>CAZVXU010000059.1:9405-14321 GCA_964631585.1 uncultured Spirochaetaceae bacterium | reverse complement strand
CGGAATGCCTCGGACTGCGCATACAAGACCTCGATCTGCCGGGTGGTGCCATGACGGTCCGGTCCGGGAAATGGGACAAGGACCGAGTGACGCTGCTACCAGCCCGGCTCCAGCCTCAGCTCGAGCGCCACATCGCCGGCATACGGCGCCTCTTTGAAGAGGACAGGGCCCTCGATAGACCCGGCGTGCCCCTTCCCGCTTCGCTCGCGCGCAAGTATCCGAAAGCCGATACCCGATGGGAATGGTACTGGCTCTTTCCGTCGGCGCGAATTTCCGTTGATCCCCAGACCGGTCGCCCCGGACGGTTCCACCTGTATCCGTCTACCCTGCAGCGGTCGTTCCATACCGCCCTCCGGCGCAGCGGCGTCGCCAAAGCCGCCAGCGTACACACTCTGCGCCACAGCTTTGCGACTCATCTCCTCGAGGACGGATACGACATCCGGACCGTACAGGAGCTACTCGGGCACGCCGACGTGAGCACGACGATGATATACACTCACGTTGCCACGCGAAACAAGCTCGGTGTGATCAGCCCTGCAGACAAGCTCGAGTCGAGCGCAGATCGCTAGCGGCGCCGAGCAGGGCTGGAGTGTCGCTGCAAGGCCTCTATATCCACACTGGAGAACACTTGTCGCAGTTGTTCAACGTCGGGGCGCCGCGCACAGACGAAAACGATTGTTGCCGGAGGCCAGCCCCCGCGCTTCCACGCCGGCCTCCAGCCCCAACTGCGCGTCTAACCTGCGCCCGGTCCGAGCGCACCCCGCGCACCTGGACGGTCCCGGGTGCCTACCGTTAGTCTAATCGGCATGCACAGACGCGAGAGTATCAGACCGGGGCAGCACGTTTCGATCGTCCTCAAGCAGGACCAGGCGACGGGCCGCCGTACCGACGGCATCGTCGAGCGCATCCTCACCAACGCCGCGCAACATCCGCACGGCATCAAAGTGAGGCTCACCTCCGGCGAGGTCGGTCGGGTCAAGGAGATTCACGACTGATGCGGAGGTCGGAGGCTCGCCGGCGACCCGGCATGCGAGCCCGCCTACAGTCCCCCGCTGCGAATAATCTTGACCACGAGCCAGAAGCCCACGAGACCTGCAGCGACGAAGCCGATAATGCCGATCACCGGGACGCCGTGCCACACCGGCGGCACGCCCGAGTGGACGATCACCGCAGAGCCGATGATGAGCGATCCGAGGACGACCGAGAACACGAGCGCCGAGCTTGCGTCCATGATGGTCTTTCGCACGCGCCTGTCGCTCTCCTCGTCGAGGCGGATGCGCAGTTGACCGGAGCTGAGCGCATCGACCACGCGGTAGTAGTCGGCCGGAAAGCTCTGCAGCACCTCGGAATAGTCGCCGGCGGTCGTGGCGACGTTGGCCCGTACTCGCCGCGGGCTGTAGCGCTCGCGGACGAGGGTTTCCGCGAAGGGCTCGAGGTGAGAGGCAAAATCGAACTCGGGGTCGAGGCCGGTGGCCACACCTTCGATCGTGATGAGCGCCTTCACGAGCAGAAAGAGGTCCGGCGGCAGGCGTAGATTCTCGTCGACCAGAACGCCGATGAGCTCGGAAAGCAGACTGGTGAATGAGAAGTCTCCGGCCTGCACGGTCTGGAATTGATCGATGAGCTCGGCAACGTCGCGCTCTATCCGCTGCGCGATCTCGAAATCCCGCCGACCGGCAAGTTTCACGACGGCCCGGGCGGCTTTTTGCTCGTTCCGCCCGATGATGCTCGTAAGCACATCACTTACGACCTCGAGATCGCGCTGGATCAGGCTGCCGGTCAGGCCGAAGTCGAGATAGCAGAGCCTCCCGTCGTCCAGAACCAGGATATTCCCCGGATGTGGATCGGCATGGAAAAAACCGTGCACGAAGATCTGTTTGAGGGTAAGCTCGGCCCCGAGCTTTGCTACCCGGGGGCCCTCGTTCTCACGCCCTTTTTCGCCGCCGGCCTCGCCGGACGCGCGCCCCCCGGCACCGGCCCGGCCGCCTGCGGCACCGGTCTCGGCAAGCAGGTGCGACAACGGACGCCCGTCGATGTACTCGATGGTCAACACCCGGCCGCTGCTGTGACTCCGATACACTCTGGGCACCTTGATGCTTTCGTCGCCATCAAACTGCTTCGCGAAGCGCTCGATGGCGGTACGCTCACGCCCGAAGTCGAGCTCCTGCCGCATGCCGCGCTCGAACTCATCCACGAGATCCCGCGGGCTCACGTTTCGGCTCTCCGGAACGTAGCGCTCGAGCAATACGGCGAGCTCCCCGAGGATGTCGATATCCACGTCGACGAGCTCGGCCAGTCCAGGTCGCTGCACCTTCACGGCCACCGCCTCTCCGCCGGGAAGCACAGCCCGATGAATCTGGGCGATGGATGCCGCGGCGAGCGGACGCTCATCGAAGTCGGCGAAGAGCTCGTCGAGAGGGCGCCCGAGCTCACGCTCGATGATAGCGGCGGCCTCTTCGCTCGAAAACGGCGGGACGTCCTCCTGCAGTTTCTCCAGCTCGTCCTGCAGCTCCCGCGGCACGAGATCGGGGCGGTTGCTGAGGATCTGTCCGAGCTTGATGAAGGTCGGCCCGAGCTCCTCGAGGACCAGGCGCACGCGTTCCCACGTGGTCGACTCACCTGCCCGCCGCGCACCGTCGGCGCGCCTCCTGCGAAACAGGCGAAACAACCTGCCCGCGCCAGTCTGGTAGGCGATTTCGCCGAAGCCGTGGCTTACGAGGGTGGAGAAGATCTGTCGGTATCTGGCGACCCGGAGCCGCCCCTTTCGGGTCAGGAGCGCGGATACTCGCATACACCGATCATAGCACAAGAAACAAAATGAATCTTCCGCTCAAATATTCACCGCGGCTTACACGCCCTGGAGGCCGATTTTGGTCGGATTCGCGCTCCACGGCGCGATACAAAAGCCGTGTGCGGCACAGAAGCCGATCACCCTCTTGTCCAATGCGCGTGGATTCGCATACTCGAGAATCGATCAATCTGCAACGCGCGAATTCGAAAGGAGGACCGAATGAGCGGTACATCCCGGATGCCCTTACCTCTCGACGAGCTGGGGACGGGAGGCGAGTGCGTGGCACGCTGCGCAGAGCTGTTTGGTGACCGGCTCGTGATGTCGACGAGCTTTGGAATACAATCCGCCGTCCTTCTGCACCTTGCCGTCTCCGTTGTGCCGCGGATCCCCGTCATCTGGATCGACACCGGGTATCTGCCGGATGAAACCTACAGCTACGCACAGACGCTTACCCAGCGGCTCGGGCTGAATATGCGGGTGTATCAGAGCTCACTGAGTCCGGCCCGCATGGAGGCAATGCATGGTCGGCTGTGGGAGACGGGGCGCCGCGAAGACCTGGACGTCTACCACCGAATCCGCAAGGTCGAGCCCATGCAGCGCGCCCTCACTGAGCTGCGTGCGACCGCCTGGCTCTCAGGAGTTCGCCGCAGCCAGGCCGGCACGCGTCACGACCTGCCGGAAGTGATGCTGCAGTGGGGCGTGGTCAAAGTGCATCCCATCCTCGATTGGAGGGATGAAGAAGTAAGCCGCTATCTGCACGAACACGAGCTACCCCGTCATCCGCTCGAAAAACGCGGCTACGCCACTGTTGGCGACCGCCATCTCAGCCGCCCTCTCGAAGAGAGGGAACCGAGCCCGCGTGCGAGCAGGTTCGGCGGACTCAAAGAGGAGTGCGGCCTCCATGGCAGCCCGTCAGGCGAACGCCTGATCGAGATAGACTCCCTGAAGATCCGCACATAGCCTGCCGGCCCGGAACCGGGCGTTACCCCCGGCCGGACCGCCCGCGGCCGGGACCACCGCGCCCGGGAGCCCGGCCACCACCGGCGCCACCGCGCGATCGGCCGCCCTGCCCGTCGTTTCTCGAGGGTCGTGACTGCGAACGTCCGCCGCCTGAGCCGGACTTCTGCCGCCCGCCGCCGCCCTGCCTGCCGGAGCCCGAGGACGCGGCGACCGGCTCCCGGTGGTAGCGGTGCTCCCTGTCGATCTCGACGCTGCGCTTCAGGAGGCGCTCGATCTGACGGAAATCGCCGAGCTCCTCGGTATCACACATGCTGATGGCCTCACCGTCGGTGCCGGCCCGCGCCGTGCGGCCGATGCGGTGGACGTAGGTCTCCGCCTCGTGCGGAATCTCGTAGTTTATGACATGGGTGATGTCGTCCACGTCGATTCCACGAGCGGCGACGTCGGTCCCGACGAGCACCTGCACCCGGCCGGAGCGAAATCGCTCGAGAGCACTCTGGCGCTGGTTCTGGCTGCGATTGCCGTGGATCTCGTCGGAGTCGATGCCGGTCTTTCGCAGCGCCTTGGCGAGGCGTGCCGCGCGGTGCTTGGTACGGGTGAACACGAGCACACGAAACATGTTCCGGTCGCGGATGAGCTCTGGGAGCAGCGCCGGCTTGTCCTCCCGCGCCACGTGGAGCACGCTCTGGCGGATCCGGTCGATGGTGATCTCCTCGGGCGCCACCGCAATGCGCTCGGCCCGACCGAGAAGCTCGCGGGAAAGCTCTTCCACGGGGCCGGGCATGGTTGCCGAAAACAGCACGGTTTGGCGCCTGTTCTCAACGAGGGCGGCTATGCGACGCACGTCGGGGATGAAGCCCATGTCGAGCATGCGGTCGGCCTCGTCGATGATGAGGGTCTGCACGCCGGAGAGGTCGATCGCCCGCTCACCGACAAAGTCGAGAAGCCGGCCCGGAGTCGCGGCGAGCACCAGCGGATTGCGGCGAAGGCCGGAGAGCTGACCGCCTTTGGAGGCGCCGCCGAAGACGGCGAGATGCGAGACGCCGGAGCCGGCCCCGTAGGTGGCCACACTCTCATCTATCTGGATGGCGAGCTCGCGCGTCGGTGCAAGGATGAGCGCGATCGGTCGGCAAGGCGCCGGGCTACCGCCGCGCGATCCGTCGCG
>CAZVXU010000059.1:7831-9305 GCA_964631585.1 uncultured Spirochaetaceae bacterium | reverse complement strand
GAGCGGCCGCGATTCACATGGCCGTCGGCCACGAGTCGCTGGAGGAGCGGCAGGGTGAATGCGGCGGTCTTACCGGTTCCCGTCTGAGCGGTTCCGAGAAGGTCCTTGCCCTCGAGCAGAGGGGGGATGGCGCGCGCCTGAATCTCCGTAGGCGTGTCATAGCCCTGGGCAGCCACGCTGCGAAGAAAGGCCTCGGATAGACCGAGGTCGTCAAAAGATCGAGTAGACATAGAGTTCCTTTTTCGAGTGAAACGCATCCCGCTGAGGGTTACACCGATTGTTGTATTATGCGGGAGAAGGAGCGTGGTAAGCGCGTGCGGGGCGAAGGAACCTGCGTGAGAGGAGCCTGCGGGAACGCCCGGGTCAGTCAACCGCTGTGGTATTAGTACGGCTTATTGACAAGAAAGTCAACGGCTGTCAACACGCAGCATCAACATGCAGCAGGCCCGCTGCTCTCCCTCACCACAAGCCGCGTCTCGAGTGCCGTGCTGGCGACAACCTCCTCCGACCCGATGAGCCGCATGAGGATTTCCGCGGCCCGCCGCCCCTTCTCGAGGCCGTACTGAGACACGGTGGTGAGCTGCGGCCGCACGAGGGTCGCCTCCGGTATGTCGTCAAAGCCGACTACGCTCACATCCTCGGGCACACGACGGCCGGCCTCCCCCAGGTATTCGAGCACGCCGAGACCGATAACGTCGCTCATAGTCACGACCGCCGTCGGCGCATCGCCTGAGTCCAGAATGCGCTCCGCCGCCTCGCGGCCTCCGGCCATCGACGACTCACACTCCCAGAACCGGGCATCCGGGGCACCGGCCGCACCCTGCGCGCCTGCGGCGGTCACAGCCACCCCGCGCGCCTCGAGCGCCTCGCGGTAGCCCGCCATCCGCGCAGCACGCACGGGCGAGACGCCGGTGAGCTGCGGCTCATCCACGAAGCACACGACCGCGATGCGGCGATGCCCGAGGTCGAGCACGTGATTCATGGCCGCGGCGGCTGCCGCCCGGTCATCGATGCCGACCACCGGAAAGCCACCGCCGTCCTGTCCGTCAATGGTCACAAACGGAAGGTGGCGCTGGCGGATGAGCTCTACGATATCGGTGCCTGGCTCGAGGCCCAGCGTAATGAGCCCGTCCACCGCGGCGCTTCGCACGCCCTCGAGCAGGGACTCCCGCCGCGGCGGGATCAGGGTCAGCGAGTGATTCTCCCGCTCGCAAATCTCGCCGATTCCCTGCACAACCTGCGAGAGATGGGAGTTCTGGAAGGCCGTGGCGATGGTCTCAGGCAACAGCAACCCGATCGTTCCGTGCGTGCCGAGGGTGAGGTTCCGTGCCACGGGGTCCGGCACGTAGCCGAGCTCACCGGCAATGGCCAGTATCTTCGCCCGCGCCTTCTCACTTATGCGTGACGGATCGTTGAAGGCAAAGGACACACTTGTCTTTGAGTACCCGGCGATGCGTGCAATGTCGTTGATCGT
>CAZVXU010000059.1:4174-7731 GCA_964631585.1 uncultured Spirochaetaceae bacterium | reverse complement strand
TATTTGATCGAGCTATTTGATCGAGCCGGCCACCATGCCCTTGATGATCTTCTTCTGAGCGGCGAAGAAAAACACGATGACGGGAATCATGGCCATCAGGATCGCCGTCAGTATCAGGTCCCACTGCTTCACGTAGGCCCCGGCGAAGTTCGCGACTGCAAGCGGCAGTGTCTGTATCCGGTTCCCCTTGCCGAGCACGAGAAGCGGAAGCAGGAAGTCGTTCCAGATCCAGATGCCGTGCAGAATCGCGATGGTCGCGTGCACCGGCGTCAGAAGTGGAAAGATGATCCGAAAGAACACCTCGGGAAGGCTTGCTCCGTCGATGATCGAAGCCTCCTCGAGCTCGAAAGGTATCGCCTTTATGAAGCCGTGATACATGAACACCGAAAGTGACAGCCCGAAGCCAAGATAGGCGAGAACGATCCCCAGATAGGTGCGAAGCAGCCGAATGCCGGTGACCTGAAAGATGGTGCGGAACCAGGAGACCAGCGGAAACATCACGATCTGAAACGGAATCACCATGGCCGCCACGAAGAGCAGAAAGAGAATCTGCGAGGTCCGGGTCTTCGTGCGCACGAGCACCCATCCGGCCATGGCCGGGAAGATAGTCACCGCCACCAAGGAGAACGCGGTAATCAGCACCGAGGACAGAAACGACGAGGAGTAGCGGATGTTCTCGCTCGTCCAGATGGTCTCCATGTTGATGAGAATCTGCCCCCAGTTCTCCGGCAGCCTCATCGGAAACTGCGTCACGCTGAAGGCGTCTTTGGCGGAGTTGATGGTGACAATCACGAAGGGGTAGAGATAGGCGATGAGCAGCAAAACCATGATCGCCTCGAGGGCGTGGCGTCTGAGCACCCGCATCATAGCTCGAGCTCCTTTCGCTTGTTTATCGTGACCTGCACGAGCGAAATGCCGACGAGCACGACGAAGAAGATGACCGCCCGCGCCTGCCCGGCCGCAAGGTCATTGCCGACGAACGCGGTGTTGTAGATATTCATGGCCAGAAGCTCCGTGCCGAATATGGACTCCTCCATGAACTGCACGGCCGGACCGCCCGCGGTTAGCGAGAAATTGACGTCGAACTGCTTGAAGGAGTTCACCAGGGTCAGGAACATGGTGATGGTGAACGCCTGCGCGATCATAGGTACGGTGATCCTCTGAAACTGCTGCCAGTCCGAGGCGCCGTCGATGCGGGCCGCCTCGTAGAGCTCCTCAGGCACCCCCTCTATCGCGGCAACGTAGATCATCATGATGTATCCGGCGTACTGCCAGCTGCCCACGATTACCAGTGCCATGATCGCCGTGGGCACCTTCCCCAGAATGAGGTTGTCCGCCTCGGCCAGCCCCGATAGAAGACCGACGCTTTGTCCGATTGCGGGTATCGCGTTGTTGAAGATGAACTGCCACAGGTATCCGAGAATCAGCCCGCCGATGAGGTAGGGAATGAAAAAGCCCATGCGATAGACGTTTCGAAGCTTCAAACGGCTCGTCACCGCGATGGCAAGGGCGATCGCTACTACGTTGATCACGATGACGTTTGCAATCGTGTAAATCGTCGTGATGATGAACGAGTAGATGAATCCCGGATCGGTGAAACTGCCTGTGAAGTTCGACAGGCCCACGAAGCTCAAGCCCTGCCCCGCCCGCGCGGTCGCGTTCCAGTCGGTGAGCGAGTAGTAGGCCCCGATGACGAAGGGGATGACGATGACCATCGCGAACGCAAAGAGCACCGGTGCCAGGAACATCCAGAATGTGGGGCTGTTTCGGTGGAATCGGCTCAAAACGCCTCCTTCACAGCAGAGAGCACCCGCCCGGCGCTACCGCCGGGCGAGATGCGTGTCTGAAGTTTCGTGTGAGCGTGCCCTACGGGCGCCGCCCTCAGCCGCCGAGGCTTTCGAACGCCGCGGTCATCCGGGCGACGAACTCCTGCTTATCGATCTGGTCTGATGCAAACTGGTTATAGATGGGCGCAAGCGTCTGGTCGCGGAACTCTCCGGAAAACTGGTACTGATTCCAGGCGTAGACCTTGCCGTCGGCCGCCCACTCCTGCACCGAGCGGGAGAGCTGGCCGGTAGGATTGAGGTCGACGTTCGCGTAGGCGGGGATCATGCCGGCATCCTCAACCATGAACTCCTGTCCGGCATCGGTGAAGACCATGTCGTTGAGGTACTGCTTGGCAGCCTCGATGTTTTCAGACTCGGCGTTGATGACGTAGAAGGAGGGTGCGGAGACGAAGATTCCCTCGGTTTCCTCGCGCATTGAGCCGTGGGGTGCAAAGCCCATCTCGAAATCGGCGTTGGCCGCGTCCATGTTGGGATCGACCCAGTTTCCCTGGTGGAGGAAGGCGGCCTTGCCGGTGGCAAAGGCGCCGACCTGGGCATCGTAGTTGCCGGTAGTCAGAACGCCGCGGTCGGCGTAGGAGAACAGGAGGTCCACCCAGTCGGCGTACTGTGAGAGCCGCTGCTGGTCCACGTTTCCCGCCTGGAGCTCCTCGACCACGGAGGTGTCTCCATAGGGAAGGCCGTTGGAAAGCAGGCTGTTGAAGTTGTGGTGGGCGGTAACCCAGCCCATGTCCGCGGAAGCGGCCATCGAGACTACCGAGTCCAGCCCGAGCTCGTCTTTCATGCCGTCAATCTTCTCAAACGCCTCACGGTAGCCGTCGTAGTTCACGAGGCTCGCGGGGTCCACGCCGGCCTCCTCGAGAATGTCGGCGTTGTAGGCCATGCCCCAGCCCTCGATGGCAACGGGGAAGCCGTAGGTGTTGCCGTCGACAGTAAAGGCCACCGACGTCTCCTCGGTCCAGGGCTCGCCCGACAGGTCGAGGATGATGCTTTCCCACTCGCGGTAGTCCTCGATGCCGGCAATCACGAAGATGTCGGGCATCTCCCCCGCGGTGTAGTCGGCGCGAAGCTGCTGCCCGAGGCTCGTCCCCGAGGAACCGCCGACCGACTTCACGGTGATATCGATGCCGGTTTCCTCCGACCACGCAGAGCTGTAATCCTGCAGCATCTCATCGATTTCGGGTTTGTTCTGCATCAGGGTGATGCTCGCCTCTTCGGCGCCGCCCCCGCATCCGATAAACAGAGCGGCCGTGAGAATCATCACGGCAATCGTGAGCACAATCGATCTCTTCATAGCGTTTCTCCTTTTTCGGCCCGTCCCCGGTAGCGGCTCTATCGACGCCGAGCCCGTGCTACTAAACCGGTTTTCATAATGAGGCTAAACCGGTTTAGGCGTCCTGTCAAACATTTTCGTCACGCCCCCTGGCGCCGACTCCGCCCACCGAGTCAGCACCCTTGCCCCACTGGGCCGAATCCACCAAAATGTGGCGATATACCGAAGGAGGCAGACCCCATGCTCATGACGACAAAGCCCATGTTCGACCTCGCCTACGACGGCGGTTTCGGAGTGGGAGCATTTAACGTGAACAATATGGAGATCGCCCAGGGCGTCATCGAGGCCTGCGCGAACAAACAGAGCCCGGTGATCCTGCAGATCTCCAAGGGCGCCCGCAAGTACGCCAACATCCGGTTTCTCAAGAACATCATCGACGC
>CAZVXU010000059.1:1620-4074 GCA_964631585.1 uncultured Spirochaetaceae bacterium | reverse complement strand
GAGGAAGACGTCGTCGGCCTCTCGGCGGAGGAGTACGAGAAGAACCTCAAGAAGTTCCTCACCGATCCCGAGCAGGCGAAGGAGTTCATCGAGCGAACCGGCCTCGACAGCCTCGCCGTCGCGATCGGCACGAGCCATGGTGCCTACAAGTTCACCAAAGAGCCCACACTCGCCTTCGACCGCCTCGAGGAGATCATGCAGACCAGCCCGGGCGTTCCGCTGGTGATGCACGGCTCCTCGAGCGTGCCCCAGGAGTACGTGGAGTACATCAACAAGTACGGCGGTGCGCTTCCGAATGCCATGGGCGTTCCCGAGGAACAGATTGCCAATGCTGTACGCACCTACGGCGTGTGCAAGGTCAACATCGACACCGACCTCCGGCTCGCCATGACCGCAAAGATCCGCGAGATCTTCGCCACCAAGCCCGAGGAGTTCGACCCGCGCAAATACCTCGGTCCCGCGCGGGAGGAAATCGTCCGCATGGTGGAGCGCAAGCTCGATATGCTAAACAACGTGGGCAAAGCGCCGGAGATCGTGTCACACTGGAAGGAGCAGGGCCGGCCGCTTCCGAGCTTCTACAACCGCTGAGCGGCGGCCGGCGCCCGGTCGCGGCCACCCGCGGCCACCGACACACACGAAGCAAAGGAACCTGATCGCATATGCACGACGTCTGGGTAGCACTGGGACTCACCGTGTTTGCAGGAATGGCCACCGGAATCGGGAGCGTCATTGCATTCACGGCAAAACGCACCAATTACCGCTTTCTCTCCGTCGCCACCGGTTTCTCCGCCGGGGTCATGCTCTATGTCTCGTTCGTGGAGATCTTCCTCAAGGGCGCGGAGTCCCTGTCCGCCACCTACGGCGACTACTGGGGAAACTGGGTGAATGCGGGCGGCTTTTTCGCGGGTGTGCTATTCATCGGGCTCATCGATACGCTCATTCCGGCGGAGGAGAACCCACACGAGACTCCCGCCGAATCGGAGACTGCGCCTCTGCATGACGTAGACATCAGTGAGGAGGAGGGCGAGGACCTGCGAGTCGCAGCAGCCACCGCTGCCGGTGACGAGGCGGTGGACGTGGAAGCCGGCGAGCCGGGCGCGCCCCGTCATGCGTCCGAGTCCGGCGAGCCGGACATCTCCCATCAGAAGCTCATGCGCATGGGCCTCTTCACAGCCCTCGCTATCGCCATTCACAACTTGCCCGAGGGACTGGCAACTTTCCTTGCGGCGCTCGAGGACCCGGCCCTCGGCGTGGCGATTGCGGTGGCAATCGCCCTGCACAACATTCCGGAGGGAATAAGCGTCTCTGTGCCGATCTTCTACGCCACGGGAAACCGCAAGAAGGCCTTCATGTATTCGGTCCTGAGCGGGCTTGCCGAACCGGTGGGAGCGGGGATCGCATATCTCGCGCTCAGGCTTACCGTTGCCGGTCCCGACGGCGCATTCCCCCCGCAGATCATGGGAATCCTCTTCAGCGGAGTCGCCGGCATCATGGTCTACATCAGCCTCGACGAGCTCCTGCCCACGAGCCGTGCCTACGGAAAAGGTCACGACAGCCTCTACGGGCTTTTCGGCGGCATGGTGGTCATGGCCCTCAGCCTTCTCATAATGGGCTGAGAAGGGTCTCCGGGGCGCGCACGCGGCCGGCCCGCACGCCGGGGACCCGCATGCCCCTCGGGGCACGCGGGCCTGGCTCAGTCGCGACTTCCGAACAGCCGCAGCAGAAACAGAAACAGGTTTATGAAATCGAGGTAGAGGCGCAGCGCTCCAAGACCGGAGAGCTGAATGAAGCGCGTCTCATCCATCCCTTCGGACCACTGATCGGTCATCGCGAGGATGCGCTGCGTGTCGTAGGCGGTAAGGCCGAGGAAGATCGCCACGCCCGCAAGCGAAATGATCCAGTCGAAGGCCGCGCTTGCGAGGAACATGTTCACCACCGAGGCGAGGATCAACCCGATGACCCCCATGAAGAGGTAGCTTCCCCAGCTCGCGAGGTTGCGTCGGGTGGTCATCGCGTAGACGCTCATCGCCGCGAACATGCCGGCGGCGAGGAAGAAGGCCCGCGCGATGCTGCCGCCGGTGTAGGCAAGAAACACAATCGACAGGGTAGCGCCGTTGAGAAGCGAGTAGCCGGCAAAGCTCAGGGCGACGACCATCGGTGTCATGGTCTGTATGCGGGCCGATAGAAAGAACACCAGTGCAAGCTGGCCGATGATGAGGCCGAAAAGCAGAATGGGGTTCCCCGCAATCGCCCCCACCAACGCCTCGTTGGAGGCGACGTAGGTCGCCGTGACACCGGTGATGGCGAGGCCCGCGGTCATCCACAGGTATACGTTCTTGAGTACGGTACGCTGAATGTCTGAAATTCCGTCGCTTGCGACGAAGTTGCCCGCGGCAAGCCCCGGTCTGTTCTGAAGCATGTCGATGATACCTCCTGATGGTGTTCAACCGTGTC
>CAZVXU010000059.1:0-1520 GCA_964631585.1 uncultured Spirochaetaceae bacterium | reverse complement strand
ACATCGAGCCGCTCTCCGACGAGCTCCGCAATCGCCTCCACGAGGCTCATCGCATCGAGTCGGTACTCCTTCATGAGGTACTCCCGCGAGGCCCCGTGGGCGTAGGTGTCGAAGAGGCCGAGTTTGGTAAGGCGATTCCTCACCCCGTGTTTGGCCATGAGGTCGGCGACGCAGCTGCCGAGACCGCCGACGGTCGTATGATTCTCGAGGGTCACCACCCCGTACTTGGCCTTCGCGCAGGCCTCGGCCACACGATCGTCGGAGAAGGGTTTGAGCGTTGTGACATGAAGATGCTCGACCGATACGCCCCTCGCCTCGAGGGCGGCGGCGGCACGCATGGCCTCCTCGGTGCAGATGCCCGAGGTGATGACGGTGACGTCCGTACCTTCGGTTACGACGCGTGCACGATTGAGCTCCAGCGGCTGTGCGGTCGGAAAGAGCCGCGGGACTTCCTTTCTGAGCATCCGCACGTATACCGGACCGTCTACGACGTGGGCCACGTCGAGCACGCTCTCGACGTCGGTGGCATCGCCAACCTCGAGTATCGTCATGTTGGGCACACCGCGGAGCACGGCGATGTCGTCGATCGCCTGATGGCTGACACCGCCGGGTGTGGTGATACCCGGAAGGAAGCCGAACATCCGTACCCGGAGATTCGGATAGGCAATGGACATTTCGATCTGATCGAGCGCGCGGCGATAAAGAAACACGGCGAAGGTATGCACGAAGGGCGTAAAGCCCTCACGGGCCATGCCGCCGGCCCAGCTCATCATGTTCTGCTCGGCCATGCCCAGGTTGAAGAAGCGGTTGGGATAGGTATCGCGGAAGGAACGGATCTCGGTGGAGCCGGTAAGGTCGCCCGAGAAGACAACCACCTCGGGCTTGTCGGCGGCCCAGGAGACCAGGTTTCGTTCGTGGACTTGTTGCACGAGTTCCATCGTCTACATCTCCTCGAGAAAGCGCTCGAACTCTGTCTTCTCTTCCGCCGACTTGAACCGGACGAAGTGGACGTGGGGCTTTCTCTCTTCGAGAAGCGGCACGCCGCGGGTGCTGTCGGTGTGAGCCAGCACAAAGAGCGGGACGCCCCTGTGCTCGACGCGGGCGGCCGCCTCGAGGGCCTCCACATCGTGCCCGTCGACCGTCTCGACAGCCGCACCGAAGCCCCGCAGCCGGTCGGCGAGGGTGTCGATGTTCATGACGTCCTTCGTGGCCCCGTCTACCTGCTGACCGTTTACATCGACAAACACCAGCACCGAATCGAGCCCGTAATGAATGAGCGCCTGGACCGCCTCATAGGTCTGCCCCTCTTCGAACTCACCGTCGGACATGAACACGATAGTGCGGCCACGCTCGCCCTTCACCCGTCGGGCGAGGGCGATACCACCGGCCTGACTGAGCGCCTGCCCAAATGAGCCGGTGGTAAGCTCCATGCCCGGTGAGTGCTCACCGCCGATCATTTCCACCGAGCTCCCGTCGGTGTTGAACTGGTTGAGCCCCTCCGGCGCCATGCGTCCGGTCTC
>CAZVXU010000058.1:0-14513 GCA_964631585.1 uncultured Spirochaetaceae bacterium | reverse complement strand
TGGGCATACAGCGTTTTGTAGGCGGCGTAGAGGTCGGGGCTCAGTACGGGGTCGTTGCCGCCTACGGTTCGATGATAATCGTACCCATCATCCTGTTCGCACTCGTTGTGAATCGCTACATCGTAAGCGGTCTCACCCAGGGGGCGGTCAAAGGGTGATTGTGGGCAGGAACAAAAAAGACTATTGTAAGCCGGCGCTCGCCTCCAGCGTAAAGCTTTCCCCGAGGGCATCGACCTCGACTCTAATGAGCTCCTGATCCTCGCGGAGCCTAACGCGGCGCCGGAACACTCGCTCCTGGCCTTCGCGGTCGGGAAGGACATCCTTCACTTCCACCGTCGAGCCGTTTCCGAGCGCCGCCCCGCCTTCGTCGGCGTCCTCGCGGCGGTCGTCGGCGTCCCCGCGGCCGTCGCCGGCGTCGCGAAACCGCACCGTAACGATGGGGTCCTCGGCCTCGGCGGCCTCGCCTGCCGATATCCGCAGAGTGGCAAGCGCGCTCGATTCCAGCGGGGACGCCGAGAGCGAGAATCGGTAGCCGTCAATGGTCCGGACGGAGGTGGGACCTGCGAGGAACGTGACGTACAATCCGTAGATGATGAGGATGATCACAATGTCAATGAAAATGATGAGAAGCGAGCGATTACCGGCGAACATACCGCCACGCCTCGCGGGCACCTCCTCCATCCGCCGGCGAACCTCCTCGGGGCCGCGCCCGTAGTACTCGCGGCGACCGTCGTCTCTCACGCGAGGTACCTCGCCATCTCCTGAGACACGCCGTCCACCAGATCCTCGGCGAGAAAGAACCCCCGTTCGGCAAAGAGGCGCTTGCCGAGTGCATCATGAATGCTGCACCCAGCCGCGGCCGCGTCGAACGCCGCGCTACCTCGCGCCAGGAGCCCGGCAATCAGGCCGGCCAGCACGTCCCCGGCGCCCCCGGTGCCCATCGCCGGGTTCATACCGTCGACCACCGCATAGCGGCCGTCCGGCGAAGCTATGATGGTCACATGCGACTTCAGGCAGACCACCGCGTCGAGCTCCCGCGCGGTGTCGATGGTCACCTGGAAGGGGTCGGCCAGGACTTCCCTGCCGGTTCGTCCCGACAGACGCGCGAGCTCTCCGGCATGGGGCGTGAGCACCCACACCCCGCCGAGTGACGGAAGGGCCCTGCCCTCGCTCCGCATGTCGGACAACACGTTGATCCCGTCGGCATCGAGCACGCCGGGCATTCCTGTCTCGATGAGCTCTATCAGGTCTTCCCGGCGGCTCCCACCGCGGCCCCATCCCGGTCCAACGAGAAGCGCGGTGTGGCCCGCGAGGTCCGGAACGGCCTCCTGCCGCTCGGCGACCATGACCGAGCGGCACTGAGAGGCGAGCACCGGATACGTTTCCTCATCGGCGAAAATCCGCACCATTCCGGCAGTGCTCCGCGCGGCAGCGGTCGCGGCAAGTACCGCCGCTCCGGTCGTGCCTCGGGTCCCGGCGAAGACCGCACAGACGCCGCGGCGGTGCTTGTAGTCCTCGGCCGCGACCGGGGGAATGAAGGTCGACGTCTCTTCGGGTTCGAGGAGGCGGCCCTGCAGCTCGTCGGACTCTGTGAGAACCGGCGGGAATCCGAGCGCAATGCGCTTGATGCGACCGCAGCTCGGACGCGCATCGGGGAGATAGAGACAGCGTTTCGGCAACCCCATGGTGAGCGTGAGCCCGGCCCCGACGATGGGCGAGCCGGCCCGGTAGTCGTCGGAGAGACCGCTCGGCACGTCAACTGCGACGACCGCAGCGTCGGATTCGTTTATCACGGCGACGATGTCCGAGAGAGGGGAACGCAGGCCACCGCGGACCCCGGTGCCCGCGACGCCGTCGAAGAGCACCTCCGCGCCCCGAATAGCGGCCTCGGCATCAGCACGGGCATCATCCCAGGGCAGCACCCTGATGCCGAGCCGCCGCACCACATCGAGGTGCATCGCTGCATGTCCCTTCAACTCGCCGTCGACGGGTACCACGGCTACCTCGCCGAGGCCCTCGATCGCGGCCTGCCGTGCCATGACCAGCGCGTCACCACCGTTATTGCCCTTGCCCGCGACGAATACCAGGCGGGGGGCGACCTCGCCGCGCACGCCCCACTCCGCCGACCATGCCGCAAGCGCCTTCTGACCCGCGTTCTCCATGAGAAGCAGACCGGGGATGCCGTACTCCTCCTGAGCCCGGCGGTCGATTTCGGCCATCTCGGCTGATGTCACGAGGTTCATATGCCGTCCTCCCGCGCTATATCAACTTGCGTTATTCGACGTCCGTGTCGAACAGCCTGTCGCTTCTCCACCACATGAGATCAACATGCTCCTCGAAACCCAACAGAGCGGTGAGAATACCGGTGGGCGAAACGCTGAAGGTCTTGTAGACGACCCGGTCATCCTCGACATGGAGATTTCGACGCTTCACGACGCGACCGGAGGTGTTCATGATCAGAAGCTGGGTCTGCTCGGACTCTTCGCGACTCAGCAGGTACAGGTGGTTTCCCGGTGCGGTGCCCACGAACTGGTAGAGGTACTCGACCGTCTCGCGATCGAAAACGTTCGATCCCGTAACTGATTCGGTGTTGCGAGGCACGTCCACGTAGCCCTGGTACTCACCGGAGTCGAGGTCGAGCCAGTAGATGCGGGAGATAGTCTTGTTGATCCCGTAGCTGGCACCGGTATCGTCGTCGTAGCTCTCTTCGTAGTAGTCGAGCTTCAGATAGAGACGTCGAGACTCCTGATCCGGAATGATGGTCTCGAGCTGCGGAATCAACTCGATACCTTCCGGCACCGGCAGTCGATCGAGGGATATCTCGACATTGTAAAGCGGGTCGCCGCTCTTGTTGTACCAGAACACCAACCAGGAATCCATGGTTCGGGTCGTCACCACGATTTCGTCGTGAATGGTCACATGGATGTCCTGGATGTACGGGAACGGGGTACCACCAATGCCCTCCTGCCCGAGATAATCGAGCACCTCGCCCGAGGGTGCGAAGCGCAGAACGATGCGGTTGAGGCTGACGCCGAGCTCTTCATCGAAGATACTGCGCTCGTCGGAGACCAGATCCTCGGCAATGAGCGTCTTGTCGCTGGTTACCGCAACCTCTCCCACCTGCGTGAAGGCGTAGGCATGCGCCCGCTTGTTTGTAACCGTCTCCGGTGTAGGCGTTGATTGGAGCATCACGGGGCGAGGATTGGTGTCCGGGTTGTACCACAGGCTCAGAAGGTCACCGTAGGAGGTAAGCTCCATGACCTTATTTGCCGCCCCGTTCGAGACATAGACCAGCCCGTCCCGCATATACACACGGGTCTTCTCGTTGAGCGGTCCGCCACCGACCTCGAAGAGGTCGATCTCGTTCTCACCACGGCCGATGTCGAGCGAGAACAGTTCGTTTCGGTCGAGGGAGCGCACTTGCCCCGGCATGCAACTGCTTAAGAGCAGCAGGGCAGACAGAGCAGAGACAACGAATGTGACGGGTAGCCAGCGGTGAGCTTTCAATGCGGAAACATGGTACAGACCCGCCGGGCGCGTGTCAATCTTGACCGTGCATGGTGAAACAGATACATTCTGCCCATGATTCAGAAGGCAATCGACGTCCTCTTCGGGTCCAAACACGAGAAGGACCTCGAGGAACTCCTCCCGATTGTCGCCCGCATTAACGAGCGCGAGTCCTGGGCGATGGGCCTGGACGCATCCCAGTTCACCAGGACCACCGAGGAATTCAAGAAACGCATCGCCGGGGGTGAGGCCCTCGACGATTTTCTCCCGGAAGGATTCGCGCTGGTTCGCGAGGCGGCTCGACGAACGCTTGGAGAACGACTCTACGACGTACAGCTGATCGGCGGAATCGTCCTTCACCAGGGACGTATCATGGAGATGAAGACCGGGGAAGGCAAGACTGTCTCATCGGTTACCGCCGCATATCTCAACGCCCTCACCGGCAAAGGCGTGCACGTCGTCACGGTTAATGACTATCTCGCCGAGCGTGACGCGGAGTGGATGCGGCCCGTTTATGAGTACCTCGGCGTCTCGGTCGGCCATATCGTGTCCGAGATGGACAACGAGAGCAGGCAGGAGAACTACCGCAAGGATATCGTATACGGTACGAACAACGAGTTCGGCTTCGACTACCTCCGCGATAACATGCGATTCGACGCCGCACGCAAGGTACAGCAGCGACACAACTTCTGCATAATCGACGAAATCGACTCCATCCTCATCGACGAAGCCCGGACTCCCCTCATCATCTCCGGCCAGGCCGAGGACGATGTGAAAAAGTACATGGAGGTGAATCGCATCGTGGGCGAGCTCACCGAATGTGCAAAGGATCCCGAGACCGGGGACTACCCCGAAGAGCCGGAAGGCGACTACAAGCTCGACGAGAAGTCCAAGAGAGTAACCTTCACCGACGAGGGCATGAACCATCTCGAGGAGATTCTGCAGAGGCGCAAGATCATTGACGGCTCACTCTTCATCGACGAGAACTTCGAATACATCCATCACGTAACGCAGGCCGTGAGGGCGCATCGTCTATTCCATCGGGACCAGCAGTATGTCGTCTCCGAAGGTAAGGTGGAAATCGTTGATGAGTTCACCGGGCGCATCCTACACGGCAGGCGCTACTCCGACGGACTGCATCAGGCAATTGAAGCCAAAGAGGGCATCCGTATCGCCCAGCGAAACAGGACCCTCGCAACGATCACCTTCCAGAACTTCTTCCGCATGTACGACAAGATCTCCGGCATGACCGGAACCGCGGAAACGGAGGAGACGGAGTTCGGCAAGATCTACGGCCTCGACGTGGTGGTGGTCCCGACCAACCGCCCGGTGGCCCGCGCGGATGAGGACGACCTCATCTACATAAACGAGGAGGAGAAGTACACCGCCATCTGTGACGAAATCGCCGAGGTGAACGGCCGGGGGCAGCCGATGCTCGTCGGAACGGTGTCGGTGGAACGTTCGGAGAAGCTCTCGCAGATGCTCACCGGCAGAGGTGTCCGTCACGAGGTGCTCAACGCCAAGAACCACGCTCGCGAGGCGCTCATCATCGCCGAAGCCGGCGCCAGGGGTGCGGTTACCATCGCTACGAACATGGCAGGCCGTGGTACCGATATCAAGCTCGGCGGCAATCCCGAGTCTCGCGCCCGAAGGCAGATCGGAACGGAGGGAACCGAGGAGCAGTTTGCCGAGGCCTACCGTCGTGAGCGCGAGAAGTGGCTCCCCCAGTATCAGGAGGTCAAAGACCTCGGGGGCCTCTACGTGCTCGGCACCGAGCGCCACGAAGCGCGGCGCATCGACAACCAGCTGCGCGGTCGCTCCGGCCGCCAGGGCGATCCCGGGCGGTCCAGGTTCTTTCTGTCGATGGACGACGATCTCATGCGCCTCTTCGGGGGCGGCAAGATCAATCTGCGCTCGATTATGGAGCGGGGCCTTCCGCCTGGCGAGCCCCTCAACCACTCCCTCATCAACAAGTCGATAGAACGGGCCCAGAACAAGGTCGAGGAGCGCAACTTCGAGATCAGAAAGCACCTTCTCGAGTTCGACGACGTGCTCAACGAGCAGCGAAAGATGATCTATGAGCAACGTGATGCAATACTCACCGACGACAATCTGAAAGAACGCGTGCTTACGACCGCCGCAGACATCATCCAGGAGCAGATCTCCGAGTACGAGAAATCACGGGGGCAGGACCGCGAGCTGTTGTCGGAGTTCCTCGCATCTCTGAAGGAAACCCTGCTCTACACGCCTCATCGGGAGGAGGACGAGCTTGCCGAGTTGCCTCCCGAGGAGCTGAAGCAGACCCTGGTCTCCGACATGCGGGCCGATCTCGAGGAAAAGTCTGAGATCGCCGGGGCGGAACAACTCAACATGGCCGTCCGCTACGAGTATCTTCGTCAGATCGACCAGCGGTGGCAGGACCACCTGGAGAACCTCGAGGCGCTGCGCGAGGCCGTCTACCTCAGGAGCTACGCCCAGAGGAATCCGCTTCTCGAGTACAAGCTCGAAGGCTTCCAGATCTTCGACGAGCTCATCTACAACATCCGCTCAGCGATCGCACGGAAGCTCTTTGCGGTCCGTGCCGAAGGCTTCCGGGAAGCTCGCGCGCGGGCCATGCAACCGGCCGCGCACGCAACCGCCCAGCACGGCAGTTTCCAGATGATCGGCGGTGACGGCGGTGGTGGCGGTGCCGCAGCCCGCCCCGCAGCGTCAGGAGGGGCGACGGCGACGGCAACGCGCCCGGAGAAGGCGCAGGTGCAGCGCTCCTACCCCAAAGTCGGGCGGAACGATCCGTGTCCCTGCGGTAGTGGGAAAAAGTACAAGCACTGCCATGGGCGTTAGGAGTGTCCGGCGCGCTGCGCCGGAGCGGCTTCGGTGGTGATTACCCGAGGGAGTCGGGGCGTTCCTCTTCCACCGGATCGGCCGGTGTGCTTTCTTTCGGGACCGTTGTTTCACGTGTGTACGCGTTTATCAGCGTAAACACCGCAAATATCACAATGATGACAATCGCCAGCCGTCGCATGCAGACGTACCCTCCCCGTTGTAACTCCGTTCATTCGTGCCGACTTTTTGCGATTACCGCTATTCTAACGCAAGTATTCCATCGGGTCTACAAACGCGCCGTTTCTAATTATCGAAAAATGCAGATGCGGCCCGGTGCTTCTGCCGGTATTGCCCATCCGCCCGATGACCTGCCCCTGACTCACGTACTGCCCCACGCTTACATCGAAGCTGTCGAAGTGGGCATAGAGGGTTTGATAGCCTCCAGGATGTCGCAGAATCACGAACTTCCCGTAGTTTCCGAGCTGGGTCTCGACGTGAGCGACACGGCCCGCCCGTGCTGCTTTCACCGGCGTTCGCATTGGTGATACCACGTCGATCCCGTAGTGCATTCGCCGTATTCCCGTGAACGGATCGTTTCGCATCCCGTAGCCCGAGCTCAAAATACCGCGCATGGGATGGAGGAAGAGCTCGCCGAGAATGAGCTTGAGCTCCGACTCGTCCATGCGAGCCTGCGGGACGAACACCACCTCCCCCGGAGTGATAGAGGAGCTCGTCATGTCGTTCGCATCGAGGATTGCATTCATCTCGACGCCGTAGCGCCGTGCGATCGACGAAAGCGCATCACCCTGCTTCACCGTGTAGAGGATGCCGTCTCGATTCGGGATGTCGTAGACCTCGCCGATACGCATCAGCCGAACATCTTCGATCTGGTTGAAGCTGACGATGGTGTCCATGTTGAGGTCATGGCGAAGCGCGAGACCGAGGAGCGTGTCTCCGGGCTGCAGCTCGTACTGCTCGACCTCCACCGATTCGAATCGGGAAGTGTCTATCTCTCCCGCCCCGCCGATTACGTCATATTCGTTGGGCGGATCGAGGTATGCGGTAAGCACGTCTTCGCGGCCAACGGGATCGGGAAGCGACAGATCGCCGGGACGTGTAACCACCCGGGAGAAGGCGTAGGAGGGAGCGAGGAGGACGTTGAGGGCGAACAGGGTTCCGACGGCCGCCACCACGATGGCCACGTCCATGCCGGTGACGTGTGAAGTAATACGGTACCACAGCCGATCGAGTGCGGACAGGGCCCGCAACCTCCAGCGGGACACGACCTCCGAGGGAACGCGCTGTTGCCACAGAACCCGCGGTGTGTCGGCCTGGAACCGCGTATCACCGGGAAGCCGCACGCGCCTGGGGCGGATCTCGCGAGTAGAGCGAATACTGTTGTTTCTGGGCCGCCTGCGAACCTTTTGTTTCGTCAAAGTATCAACCATATTCTCTTCAGATATCGACATTAATACAAGCGCGTATTATAGTCGGTCGCGAACTCCGGTACGCTCGGTACCGCATTGCATGAAGCATCTTCTGTCTCGACACACATCCGTCGATATTATCCTGTGGCCCACCGTCCTTGCCATTGCGGCTCTCCTGCTTGGTTTCGATGCCGTCTCGGTCCGCGGCGCGTCGATGGAACCGTCGCTGCGCGACGGGCAAACGGTCTTCGTCAATCGCCTCGCCTACGGGCTGCGCGGCCCGGGGGAAATGGGATATATTATCCGATGGAGGGTGCCTCTGCCAGGCGATCTGGTGGTATTCCGACATCCGGACGGTGGGCATCTTGCAATCAAGCGCTGCCTGCTCGGTCCCGGCGACGCGGTCCGGGCTACCCCGGACCGGCTCCACATCGCCGACGGCCGGTCCTTTCGGATCACTTCGGACCTGAGTGTGCAGCTCAACGGGCGCACCGAAATCCCCGCCGGTTCCGTGTTTCTGGTCGGGGAGAATCTATCGGCATCCTCCGATTCCCGGGATTTCGGGCTTCTGCCGGTATCCGAGGTGCACGGCAGGGTCATCATACCGACGGAATGAGGGGTAACGTCATAGTATGAGTGACGCAGGACCGAACCGGCGCCGACTCAAGATATTCTTTCTGGTCATCGCGGCAGTAAGCGCGGTGGTTCTCTACCGCTACGGAAGCATTATGCTGACTGCCGGCGAGGAGCCCCCCGCCCAGGGGCCGGGTGTAGAGCGCGCCGAGCGCGGTCCCATTCTCGATCGCAACGGACGCATACTGGCCCTGCAAACCAAGCTCGATACCGTCACGGCCTGGACCCCTCATGTCGAAGATCCGGCGGCGGTAGCCGCGACCCTTGCCGATATCCTCGGCACCAGTGCAGAGGAGCTCCGCGAACGCATACTGAGCTCCTCGGGCTATCTCGTCGTGCAGCGCACGATCACCCCCTCGCAGAGCCGGCGGATCGAGGCGGCACTCGAGGCGGGAGATCTGCCGGGGGTGCGTCTCGAGCCTGACGTCGGACGCAGTTACCCCGAAAAGGATCTCGCCGCTCACGTCCTCGGCTACGTGGGGCTCGGAAACCGCGGGCTCGACGGTATCGAGTACACGATGAACGAAGAGCTGCAGCCCGAACCCGGCGAGGGCGCGTTCGGCAATCAGGTCTTTCTCACCATCGACGTGAATGTTCAGTACGAGCTCCAGCGCATAGCCGAGACCACCCGCGAGAGCCACGACGCCGACGCAGTGACGCTCCTCGCGATGGAAGCCGACACCGGAAAGCTACTCGCATACGCGTCAACGCCAACGTTCGATCCGAACCGCTTCCAGGCCTTCGACGAAAGCGCGCGCCGCAACCGGCCTATCTCGTCCATCTACGAACCCGGCTCGGTGTTCAAGATATTCTCGGTCGCCTCATTTCTCGAGCTCGGCGGAATCGACTCCGGAGATACCTTCGCTACCAGCGGCGGATACGTCAACCAGCAGGCCGGCTTCGAGATCCGGGATCTCGGCGACTACGGCAGGATCTCCACCGAAGGCATCCTGAAGTACTCGAGCAATGTCGGAGCGGCATACGCCTCGGAAACCGTCAGTGCCGAGTCTTTCTATCACATGATCAAGCTCTTCGGATTCGGAGAAGAAACCGGCATTCTGCTCAACGGTGAGGAGCGCGCCCTCCTGCAGCGCCCGAGTCGCTGGTCGGCACGCACGCAGCAGACAATTGCAATCGGACAGGAAATCGGGGTGACGGCCGTGCAGATGATCACCGCGGCAACCGCATTTGCAAATGATGGGATCCTTCTCAAGCCCCATATTGTTGACCGGATAGTCTCGCCCGACGGAAGGACCCTGCGTACCTACGGCCGTGAGCCCGTGCGCGAGGTTCTCTCACCCCGGACCGCCCGCATCGTGCTGGGCGCCATGCGAGCCGCGACCGCCCCCGACGGAACGGCGCGGCGGATACGGATGGAAGGCCTGGACATCGCCGCGAAGACCGGTACTGCCGAGGTATTCGACCCGCAACTGGGAACCTACTCCGAGGAGGCGTTTGTCGCCTCCACCCTCGCTATGTTTCCCGCAGAGAGCCCGCAGGTCATCCTCTATGTAATCATCGATCATCCCCGCGAGGGCGGATTCTACGGTGGGCGGATCGCCGTGCCGGTGGCGCGGGATGCCATAGAGTACATGGTGGACTACCTCGGGATCCCGACCGAGCTGGACGAGGTGGTAGAGCACTCCGGTCGGGTGCGGGTCTCCCGTAGCGAGCTTCCGAGCTTTGAGGACAGGATCCCCGATCTGACCGGTCTCCCCAAGCGCTCCCTGCTGCCCCTTCTTGCCCGCGAGGAGCTCACCGTGAGCATCGAGGGCAGCGGGTGGGTCGTTCGCCAGCAACCGCCGCCGGGGACACCCATCGAGCCCGGGATGCAGCTCAGGGTGGAGCTTGAATGACGCTGTTCGAGCGCAATGCGGCCGCTTTGGGCCCCGCCCTGCGGGAGCGCCTGGAAGCGGCCCGGGAACCGGCGGCTGAGCTCGAGATCATCGACGCGGGAGAGGACGAGCCGACAGCGCGATATGCCGGGCGCTATCTTCACGCCCGCCGGGAGCCCTCCCGGCGACCCCGACGGACGTTTAGCCCGGACTGGGTGCGGAATCATCCCGTCGTGGTCTTTTTCGGGTTCGGACTCGGCTATGAGGTAGAGGCCTTTCTCGCGGAGTCCGAATCCGAAGTCGCGGTTGTGGTGGAGCCTGATGCCGGCCTCTTCCGCACTGCCCTCGAGCGTCGGGATCTCACAGCCGTCCTCGATTCGCCGAAGGCCGTTTTCCTCGTGGATGCAGAGCCGGACGCGCTCGCCATGGTGCTCAGGCGCTACGAGCGCCGTGCCCCCGAACGCTCGGTGCTCAACGCCTCGGTGCTTCATCACCGGGAATACTTCGACCGGGTTGATGCGGTCATGGAGGCCGCGGTGAGTCGAGCCCGTATCAACGCGAACACGCTCAAGCGCTTCGGACGCCTCTGGGTTCGAAATCTCATTCGAAACGTCGCCGTTCTCGAGCGCTCACCGGGGGTGCGCGAGCTCACAGATCGCTTCGCCGGCCTGCCGGTGCTGCTCTGCGCGGCGGGGCCGAGCCTCGACCTCGTCCTGCCCCGTATAAAACAGCTCGCCGAGCGCCTCCTCATCGTGGCGGTGGACACCGCCGTACCGGCACTCATACAACACGGCGTGGAGCCGGACTTTGCTGTGGTCGTCGACCCGCAGTACTGGAACACCCGCCACCTCGATCGCCTTGCCCCCCGATCCACCATTCTCATATCCGAAGCGTCGGCGCACCCGCGAGTCTTCGAAATCCTCCACAATCCTACCTACCTGTGCAGCTCGATTTTCCCGCTGGGCTCCCTCCTCGAGGAGACCGTCGGAGAGAAGGGAAAGCTCGGCACCGGGGGCTCGGTTTCCACCACGGCCTGGGATTTCGCGCGCATCCTCGGCGCGAATCCGATCTACTGCATCGGCCTCGACCTGGGCTTCCCCCAACGGCGAACCCACGTGCACGGCAGTTTCTTCGAAGAGCGCAGCCATATTCTTGCCCATCGCCTGCACCCTGCGGAGCAGCACTCATTCGAGTACCTCCACGACGCCGACCCCTTCGAGGTTACTGCAAACGACGGCGGCACAGTACTCACCGACCAGCGCATGATGATCTACACGTGGTGGTTCGCGAACCAGGCCCGCATACACGCCGGGGTCCGAACCTATAACCTCTCTCCCGGCGGTGTGGCGATCGAGGGCCTCCCCGCCGCCGACATCGAGGATTGTCTCGCGTCTCCGATCAGGCGCGAAGAACTCGACGGCCGGCTTCGTCCGCTCCGCTCAGCGCCTGTCGCCGGGGCGCCCGGGGAGGGAGTGCCGGGCAACGCGGGGGCGCCGGGCAACGCGGGGGCGCCCCGCGCCCCGCTTCGGTCGACCGTTCTCACCCTCGCCGATCGTCTCGAGGAGTTCGCACAGACGGCACGTGAAGGACTCGACATCGTAGTGCACCTCGACAGACAGTCGCAGCCCGATATGTCCCGACTGGACGACATCGACGCTCGCCTCGCCGCTTTTCGCTACAAGGACGTGGCCGGATTTCTGCTTCAGGAGGTGGCCGACCGCGTGCAGAACACCGCGCAGGAACGCAGCATTTCCGGTGCGCTCGGAAGCGCACGGGTGCTCTACGAGGGACTCGTCGAGGCGGCGGAGTACCACGTGCGGTTGCTGCGACTCGCACCACACCTCCCGCACTACACTCAAGTTTTCGGTGGCAGGGTCGATAATTAAAACAAAGGGGAGACCCTTTGCAATTAAGGCGGTATGCACCGACGTCCAGGCATACCGCTTTTTTTATGTCGTTTTTTATGTCCGCAGAGTAGATGCTACAGGAACTGGATCGGGAACACGAGTCCGACGTCGCGGTTCAATGCCTGAGAGAACACCTGGTCCGGGGTCGATGCGTTTCGGATGACCGTCTCCTGGGAGACGATCTCACCGGCGAGCACGACCGCGCGCCGACGTCCGATCCGGAGTAGAATGCCCCGGTACCCCTCGACGGTGGCGGGTATGGCGGAGCGCTCCACCGCGTAAAGCCGTATCGCCTCCCCGTGGTAGCGGTAGAATAGGTTACCGCTTCGATCACGCGAGGCATGACGTGCCTCGAGGTCGAACACCGCGAATACGTGGGCCGACGGCAGGGCGAACTCCGTACGCCCGTGCCGGGCGATAAGAACGCTCACGAGCTGTCCGGCGCGCGGCAGGCGGACACCCACGGTGGTACCGCGGTTCGCCTCGGTCTCCAACTCAACACGGCCGCCGAGATAGCGCTCCACCTGTGTCCTCACCACGTCGAGCCCCACACCGCGGCCTGAAAGCTCGTCAGCGGACTTCCGGGTACTCATGCCCGATCGGGACACGAGGTCCCAGAGCTCGCGGGAATCGGCGCTGCCCGCCTGAGCGGCCTTCGCGCCTCCCTCGGAGCCCACGCGGATTCCGCGGCCGTCGTCGGAGACGCGTATGACGAGGTCATCGCCCTCCTCACGGGAAAACACGCGGAGGGTTGCGACAGGGTCTTTCCCCCGTCTGCGACGCTCGCCCCGGAACTCGACGCCGTGATCGACGGCGTTTCGAACGAGATGCAACAGGACGTCGCGCAACACGTGGGAAACCGGCAGAAAGACTTCATGGGAGCCTCCGGCAGTGATTACCCTCACGCTCTTGCCGAGAAACCCGGCGAGATCTCGAGCGTGCTGTTCCACGTCCCCCAAAACACCCGAGAGAGGCACCATCGAGGTTCGCGCGATCGTGTCGTCGACACTCTCGGCCAGTCGCGATGCAGTACGCAGGCTTCCGGCTATGCGGCTGTCACTCGTTTCCTGCCGAGAAAGGTGATCTCGCAGTTGATCGAGTTGACGATGCAGCTCTCCCGCGTACAGGCAGAGCTCTTCATAGGACCGGGTCGACATCTCTACGCGCACCTGGTCGGTACCCGCAATCATACCGGAAACCAGCGTTTCGTCTTTGCGCCGCAGGATGGCGTCGTAATCCGCCTCTTCGAGGCGTAGCAACTTCACCTGATCCACATCGACCGCATGCTCGGCGACCGACCGGTCCCCCTCGAGCGTAAACAACGCCGCGAAGCGTCGCGTTCCCGCTTCGGAGTCAGCCGGCGGATGACTGGCAACGACGTTTACCGCCTCCTCGAGATTACTGGTGAGCAGATACCGGCGCGGCATCAGCATCTGCGCGTGCTCGGTCAGCTCGCACTCCAGCACGAACAGCCGCTCTCCGCGCTCCCGCGCTTCGACCATCATGTCCCGATCGCGCGGGGTAAGCGCCTCGGATAGCACCACTTCGGCAGGGCCCCCCTCATCCTCCTCCGTGTCGGAGAGCGCAGGAACAGATCCTCGTGCGCCCTCCAGCGCCTCGTCGAAGGAAAATTCGAGCTCTCCGAGCGTGCCGAGCATCTCCTGAAGACTCGCCGTCGCCCTGCCCGACAACGCGTCCTCGAGCCGATGTGCCAGACGGGCAACACTCGTGTAGCCGAGGAAAGCGGCCTCCGACTTCACCGAATGCGCATACCTCAGCGCTCTGCGCCGGTCTTCGGTGGAGAGGCTCTCTCCGCCGGCCTGCTGCAGCGTGCGCCGAAGCAGCGAGAGATACTGCCGACCGTCTTGCCGGAACAGACGAAAGAGCTCTGGATCGACCTGCCTGGAGCTTGCGTTACTCACGATACCACCTAACGCTCGAGTTTCATGAACAGCTTGAGTGCACGCTGACGAACCGAGGCGTCAGCGTCCTCAAGCCCCGCCAGAATGAGATTACGAAACAGCTGCAGCCGATCGATCTCGCCCACCGTCTCCATCACGACTCGTCTCATCTCTGCGTTCCCCCTCTGGAAGACCGCCGACAGATCTCCCGCAGACTGTGCAATCTTCAAGCGCCCGATGGAGCGCACACACGAAAGCACGACCTGCTGCTCCGGGTCGTGCAGCCCCTGCTTGAGAAACGTATAGGCGCTTTTCTTTCCGAGGTTGCCGAGGCTCCTGGCAGCGAAGGTGCGGGTACTGTTGCTGGAGCCCGAGGTGAGCATGCGGCCAAGGCCGAAGAGGTCCTCGGGACGCCGCGCCTCGGACGCGGTGCGGCCGGCGTTCGCGGTGCGGCCGGCGTTCGCGGTGCGGCCGGCGTTC
>CAZVXU010000057.1:0-14548 GCA_964631585.1 uncultured Spirochaetaceae bacterium | reverse complement strand
TCTGGTTTTCGGCACGCAGGTACGCAGCCGGCAGATTACGAACACCATCGCGGCGTCGGCTGAGTACCTCAAGGATCGCCTCTATGACTTCCTCGAGCGCTTCGATATCGACGTGCTCGTGCCGCAGAACGCCCTGTCGATCCCGATGCACATCCCCCTTGGCCTCGCGCTTACCGAAGTGATCGCGGAGACGGGGATTCCGACGATTGCCCACCATCACGACATGTGGTGGGAGCGATCCCGGTTCCTCCTGAACGCGGTGCAGGATATCCTCCAATCCGCGTTTCCTCCCGACCTGCCGTCCGTTCGTCACGTGGTGATCAACTCGATGATGCAGCGCGAGCTCGCGGCACGTCGTGGTCTTACCTCGACAATGATCTACAACGTCATCGACTTCGATGCACCCCGGACCGAGGTCGACGAGTTCAACAACGATTTCCGCGAAAGCTTAGGGTTCTCCGCCGATGACATACTCATTCTACAGCCCACGCGGGTGGTGTCGCGGAAAGGGATCGAGCAAGCACTATATCTCGTGAAGCAGCTCGACCTGCCCAACGCGAAGCTTCTGGTCTCGCACTCGGCCGGCGACGAGGGCACCGGCTATCAGGACTGGTTGCTCGATACCGCCGCGCAGCAGAACATTGAAATTCACCTGCTCGCCAACAGGCTCCACGATACCCGGAAGTTCGACGACGACGGACGCAAGCTCTACACCCTGTGGGACGTCTACCCCCACGCCGATCTCATCACCTATCCGAGCCTCTACGAAGGCTTCGGCAACGCCTTCCTCGAAGCCGTCTATTTTCGAAAGCCGTTGCTGGTGAACCGCTACAGCGTCTACATCGTGGACATCGAGCCGAAAGGCTTCGAGACAGTGGCAATAGACGGCTTCCTCACGCGCGAGGCGGTGGACCGCGTGCACGCGCTGCTCCTCGACGCGGAAGCCCGCGAGGCGATGACCGATCGCAACTTCGAGATCGCCCGGCGCTTTTTCTCGTTTGCGACGCTGGAGCAGCGGCTCACGGGTCTCCTTCAGAGTTTCTTCGGCGCCTCGCCGGAAGTTGCCCGCGGCTCCGATCTGCTACCCTGAGAAGCTAAGACGCGGCGAAGCGCTCCTGGTGGGAGTCGCAGAAGTAGGAGCCCCGTCCGGTGACGACCTCCCGATTGATACTCCCGCCGCAGCGCGGGCAACGCGCACCAGAAATGCAGACAAAGGGCGGCACGGTGGTGTAGCATCGCGCTCGTGCCATGAATCCGAAGCTGGTTTTTCGCGTGATCGCCTTCCTGCTCCTCACCGTAGCCGCTCTCATGCTCGCGCCCGTCGTGGTCGCGTGGCACTACGGCGAGCATGAGCTTATCCGACATTTCCTCATCCCCATCGGCGTCCTCGCAGTTGCTGCCTCCGGCTTCCTGATCCTGACCAGAAGCGAGCAGAGCGACCTCTCCACGCGGGACGGTTTCTTCCTCGTCGCCGCAAGCTGGGTGCTGGTGTCGCTTTTCGGTGCGGTACCGCTGTACACATCCGGCGCCATCCCGCAATTCGTCGACGCATTCTTCGAGACCATGTCGGGGTTCACGACGACGGGAGCCTCGATTCTCACCGACATCGAATCACTTCCACGATCGATGCTGTTCTGGCGCTCACTCACTCATTGGCTGGGCGGCATGGGAATCATCGTGCTGACCGTAGCGATCTTTCCAATCCTGGGGATCGGCGGGCTCCAGCTTCTCAAGGCGGAGGCGCCCGGTCCCACGGTCGATAAGATCACCCCAAAGGTCACCGAGACCGCAAAGATTCTCTGGTTGACCTACTTTGGGCTGACGGCGGCGGAGACCATTCTTCTGCTCATCGGGGGGATGGATCTCTTCGATTCGCTGACGCACACATTCGGCACCCTCGCCACCGGCGGCTTCTCGCCAAAGAACACCAGCGTCGGCTTCTATGCCTCTCCGTTCATTCACGTCGTCGTTACCGCATTCATGGTGATGGCCGGCGTAAACTTCGTCATGTACTACAAACTCCTTACCGGTCGGGCGATCGGCATCCTGCGAGATACGGAGCTCAAGTCCTACCTTCTGATATTCGCGGTCGGTTCCCTCGTCGTGGCGTTCGGCCTGCATCGTGCGGGCGTGTACGAGACCTTCGGTATCAGTCTCCGCTTCGGCGCGTTCCAGGCCGCGTCCATCCTCACGACGACGGGCTACGTCACCGCCGACTTTGCCGCGTGGCCCGCGGTCTCGCAGGCGATGCTTTTCATACTCATGTTTATCGGGGGCTGCTCCGGCTCGACCGGCGGCGGCATCAAGGTGGTGCGCGTGGTAACGCTCGTCAAACAGGGTTTCACCGAGATGCGCTACCTGCTGCATCCCCGCGGCGTTTTCGGCGTGAAGCTCAACGGGGAAACGGTGCGGAAGAACGTCGTCTACGCGATCTCCGGTTTCGTTTTCCTCTACGTTGCGGTCCTCCTCGTGACGACATTTGTAGTAGCGACCGGGGGGTACGGGCTGCTCAGCAGCTTTTCGACGGCGCTGGTGACCCTCGGTAACATCGGCCCCGGCTTTGGGCTCGTGGGGCCGGCGGAAAACTATGCATTCTTCCAGGACTACATCAAGTGGTTCCTGAGTTTCGTCATGATGCTCGGCAGGCTGGAAGTGTTCACCGTTCTCATCGTGTTCACACCTTTCTTCTGGCGCAGGTGAGCATCACTGCTGGAGGAGAATCGACCATGCGTACACTGCATATGGGTCCGGCGCGCTTGGCGGCGGCCGCGCTTGTTCTGCTGCTGTCTGTCGCGGCCCCGGCGACTGCAATCGACGTGACGGACGAGATCGTCGCCCCCGCACAGAATTACCTCGGAAGCGGGTACTGTTTCGGAAGCGCGAACCCGAATTGTTTCGACTGCAGCGGCTTCGTCAACTACATCTACCGACCGCACGTTCCCGAGCTTCCGCGAAGCTCACGCGCGATGTCGCGCTTTGGTGAGGCAATCGACGTCGACCAGGTCCGCCCGGGAGATCTTCTGTTCTTCGCCACGGGTCCCGACCCGAGCATCATCTCGCACGTTGCCATCTACATCGGGCAGGACTCCATCATCCATGCCATATCCGACGGGCCGGAACGTGGCGTCACGATGACCCCCCTTTCAGCTCGATACTGGAGTCGGCGTGTTCACAGCGCTCGCCGGGTACTCACCCTCGCCCCGCCGATACCCGCAGAGCCGACGCCCGCCGACCCAGCACCCGAGACAGCGGAGCCGGAACCTGCTGCGTCCTCCGACACGATCCGCTTCGCAAAGGGCACCTACACCGGCGAGCTTTTAGACGGCGAACCCCACGGCACCGGCGTACTGCGCATGAACAACGGCGATCGTTACGAGGGTCAGTTCCGCGACGGCGTCTTCCACGGCAGCGGAACCTACACCTGGGCGGACGGCCGGAGCTACACGGGAAGATTCGTCGACGGCGAGATCGCCGAGTCGGGCGCGCGGGAGACCTACCTCGAGGAGCGCAGCTCACCCTGGAACGACTTCGACGGTGTGGTGCGCGGCGACTTTGCAGCCTGGTGGGAGGATGAGCAGAACGCCTTCGAGCAGTGGAAGCAGGAGCAGCAGAACTACTGAGCGCGGCGTTCCCTTTTCGCCTCCTATGTGGTAGCTTTAGAGCGATGTTTCTCAGACTCGCGGTACTGTTTACCGCCATACCAATCATCGAGCTCTACATTCTCATTAAGATCGGCCAGGTGATCGGGGCGCTCCCGACGATCGCAATCGTACTCCTCACCGGTATTGTGGGGGCCGGGCTTGCCCGCCAACAGGGGGCACGCGTGTGGTTCGAGATCGAGATGCAGATGCAGCGGGGCGTGTTTCCCGCCGACCGTCTCATAGACGGGCTCCTGCTCGTTGTGGCAGGAGCGGTACTCATCACCCCCGGCGTGCTGACCGACGTTTTCGGCTTCGCGATCCTCATTCCCCTGAGCCGTGCACCTATACGCGATTGGGTGAAAGCGCGGCTCTCACGGATGATGAACAGCGGCACTATCCACTACAGCGAATTCCTGCGCTGAATCACCTGCGACCGCCGAACGACGGGTAAGCCGAATCAAGCCTGGAGGCGCCACGCGACGTGCGCCCCTCAGACGCCCTCGCCGCGCAGCAATTGCTCGTGATAGCGCTCGAGCCACCGATTGGACCAGCCGTGCATCATCGTTCGGCGCACGATCCGTTCGACGTCTTCACGTGACATCTTTGCCTCGGAAAGCAGCACGTCCCGATTATCGCGGCTGAGGGCCAAGGTGCGGGCGGCAAAGAGAAGTGGCCACACGGTCGCAAGCCTCACCCGGTGAAGGTGTCGGGGTATCTGCAGCACATATTCGAGACCGTCGCGGAGGTGATGCTCGGCCTTCTCCACGAGGCGCAGCACAACCTCCATGGACCGCTCCACGTAGAGCGGTGAGAGGAACTGCCCCGGGCTGAGGCCGAGTTCCTCGAGGTATCGTCGCGGCACGAAAAGCCATCCCCGCGCATAGTCCTTCCGCAGCCCGCGAATCACGTTGACCGTCTGCAGGCCGAGCCCGTATTCCCGCGCACGCCCCATCATCGCCGCGCGTCGACGTGCGAGCCTGCGGTCAAAGTGGGAGAAGATCTCGGTGATGAGATAGCCGACGATGCCGGCAACGTCGTGCATGTACTGGTCCAGGTCGGCCTCGGTCTCGACGACGGGCCCCTGCATCAGGCGACGGGCCATTCCGCGGGTGGTCTCGCATACCCGTCGTCGCACCGCGTTATCCGACGCCTCACCGAGTGTCGCCAGACTCTGCGTCAACTCTGGGAACCGGCGGGCCACCTCTGCTTCCGGGTCGTCGTCCTCGAGGTCCTGCAGCTCGCAGCGTAGCCGCTCTTCACCGCCCCGGCCGCTGAGAACCCGTTCCCAGAGGTTCAACAGGTCCACCTTGCGTGCGGGGCTCATCACGTGGTTGTCCTCGAGGTAATCGGAGACGCGGAACAACAGGTAGGAAACGGTCATCGCGCGGCGTAGAGGCTGCGGCAAAAAGCGGTTCGAGAGTGCGAACGTTCGGCTTACACGGCCGAGCAGGTCAGTGAGTGTGTCATCGGAAACGTCCGGCGGGGCGAGATCGCCGGCGGTTCCGGCTTTGTCGAGAATCGCTGTTTGGTGCTCCACGCGGAATATCTTAGCATGGCGCTCCGTTTTATGCGATGCGATACGCCCGCCCCTCCCCGGGCTCGAGGCGGCGAATCCTGAAGACCCGGCCGTTTCCGGGTGCGGCGAGCTCGGCCTCGGTGAGCCCCTCCACGGTCGAGAACACCGGTGTCAGAGTTGCGCCGGGCGGCAGGACAGGGCCGGCCGGGACGTTGAAGTTCTCCACCGCCGTAGAGGTATCGGCGTTTGCGACGAAGAGGTAGCGGGGCTCATCGGCCTGTGACCAGGCGAAGAACGCCTGCGAGGCGGTGGCATCCGGCGGAACGAGCAAGCGACAGCGCGCCCCGCTGAGTTCCGGCAGAACATCCTCTGCGAAAAGTCGTATGCGCGTGAGGTTGTAAAAGAGGTTCCCGTTCCGCCCGAAACGGTAGGGCCCGCTCGTTGCCTTCGGTCCGTCGGTTTCCTGGAACACGTAGAGCTTGGTGTAGTGCTCATTCGGTGCAGGGCTGTTGTGCACGTCGCGGCATTCGAACCCGAGAGCCATGTAGCTCGGCATATCGGTAAGGAATAGGCCCATGAAGAGCCGAAGCTCGTTTCCCGCCAGATAGAAGGAGTCAAACCGCGGATCGTCCTTGTCGCCGGTCATGATGGTGAAACTCGGCACCACATGTCGCTGCTCGGCGATGTCCCGGTACCAGCGGAGCCTCCGGAGGAAATCTTCGCTTCCCACCGGCACCGACTGCAGGTCTCCCAGGGTCACTTCCGCATCACAGGCTTCGAGGTGATCGATCTCATCGCCGTAGGCCATGATGCCGCGCGGGGCAATGAAGGTCTCGGCGAAATACCCGAAGTACGGCGCATCGTTCTGCTCGCGAATGTATCCGCGAACAGCCTTGAGGAGATCGTAGCGCTCGTCGATTTCTTCGGGGACTCCCTCGGGTCGCATCTGTACGTGCGACATGTCGCCCCGCATGAAGTCGAAGCCGAAGCTCCGCTGCATCGCCGCATAGCGCCGAGAGACGTAGGCCCAGACCTCCTCGCGCGGGCGGGAGAAGTCGATCCGCCAGTCGCGGTTGTCGTCGAGGCGCTCGTAGAGCTTGTACCGCGCGAGCGGGCCGAAGACACGTGACATGCTCTGCGGTTCGGTAATGCGATAGTCCCGCCAGATATGCCCGTCGGCGTCCTCGTAGCGGGTGTCCGGATCGACTTCGATGCCCCGGTAGGGCGGCGCCATCGTCGCGGGCACCGGCTCGTATCCGTGGCGGTAGATGTGGCGGGCAAGCTCGCCGCGGCGGCGGTCCCGCGTCTCCTTGTCGGCGATATCGCCGAAGAGGATACGGTTTCTCAGCGCCTCGTCGAAGTCCGGCGCGAACAGCTCGGTGCCGCGCGGGACACCACCCGCACCTCCGGCGGGCCCGTAAAGATCGAGGAAGTCGATAACGCGTTCCTGCACCTCGGTATGGAGATCGGCGCGGTGATCGACGATGCGCAGGTCCTCGCGGCGAAGCCACTCGAAGTGCTGCGGATGGGCGAGGACAACCTGCGAGAAGCGATCGGTATGGGGAATGACGTCCATGCCGACGGCGAAGCCCATCACGTGGAGCAGGTTCACCACCGCCCGCAGCTGTCGCTCGGGGCCGGCGAGGTGGGGAAAAGCTTCGGTGAGCTCATCGCTCGCGAACTCAGCGTTTATGTTGAAACTGCTGATGCCGTAGAGACTCGCCACCACGCCGGGCTCCCACACGGGCAGCAGATGTATCGAATCCTGGGACGGCGGCAGGGTCATCGCGTACTTTACGACCGACAGAAAGGAGCCGATCGTGCGCACGTTGACTCCCACCATGTTGGTGCGGCAAAGCCAGTCGCTGTCGGTGCGTCCCGCCGCCGGTCCGCGGAGCTCGGCGGGGAGACCATCGACCGACTTCGAGGGGTCAGTGTATTTCTGGGAGAGGGCCGCGTCCGCTGCATCCCCGAAACGGGCCCGCAACGTCCCCAGGAGAAGCTCCAGAGGCTCTTCCACCGCATCCTCGGGAAGCAGATTCACCGCGAAGGGACGCTCGCCCCGCTCGTAGGGGCGTCGCTCGTCGGCCGCCCGGGTTTCCCATATATCCTTGAGTTCCCTGTAGGTCTTTCCAAAGTGCATAGGTGCCCCGCTACTCATAGCTCGACTTCGTAGTCGCGGGTGATCACGATGTCGGCCCTCGTGATGTGCTTGGAGATGATATCGTGCTCGATCTCGAGGACCTCCTCGAGGAAGGGCTCGATCTCCTCGCGTCCCCGCTTCTTCCTGGACTCCAGCGTCTCGAGGCGGTTGCGGTTAATGAACACGCGCGTGTCGACGTGCTCGAGGAGCGTCGTGTAGGTGCCCTCGGCTATGAGCACCTCGATACCCTCGAGGGACATCTCCTCCTCGGTAATGCGGTCCTCGTCGTAGATGACCAGGGGCTTGGTGATGGACTTCTCGCCGCGCTGCGGCGCGGCGAGGTGCTCGTCGAGGAGCTCGGTGCGGACCTCCTGCGCGCCGACCCAGGTGATGTCCTCCCGGCGTTTCGCGTCGTTCGATTTCGGCGGCAACACGAAGTAGTCGTCCTGCTGCAGCACTTCGGCCCTGAATCCGAGCTTCTCGATCTCCTCTTTCAGTGCCTGGCCGGTTTCGGATTTCCCGCTTCCCGACTCCCCGGCGACCGAGATGGTGTAGGTCCGCGCCGTGGCGCGAATGGAGTCCTCGATGGCTGCGGCGATCTTCGCGGCCGCCCTGCGGTGGTGTTCCTCCACGATGATGACGTCACCCTTCATGCTGACCTCTCGCTTCCGTACGTCGTACCATGAGCGTTTGAATGCGCGCGAGCCCGACCGACCGCCGTGCACGATTCGGCGCATTTTGTTATACTCACAGTATGGAGAAAGAAGCACGCGTTAGCAACGCACCAATCAACGTTCGCACGTTCCACAAAGAAGGCGACGCCTTCCGCTGGGACGATGTCGAAGTGAAAGAATACCGGAAGGTCGGCGACTTTTTCCGGGGCATCAATAAACAGGTCTTTTTTGACGGCGAGCAGGGTCTCTCGTGTGAGTTTCGGTACTTCGAGGTAAAGCCCGGTGGGTACTCGTCGCTGGAGCTTCACGAGCACGTACACGGCGTGATGATCCTGCGCGGCCATGGCAGGGTTCTCGCCTACTCGGATCGCGGCTCCCACATCCAGGACGTCGCCGAGCATGATGTTGTACATGTGCCGCCCCTCACCTGGCATCAGTTCCAGGCGGCAGAGGACGAACACCTCGGGTTCCTGTGTCTCGTGGAGAACGAGCGTGATCGCCCCCGCCGTCCTACCGAGGAAGAAAAAGAGGCCCTGCGCGCCGACCCCACGATCGGCGACTACGTGCAACTCTAACCCCGAGTGCCTCAGATCAGGTCGGCAAGGCTTATGCAGGAAATTCGAAAATCGACGAAGCTCGACAACGTCCTCTACGACATTCGTGGTCCCATTCTCGACGAAGCCGAGCGGCTCGAGGAAGAAGGCTACTCCATCCTCAAACTGCATATCGGAAACCCGGCGCCGTTCGGGTTCAATGCACCGGATGACCTGCTCCACGATGTCGTCGTCAACCTGAAGGACGCCCAGGGCTACAGCAACTCCAGGGGTCTTTACTCCGCGCGCAAGGCAATCTACCAGTACTACCAGTACCGGCAGTTTCCAGAGGTCGATATCGACGACATTTTCCTCGGGAACGGGGTCAGCGAGCTCATCACCATGACGATGCAGGCGCTGCTCGACAACGGCGACGAGATCCTCATCCCGGCCCCCGACTATCCGCTGTGGACGGCGTCGGTGAACCTGGCGGGAGGCCGGGCGATCCACTACCGCTGCGACGAGCAGGCGGACTGGCAGCCCGACCTCGACGACCTCGAATCGAAGATCACCGAACGCACAAAGGGCATCGTCCTCATTAATCCCAACAACCCGACCGGTGCCGTGTATTCACGTGATCTCGTCGAGCGGTTCGTGAGAATCGCCGAACGGCACGGGCTCATCGTCTTTGCCGACGAGATCTACGATCAGGTGCTTTACGACGACGAGGTTTGTCACTCTCCGGCTACCATGACCGAGGACATCCTCGTTCTCACCTACTCAGGGCTTTCCAAGAACTTTCTGGCGGCCGGATTCAGATGCGGCTGGCTCGTGCTGAGCGGCTACAAGCGGAAGGCGAAGGACTTCATCGAAGGGCTGAACATGCTTGCGAACATGCGGCTGTGCAGCAATGTTCCGGCTCAACTCGGCGTGCAGGCGGCTCTCGGCGCGTCCCTCGGAGGCTACACCGAGGGCGCGAAGCTCCTCGCCGCCGGAGGTCGGCTGAACGACCAGCGGAACCTTGCCTACGAGATGGTCTCGAGCATCCCCGGGCTGAGCGTGGTCAGACCCCGAGGAGCCTTCTATCTCTTTCCCCGTCTCGACACCGAGAAGTTCGGTATTACCAGTGACGAGCGGTTCGTGCTCGACTTCCTCAAGAAGGAACACACCCTCGTCGTGCAGGGTACCGGGTTCAACTGGCCCGAGCAGGATCACTTCAGAATCGTCTTCCTGCCCGACATCGAGCAGTTGAAAGCCGCACTCGAGGGGCTCGGGCGCTTCCTCGCCGACTACCGGCAGGACCGGTAGCTCCGCCCTGCGGCGGGCGCCCGTGCGTCGCCCGCTGCGGCCGCGCCGCAACTCTCTCCTCAGCAACCCTCGGGAAGCAAGCGTACTGCACCCTGGTCTGCGGAGGTCGCGAGCAGGCTGTAGGCCCTGAGGGCCACGGAAACCTCTCGCTCACGCTCCGGCCGGTAGGCGCTCCCCTCGCCCTTCTCCTCCTCGGCGGCCCGCCGCGATGCGAGCTCCTCGGCCGACACGCGCAGATCGATACTGCGGTTCGGAATGTCGATATCGATCATGTCGCCGGTGCGCACGAGCGCGATCGCCCCGCCCGCTGCGGCTTCCGGTGAGACGTGGCCGATGGACAGCCCCGAGGTTCCGCCGGAAAAACGCCCGTCGGTAACGAGGGCACAGGCCTTGCCGAGCCCCCGCGCCTTGAGATAGCTCGTCGGGTAGAGCATCTCCTGCATGCCGGGCCCGCCCTTGGGGCCTTCGTAGATGATTACCACCACATCGCCCTCTTTGACCTCGCCGGAGAGGATCCCCTCGATGGAGTCCTCCTGGGAATGATACACGCGCGCCGGGCCGCTGAAGGTCAGGATGGACTCATCCACACCGGCCGTTTTCACGATGGAACCGCGCTTCGCGATGTTTCCCTCGAGAATTGCGAGGCCACCGTCTTTGCTGTAAGCGTGCTCGATATCGCGAATGCACCCGGCGGCGCGGTCGGTGTCGAGCTCCTCGAAGGTGGCCGTCTGCGATCCCATCACCCGATTGCCGACGGTGTTCCCCGGAGCGCTCGAGGCGATCTGCACGGCCTCCGGTGACCGTGACTCCCGCATGATGTCGTAGCGGGCGATCGCGTCGCCCAGTGAGAGTCCGTCGGCTCGGCCGACGGAGGTATCGAGGAGTCCACCGCGCTCGAGCTCGCCCATGATGGAGAGAATCCCGCCGGCGCGGTTCACGTCCTCCACGTGGTAGTGAGAGCTCGGCGCCACCTTGCAGAGGTTCGGGGTGTGCCGCGAGAGCTGGTCGATATCATTCATGGAGAAGTCCACCCCGGCCTCCCGCGCGATGGCGAGAAGATGGAGCACCGTGTTGGTCGAGCCGCCCATGGCAATATCGAGGGTCATGGCGTTCATGAACGCGGGTTTCGTGGCGATCGACCGCGGCAGAACTGAGTCGTCTTCCTTCTCGTAGTAGGTCTCGGCCATCTCTACGATGCGATCCGCCGCTGTCTCGAAGAGGCGGGTACGGGATTCGTGCGTGGCGACCACGGTGCCGTTTCCCGGAAGCGCCATACCGAGCGCCTCGTTGAGGCAGTTCATGGAGTTCGCGGTGAACATGCCCGAGCACGAACCGCAGGTCGGACAGGCGGAAATCTCTACCTGCTCCATCTCCTCATCGGACACCTTGGGATCGGCGGCCATGACCATGGCGTCGATGAGGTCATAGGTTTTGTCGCCCACCTTACCGGCTTCCATGGGACCACCGGAGACGAAGATCGTGGGGATGTTGAGCCGCATGGCCGCGAGGAGCATGCCCGGGGTGATCTTGTCACAGTTCGAGATGCACACGAGCGCATCGGCTCGATGGGCGTTGACCATGTACTCCACGCTGTCGGCGATGAGCTCGCGTGACGGCAGGGAGTAGAGCATCCCGCCGTGGCCCATCGCGATCCCGTCGTCAACGGCAATGGTATCGAATTCCGCGGCGAAGTAGCCGCGCGCCTCTATCTTCTGCTTCACCTGCTGGCCGATGTCGTGGAGGTGAACGTGCCCCGGTACGAACTGCGTAAACGAGTTGGCTATGGCGATGATGGGCTTTCCCATGTGCTCGGACTTCATGCCGTTGGCCCGCCAGAGGCTCCGAGCCCCCGCCATTCGGCGCCCGCCGGTTGTCGTTGTACTTCTCAGCTCTCGTGGCATACGCTATCTCCTCACAAAATGATTCCGGGCAGAAGTATCGGCACGTACACTATGAGCAACAGCACGAGCAGCAGGCCCAGCAGGTACGGCACGATGGCCCGGGTGATTCGTTCGATGGACAACCCCGTGATGGACGACGCCACGTAGAGATTGATGGCGACGGGCGGGGTGATCATCCCGATGGCAAGCCCCACGACGATCACCAGGCCGAAGTGGACGAGGTCGATACCCAACTGATTCACCAGCGGCAGAAACACCGGGGTGAGAATGATGAGCGCCGAGGCGGTTTCAACGAAGACACCGGTGATGACGATGATGAGCGCGATGAGGAACATGATCACGTGCGGATTCGATGAAAGCGACAGCACGCCGTTCGCAATCATCGCCGGGATGCCCCAGTTGGCAAGCACCCAACTCAGCACCGAGGAAGTCGCAATGATGAACATGATGACGGACATGGTCATGAGCGAGCGCACCATGATGCGGTAGATATCCTTCAGCTTGAGGTCACGATACACCAGGAGCGAGACCAGAAGCGAGTAATTCACGGCGATGACCGCAGCTTCAGAAGGCGTGAAGTAGCCGGAGAAGATGCCGCCGAGGATGATAACAGGCGTGAGAAGTCCCCACAGCGCGTCGAAAAAGGTCTTCACGATGTTCCGAAGCTCCAGCTTCGACCCCCGCGGGTAATTGCGCTTTATCGCCTGGCGGATCGCGATGGCGATGAGGATGAGCCCCATCGCCACGCCGGGGATGAAGCCGTTGAGGAAGAGGTCGGCAACCGACTGATCCGCTATCACCGCATAGATGATCATGGGAACCGACGGCGGTATGACGACACCGATGGTGCCGCTTGCCGCGATCAACGAGGCGCTCGATGCCTCCTCATAGCCTTTGCGTTTGAGCTCGGGGACGAGCGTCGTTCCGACCGCCGCCGTCGTTGCCGCGCCGGAGCCCGATATCGCGGCGAAGAACATGCCGGCGAGCACCGCGACCACCGAGAGGCCACCCTTGAGAAAGCCGAACACGGCGTCGGCGAACTCCACGAGTTTTTCCGATATCTTGCCCTTGGCAAGGATGTCGCCTGCCAGGATAAAAAAGGGCACCGCGATGAGCGCAAAGCTGTCGGTGCCGGCGAACATGCGTTGTGCGATCACCATGAGGCTCATATTGCCGCTCACGAGCGCAATCATGGACGACAGCCCGATAGTGATGGCCACCGGTACACCGAGAAGCAGAAACAGAAGGAAGGTCACAAGCAGGATCAGTCCCATTACAGCTCCTCTTCTCGCGGCCGCGCAAACTCGGCGACGAGGGCGTCGAGGGCGTGCAGAATCATGACGAACAGTGAGATCGGCATCACGATGTACACGACCGGCATCGGAAGCCGCAGGGCGGCAGATACCTGTTGCCACTGCCGCGACATGTAGTCGATGGCGTAGTTGAATGCGACGGCGAAGAACACGAGCGCCGAGAGCACCGAAATGATCCGCAGCACTTTTCGCGCTCGCGGAGAAAACGCTTCCCGCACAAAGGTCACCGAGATGTGCATGCTGCGCTTATAGGCGAGGGTCGCGCCGAGGAAGGTCGACCACACGAGCATGTAACGCGACACCTCTTCGGACCAGGCAAGGGCGTCGAAGAAGACCCTGAACACGATCTGAAGAGTGGTCGCAACGATCATTACCACCAGACACACGAAAGCGACGCGTTGAACGATCTCGTCTATTGCGTGGGTAATCCTGTCGAGAATTCGAGCAATCACGGGCTGCCCCTCCACGGGATATGAGAAACCGACGAAGCCCCCAGCGGGCAGGCTTCGTCGGTTATGGTAGCCGGGTGTTCGAGGTTATTGGCCGATCTGACTCCGAATGCGACTCAGATAGTCACCGAAGGCCTCGCCGTACTCATCGTAGACGGGAGCGACCGCGTCCTGGAATGCGGCAATGTCGGGGTCTTCTATGATGTCCATGCCGTTGGCACGCAGTGCATCGAGCTGCTCACTCGCCATGTCGGCATTCCACTGCCGCTCATACTCGGCCGCCTCCTGCGCCGCGTCCTCGAGAATCTGCTGGGCATCGGCCGGCAGCTGGTTCCAGTAGTCGAGGCTCATAACGATGATCGCCGGGGCATACGTGTGGCGGGTCAACGACAGATACTGCTGGGGCTCGTAGAGCTTGAAAGAGTAGATGACGTTGATGGGGTTCTCCTGCCCGTCGATGGTCTGCTGCTGCATGGCGGTCAGTGCCTCGGTCCAGGCCATGGGGACGGCGTTGGCGCCGAGTGCCTGGAAGGTGTCGATGTAGACAGGGTTCTCCATGACACGAATCTTCAGGCCTTCCACGTCGGAGGGCGTGCGAACAGGGCGCACGGAGTTGGTCAGGTTTCGAAACCCGCGCTCAGCATATGCGAGACCCTTGAGGTCCACCTCTTCGAGCTTGTCGAGAAGCTCCTGACCGATCTCACCGTCGAGTACTGCATACGCATCCTCGGGGCTCGGGAAGAGGAAGGGAAGCTCGAATACCGCGATCTCCTCCACGAAGTTGGCGACTGGGCCATTGGTGATGACACCCATCTCCACCGTGCCGATCTGCATGCTTTCGAGCAGGGTGCGCTCATCACCGAGCTGCGCGTTCGGGAAGATGTCGATGGAAATCTTGCCGTCGGTGCGCTCCTCCACGAGCTCTACGAACTTGACCGCTGCGACGTGAAACCCGTCCTGCTCGTTCACGACATGTGCGAGACGAACGGACACGGGCTCCATCTCTTCAAGGGAACCGCTGCCCGCGGACTCTCCCTGACCGCCGGCGAATACCCCGGCAGCTGCGAACA
>CAZVXU010000056.1:3801-14630 GCA_964631585.1 uncultured Spirochaetaceae bacterium | reverse complement strand
CGCCGCAGCATCGAAGAACTGGTCCCACCAGATCACCTGCTCGGCCAGCGGCATCCGGAACTCCAGCCAATTGTACCACAGGGCTTCTCCGTCCACACGCCGGTCCCAGCCGCGCGCGTTGAACATGCCGTCTATGAAGAGCAGGTTCGAGGTCGTGGCAACCGGCTGCGGTCTGTCGCGGTACTCCTCCGGAACCCACAGCTGCGGGAAGATGAAGGAGAGCTCGGAGTTCAGCCCCAGAACCATCTTCCAGTTCCAGTTGGAGAACACCGGAAAGTCCCACAGCGTCTGGAAGAACTGGCCCTTGCTGTCGCTGCGGATAAAGTGCCGCACGCCGAACAGTGGTCCACCGGTAAAGGTCGCTCGCTGGCTCAGGTAGTAGCCCGAGGAGGGGCTGATTACCAGATCCCGGGTGTCGAGAGAGCTGTTGGCCGACCAGCTATTCACGAACTGCCACCGCTCGAAGTTGTCGCGCACCTCAGGATCGAAGGGGCGATAGAGACTTTGGTCGTAGGTGATGTAGTCGAGAGAGGTCCGAAGCCCCGTACCGACACTCACCCGTCCGAGTTGCGTCGGGAAGCGGTAGCCGGTGTTCGCCCCGAGACTCATGCTCCACTCGGTGTACTGCATGAGGTATTCCTCGGGGATCGCCGCGGTGACGCCGCCGGCGTACTCGTAGTCGGTGACGAGGTCGTTGTCGTTTATGTCGCTCGAGCTCGGGGTGCCCGGGAAGTAGTCCCCGGCTTCGTAGTCCGTTCCGTTGTAGCTCGTATCCTCGCTGAACACATACTCACCGGTGTAGGGATCCGGAACCGCATCCTCGTCCTCCTCGTCGAAGCGCGGGGAGAGGAGGTCCTGGCGAACGTTGCGGTTGAGGGTGCGGCTCACTGTGAAATCCAGCCCGCCGGACCACTGCTCGCCGAAGAGCCACGGCTCGCGGAAGTTGAAGGAGACGCGCTGGTCGATTGGCGAGAAGGTACCTTGCACACCGATGTTTTGCCCGCGGCCGAGGAAGTTTCGGTCCTGCCAGCTGACCTGGGCGGAGACGGGGAAATCGGTGCCGCCGCCGAAGGCCACGCCGAAGCGGATGTCGGCGGTATTGCCCTCCTCGACGTTGACGATGAGGTCCATCAGCCCCTCGGCGCTTCCCTGAGGCGTTTCGGGAGTGATATTTGAGAAGTACTGCAGATTCGCGAGGTTGCGGATGCCGCGGCGGATGCGCGTCGCGCTGAAGACATCGCCGACTTCGAGCGGCAGCTCGCGCGTTATGACGTAATCCTTGGTCTTGTCGTTCCCCCGAATGATGATGTTCTCGATGTGTGCGCGGCCGCGTTCGACGATGTCGACTTCGTAACTGATGACGTTATCGTCCTCGTCGCGGATCTCGTTGCGGTTTATCGTGTTAAAGATGTAGCCGTTCTGATAGTACAGGTCGGCGACCGACTGAAAGTCCGCCTGGAACTGGTTGAGGTCGAGGACCTCCCCCTCTTCGAGGCTGATCTCTTCGCCAAGCTCTTCGTCGGTAAAGATGGCGTTCCCCTCGAAGCTGACTCCGCCGAAGGTGTACTGCTCTCCCTCTTCGATGAAGATGGTGAGCGTAAGGTAGACCTGCTCTTCGTCCTCGTCGCGCTCGAAATCGCGATTCACTTCCACGACCTCGGCGTCGACAAAACCACGCTCGCGGTAGTAGCGCTCGATTCTGTTTCGGTCCTGCTCGAGCTGGGACTCCTGAAAGCGCCCGCGGTTGAACAGCGACTGTTCCTTGCTCTGCATCGTGCCCCGCAGGGTGCTGTCGGAGGCAAAGGTGTTACCCGAGAACCGGATCTCGCGAATGGTGACCTGGTTTCCTTCGTCGATGTTAAACTCGATGTCCACCAGATTGGCGTCATCTACCGGCACCGACTCTCCCGAGATCTCCACGTCGGGAAATCCCCGCTCGAGGTAGACGCTTCTTATCGCTTCCTCGTCCGCGCGAATCTTGGCACCGGTCACGAAGTCCCCGTCGGTCAACACGACGGCGTCGCGAAGGGGACGGTCGCGTACGTTTCGATTACCCCGAAACACAACTTCCCGGATCGTCGGGCGCTCCTCCACGGAGAACCTGATGATGACACCGTCTCCGCCGTCAGGCGGGCGCACGGCTTCGGGAACGACGCGCTGGAAGTAGTCGAGGGCATAGAGACGACGCTGGAGGTCGAGAAACCGGGATTCGGTAAACTCCTCTCCGATGTACTGCTCGGTGATTCCTCTGAGCTCGTTTTCGGAGACGGTATCCAGCCCTTCGAAGGTCACATCGACTACAGTCTCGTCCTGATACCACTCATCGTCGTTCTGTGCGGGGGCGACTTGTGCGGTTGCCGGCGCTACGTTCAGCGCCAGCAAGAGAGCGACTACCCACCCGAGGTTTCGCATGCCAGATCCCAATGCGTACTCCAGTACCGTTTCTCTCCGCGAAGTCTATCACCGGCGGCGGCGCCTATCAGTAGGAAAACTCCCAGGAGAACTCGATTTGATTGTCTGTGACGAACAGCGTCTCGGGATTGCTCGGGAAAAAACGCCACTGCAGCAGGAAGAGGGGCGTCTGCCACTCGAGCCCGAGCTCCGCTTCAAACTCCACCGGCCCCCCACCTTCCGGAACCGGCTCGAAGGGGCTGCGCGAGCGCATGCTGAACAGCAACTCCATGAACAGTTCGGGACCCAGGTACTTTCCCAAGAACACCGCCGTGTTCTCAAAGTACTGTCCAAGAGAAGGAGAGGTGTTGTCAAGAGGGTACTCCGGCTGCGGCAGGGAACCGAGTACCAGATTCTGGAACAACTGCGTCCGCACACTGAAGAGATCCAGGTTCAGCGCATCGCGCACGGACCGCTCGAAGCGATTGATAACACCGAACTGCGTTACGAGATCGCTCGTCAATAGTACGGCCTGGGAGAAATCGAGGTCGTCCTGTCCCTCCTGGTTGAGAAGGTTTCCCCCCAGCAATGCGATAAGCTCGGTGTCGGTCAGCGGGGGACTGGATTCGAAGCGCGGCGTAAAGGAGCTCAGCCGCTCCTCGTCTACAATGAGAAACACTCGCACCGGCCCCTGAGCCGAGATCTCCCTGATTTCCGCACGCACGGCGAGACGGGGGTCGAAGTCCTCTTCGTCCTCATCAAAGATGATGCGGCCCTCGCGGATGTAGAAACTGCGGTCGAAGTAATAGATCTCTCCCGCCTGCACATTCATCCGACCCCGAAGCGAGAAGCTTCCCGTGTCGCTCGCATAGATCAGCCGGACCTCTTCGCCCCGCTCCGCGAGCGCCCGAAGCACCGGAAACTCCTGATTCGGCCACAGGAACTCGGTGGGCCCGGCAGTTTCGAAGTTCAGGTCCACGGTGGTCACATTGCGCCGGCTCTTCTCCGGACGCTCCACCTGCTCCGCAAGCGTCAGGGAGGTCTGATCCACGAGGATACTGCCGGCTACGTCGACCCGCCCGGGGGCACCCTGTATCTTGAGGTCTCCGCGCCCGTAGCCGTCAACGAAGAGACCGCCGAAGTTGTATGAGACTCGTACACCGGGCTCATCGGGTATCTCAATGCGCAGGCGGAACTCCTCCGGTGCCCAACGGTTGAGGATGAGCGTGCCGGCGACGATCCCGGTGCCCTGTCCGACCGGTACCCGAAAACGATTAATCTCTACGATTTTCTCCTGAAAGACCACGAAGGTACTCGCGGGCCCGATCCTCTCGGCGATAAAATCGATCCTGCTCTCCACACCGTCCGCCTCGAGCGTGCCGAAGAAGTCTGGGTCGTTTACCGGACCCACAACCCGGATCGCGCCGGAGAACCTCCCGCCGCTGAGGCTGATTGTTTCCCCTTCCACCGGCGTTCCGAGCTCGGCGATGTCGAGGAAGATGTTGGTCACGTTTGCCTCGATTTCCCCGGCGGTAAGAACGCCCGCGGCCAGGAACCGAATCGGGAGGGGGTCCGTTACCTCGAGACGGAACTCTCCACCGGTGGCGATCCGCGCGGCAATGGAGTCGTCCGGCCCTCCGGTAACAGTCAGCTCCTGGAGGGTGCGTTCCACCCGAAACTCCCAGGGCTCCTCCCTACCCTCGGGGAAGTCGATGCCGGAGAGGCGAATCACGGCATCGAAGGGAGTTATGGAGACCTCGCTCACAGAAAGCGGAACTGCTCCTTCCGCGAACGATGCGCGGATCAATGCCTTTACCCGGGAATCTGAGTCCGTTTCCTGATTCTCGATTGCGGCGCTCAGTGTCATCTCTCCGGACTCGAGATCGAGTGTTCCTCGTGCGTCCGACACGGTTCTGGTGAGGTAGCGCAGATTCACTCGGTTCATCACGACCGTGCGCTCCGTCACACGAACTGTGCCCTGAGCGGAAATCGAATCGGTGTTAAAGGTGGCATCCTGTGTCTCGAACTGCACGGTTATTCGGGGGTCGGTGAGGAGCGTCTCCAGGTCCACCGTGGCGTCGAGGCTGCCGCGAATCGGGTCCCCGCTTATGCGACGCAGAGGCGACTGGGTGACGACCACTGTGCCGTTCAGATCACCGCTCTCATACACGAGGGAGAACTCGTAGCGCTCGCCGTCTTCGGGCGTTCCGACATCGAGGGTCAGGCGTGGCGGAGCGTCTTCGGCGAGCTCGATAGTTCCTGCACCCTTGAGCCGGGATACTTCGTCGCGGTAGGAAAAGCGGGAAATCGTTCCTCCTGTCGGACCAGCCTCCGCTGCAAGGGACAGCGCCGAGTCGGCACCGGTCGGATTCGTCACCGTAAGCTCCTCTATACGTGCCGTCCATTGTGCGAGACTGTAAAACGACCCACCGGCTCGGAAGGACAGCCTGCGCGACGCATCGGCCGACGGCAGCGGCACATTCTCCGCACGCGCCGCGAAGACCACCTCTCCTGAACGATTAAAATACAGCTGAGCATCGAGACCCTGCGCCACGGTGAGGTCCACGCTCCGTCCGGGACGATACACCCCCTCCATCGCGTAAACGCTTCCGTTCACAGACAGCTCGCTCTCGAAGCCGATGCGATCGCCCGACTCAAGGTCGGCATCAAGGCTGCCGCTGAATCGCTGTCCGGCGAGTCCTGCTCGCAGATGGCGGATCTCCAGGCTGCGCTCCGTTCGCGAGAGGCCGAAAGAGACGAATCGTGAAAGATCGTCGAGGTCCTGCGCCGAGACGTACGGAGCCTCGACGCTATAGGCGCCGTCTTCTACTCTGAGGTCCGCGCGCGCGTCGAGCACTACCGATTCGAGCGCCTCCCGCGGGTCGGCCGGCACCTCGAAGAGCTCTCCGGCGATATCGTACACACTGAGCGCCGGTACGCGGACGAGCTGCACCCTCGCGGAGGTTCCCTGCCCTTCCTCTGTGGAGCCCGACAGTGTAACCGCGCTCCTGCCGTCTTCATCGAATGACAGCGAGGCCTCGTAGGTGGTCGCTGCCTGCCCTGTGGTGTTTGCGGCGAGCTCTACATCGTGAATCACGAACCGGCCATAAGAAAGGCGGGAGGAACGGGCGGCGACCCCCTCCGAGTCGGTTCCGGATACTCGCAGCACCCCCGAAAGCGGAGAGGACATCGGGCCGTAGCTGAAACCGGACAGGCTCACCGCACCATTGGGGACGAGTTCAGGAAACGTCAGGCTGCCCGCAAACCTGAGCTCTCCCCGGTCAGGTCGAACGGAGAGCTCTTCCACCTTCGCGGCGTTTTCGTTTCCCGTAACACGAACATCCAGGGACACCTGCTCGGGAAGGTCACGATTATTCGTGCGCCCGCTGAGGTCGGCGCTGTAAGAGATTGAGCCACTGCGCCGGCTGTAGGAGAGCTTCGCCTCGCCGCTCATTGCTCCCAGCAACCACGGATTGAAGGGCGACAGTGGGCCCCTCAAGCTCATGATGTCCTGTGGAACGAAGCTCTCCGCGAGAAGGTCGAGCTGCACCTCCTCGAAGTCGGCATCCGTTTTGATGGTGAGGTCGATGGGATCGTTGTTCTGAAGCTTGTGGACCACCGCGCCGGAGTCATCGTAGGTGAGGTCGAAGCTCTGGTTGCGCACGCGGAAAACCGGAGTGGTGACCCAAGGCAGTGCGACGCGCAGGTGGGCTTCGTTGGTGTCGGGTTGCAGCGTGCCCTGCAGCATCACCCTGCCCCGGATCTCGTTCATCGAGCTCTCGGTGTCTCCGAGGCGGGCTGAGACCGTGCTCTCCCAGTCGACAGCCACTTCGTCTCCCGCGATCGTGCTCTGAAAGAAAATGTCGTCAACCTCATAGAGCCCGTTCTCATCTCTATAGGTGATGCTGACGTTTCGGCCACTGAGCTCGAAAACGGGTCTCTCCCCACTATCGGAGTTGGCCCCATCGGAACCGGCGGTGATGCGGCGGATGAGGCGGATGACGTCCTTGTCTCTGCCCCGGTCGATGTGGAAGACGGTATCCTCGATGCGGATCTCCGCCGCCGCTGCATCGGAACGCCCGAGTAGAAGCCGCAGCGGCCGATAGAAAAGCCTCAGGCGATCTATCTCTACGAGGGCACCCCGCTCATCCGTGTTGCCGTTTACGACGAGCCCGCGGATCTCGACCGCCCGCAGTACGGACGGCGAGATGGAGCGGTAGCTGACGCTGCGACCGACGCGATTCTCGAGATCGGAGATCACCTCCTGCTTGAACTCCTCCATGCGGGCGTTGAAGAACGACTGCACCGGACCGAAAAGCGCGGCGGTGACAAGCACAAGGGTCGCAATGACGAAAATCTCGGGGAGGTGTATGCGATGTGGGGCTGGGTTTCCGTTCAACCGAGGTGTCCCATCGCCGAAAGAGTCGGCGTGACAAAGTACCAGTTAGAATATAACATCACACGCACCATCCTACCATAGCAGGAGATCGTAGCATTGGAGGTATTAGACTCATTCATCGTGCTCGAAGGCCTCGACGGAGCGGGCACGACAACGCAGGCGTCGTTGCTCACCGAGCGACTCGATCGCGCGGGACACCGGGTGTTTTCCACCTCCGAGCCCACCCGTGGCAACATCGGCACGCTCATCCGTGACGTCCTCGCCGGGCGCGTCGAGACCACGCCGGAGGCGCTTGCCATGCTCTACGCTGCCGACCGACACGAGCACCTCTATGACCCCGCGCACGGTATCCTCCGTTCCCTCGAGGACGGCTGGGTCGTCTGCGACCGCTATGTCTTTTCCTCCCTTGCCTATCAGACCGTTCAGTGCGATTACTCCCTCGTATACGAGCTCAACCGGCGTTTCCCGCTTCCGAAGCACCTCGTGTATGTCGATGTCTCCCCCGAGATGACCGAGGACCGCCGCCGCGGCCGACCGGCAGCGGAGATCTTCGAGAACCTCGAGTTCCAGCGCGCCGTCTATGAGCACTACGCGCTGGCCATCGAGGATTTCAGCGGCGGCGACATGCAGGTACACACTTTCGACGGTTCCGGGTCTCCACAAGATATATCGGAGCAAATCTGGAAACAACTCGGCATCACGCCGATAAACTGAGTGTGAAGCGACTGCTCGTACTCGCACTCCTACTCTTTCTCGCCGCCGACAGCCTCAGTGCATATCGGCTGATTTACAAAGAACAACTGTATGAGCTCTATCACGTCCACTTCTATCAGTACCCCGAGCGCATCGCCGAAAATGTGAAGTGGCTGCAGATGTCCCTCGACGCCGATTTCGCGAACCCTCTCTATGCGCTCGCCGAGATCGAGAATAAAACCGACTGGGACCGATATCGCCGGCTGTTCATGATGCACGTGAACCTAAAGCTCGTTGAGCTCCACCTGCGGTGGGCGAGCAAGTACAACAAACAGGCCGCCTACTTCTACAACGCCCCCTGGCGTGACGATAACCTCGAGAGCCTCGAGCGCGCCGAGTCGCTGCTCGAGGTCGCCCTCTCCTACTGGGAGGAGGCGCTTCGCTGGAGCGAGGAGGCCTGGCAGCTGCAGTTCGTGCACCTCGAGGAGATACAGAACTGGGCCGACGAGAACCACCGCATCGAAACCGGCAAGCTCGACTACGAGGCCATCATCGGACGCCATCTCCAGCGCCTCCGGGCAGTGCGTGCGGAGTTCGAGGCCATGGACGAGAGCACCTACTGAGCCGCTCAGGCGGTCTACCGGATGAGCATTGCGTCGCCGTATGAAAAGAAGCGGTAGCGCTTCGCGACAGCCTCCCGGTAGGCCTCGAGAATCATCTCGCGCCCCGCGAAAGCCGAAACGAGCATGAGGAGCGTCGACTCAGGGGTGTGAAAGTTCGTGAAGAGCGAATCCACGACGCGGAACCTGTACCCCGGATAAATGAAGATACTCGTCTCGCGCATTCCGGGCTCGACCGCAACCCCGGCGCCCGCGCTCGTCTCGACCGCCGCGCTTTCGAGAGAGCGCACACTCGTCGTGCCCACCGCAACCACCGGCCTGCCCTCCGCCCGTGCCCTGTTGACCGCTTCCGCGGTGTCCGCCGATATCTCGAGGCGCTCCGAGTGCATCGTATGATCTTCGATATCCTCGGCGCGCACCGGGGCAAAGGTGCCGAGGCCCACGTGGAGGGTGAGAAAGCGTATCTCCACTCCCGCCTCCGACAGGCGGGAGAGGAGTGAATCGGTGAAGTGCAGCCCCGCGGTCGGCGCAGCTACCGACCCGATGGTCCGTGCGTACACCGTCTGGTAGCGCTCAGCGTCACGGGAATCCGCGTTGCGGCGAATGTACGGCGGCAGCGGTACGGATCCGTGCCGCTCGAGGTAGCTTTCATCGAGGTCGGCATCGAACTCCAGAAGTCTGCGCTCGGCATCACGCTCGATGATCCGCGCCACCCGTCCGTCCGGGAAACGGTAGGAGAGCCCCACCCGCGCCCGCTTGCCGCGGTTCGTGATGGCCCACCAGCGGCGCCCGTCGACCTCCTCGACCAGCAGAAACTCCGCCGCTCCTCTGGTGTCCACCCGCTCGGCCTCGAAGCGGGCCTTTCGCACGCGGGTATCGTTCAAAACGAGCAGGCTTCCCGCTTCGAGTTGTGCTGGAAGCTCCGAGACGCGGGTGTGCCGTCGGTTGCCGCTCTTCCGGTCGAGCACGAGCAGGCGCGCGTCCTCACGGCGGTCGGCGGGCTGCTGTGCTATAAGCCCTTCGGGGAGCTCAAAAGAGAAATCCCTGGTCTTCACGCTTTCTTCCGTCCGGTGAGTAGCCGAGATGCTCGAAGGCGAGCGGCGTCACGACCCGCCCGCGTGGTGTCCGCTTGAGAAAGCCCCGCTGAATGAGATAGGGCTCGTAAAAGTCTTCGAGGGTATCAATCCCCTCTCCGATGGAAATTGCGAGCGTTTCGGCGCCGACAGGGCCGCCCTCGTAGTGCTCTATGATGGTGGCGAGAATGCGCCGGTCGTGCGTCTCAAGGCCGTAAGAGTCAATCTGGAGACGCCTCAGGCTCTCCGCGACTATCTCCGCCTCCACGCGCCCGTCTCCGAGCACCTGGGCAAAATCCCGCACGCGGCGGAGCAGCCGGTTCGCCACCCGAGGTGTGCCACGGGCCGACTGGGCGATAAGCTCCAGCGCTTCCTCGCTCACGCGAATGCCGAGAATCCCGGCCGAGCGACGCACGATTTTGACGATATCCGCGAGTGTGTAAAAATCGAGTCGGACCGTGATCCCGAAACGGCTGTGCAGTGGCCCCGCGACGTTTCCCGGTTTCGTGGTCGCACCCACGAGTGTAAACGGCGGGATGGGGATGCGGATCGTGCGGGCGGCAGGGCCCTGCCCCACGATCCAGTCGAGCTCGAAGTCCTCCATGGCAATGTAGAGCATCTCCTCCATGGCGGGCTTCAGCCGATGCACCTCGTCGATGAAAAACACCGCTCCCTCGGCCAGCGTAGTGAGTATTCCGGCAAGATCCTTGGGCTTGTCGAGAGCCGGGGCGGATGTCACCTTAAAATCGACGCCCATTTCGTGAGCCATGATACCTGCAAGGGTGGTCTTGCCGAGCCCCGGAGGGCCGCTGAGGAAGACATGGTCGAGACTGTCGTCGCGCTCGCGCGCCGCGCGGATGAAGACCGAAAGGTTCTCCTTTACCGCGTCCTGCCCCTGAAACTCGGAGAGGCTGACCGGGCGAAGGCGAGGCTCGACGCTGTCGTCTTCGGAGTATTCGCCCCGAAGTATACCGGGATCACCCATACATCCGTGAGGGTAGCACGCGCCGCACCCCGCTGAGAAGCGACCTGGTCAACTGAGCTCCACTATCGCCCGCCTGAGAACCTCGGACTCTCGCGCGCCGGCATCCTCGGGAAGATCGTTGCCCGAGAGGATGCTCCGCACCGCATCGGCGGCCCGCCGTTCCTCGAATCCCATGGCCGCGAGGGCCTGGACGATGTCTGAAACCGGCTCAGTGGTGCCGTCGGCCGATGTAACGAGGGTCCCCTTGAGGGTGAAGACCATCTTCTCCGCCGTCTTCTTGCCGACGCCCGGAAGCGACGAGAGGCCCTTTACATCCTCGCGCTCGACGAGTTGCTGCAACTCCCGCGCGGTAACCCCGGTGAGGATCTTCAGCGCCTGCCGCGGCCCGATCCCCGAAACGGTGAGCAGCTCCGCGAATACCCGACGCTCGTGCTCGTCGGCGAATCCGTACATGCGCATCACGTCCTCGCGGTGGTACAGATAGACCGGAACGCGTACCTCACCGTGCGATCCCGCAAGCCGCTGCACCGTCCGTCCCGACGCCTCGAGATGCCACTCGATACCGCCTGTCTGGATTCGCACGTAGTCGGGGCCGGAGGCGGTGATCTCTCCGGTCAGACTATTGAACATGATCCTGCCCCGTGGTCCGCGGGCCACCACCGCGACTG
>CAZVXU010000056.1:0-3701 GCA_964631585.1 uncultured Spirochaetaceae bacterium | reverse complement strand
CGCCGCCACTGCCGCGGGGGGACGCGGTCGGAAACGCCCGCTCGGTGAAACCGAGGTTGTGGATATGACACACCGCCGCCGCGAGGGCGTCGGCCGCGTGATCCGGTGCCGGCACGTCGCGAATGCCGAGGAGCACCCGCAGCAGCTCCTGCACCTGTGACTTCTCCGCGCGCCCCTGGCCCACTATGGCCTGCTTTATTGCCTGCGGTGTGTACTCGGCAGCGTGAACGCCCGCACGCTCGAGGGCAAGCAGGACGACGCCCCGTGCCTGCGCGACGGGGATGGCGCTCGTGGCGTTCTTCGCGAAGTACAGATTTTCCACCCCCGCTTCGGTCGGATGATACTGCTCGAGAACAGCGATCACCTCGGAGTAGAGACGATCGAGCCGTTCCCCCGGCGGCGTTCCGGCGGCGGTACTGATCACACCGTGGGCAACCAGCCGGTACCGGTTGTCGCGGGGGTCGATAACGCCCCACCCCGTGTGTGCAAGACCTGGGTCGATACCCAGTACCAGACTCATTCCTCGGACAGGTCCAGGTCGTCGGGAATGTCCAGGTTCGTCGAGACCTCCTGGACGTCGTCGTGGTCGTCGAGGAGCTCGATGAGCTTCAGCGCCTTTCTGGTCCCCTCCAGGTCGAGTGAGATCGTGGCCTCGGGGATCTTGGAGATCGAAGCCGAGCTTTCCTCGAATCCCGCGTCCTGCATCGCCTGCAGGAGGTTCTCGAAGTCGTCGGGGGAGCAGGTCACCTCGATCTGATCTCCCTCGGTTGAGACATCCTCCGCACCGGCCTCGAGGGCCTGTTCGAGGATCTCGTCCTCGCTGTACTTCTCGGTCGGATAGGCGATGACACCCTTGCGGGTGAAGAGATAGGATACGCATCCGTTCTCACCGAGGTTTCCACCATGCTTGGAGAAGATGCTGCGCACATCAGCAGCGGTGCGGTTCTTGTTGTCCGTCAGCGCTTCCACCATGATGGCCACGCCCCCGGGGCCGTAGCCTTCGTAGGCCATCTCTACGTAATCGACACCTTCGAGATCTCCCGTGCCTTTCTTGATCGCACGGTCTATGTTCTCCTTGGGCATGTTCTCGGACTTGGCCTTGACGACCGCCTGGCGTAAGCGCGGATTGGTTTCCATATCTCCACCGCCCATACGCGCGGCCACCGTGATTTCCTTAATGAGCTTCGTGAAGACCTTGCCCCGCTTGGCGTCCTGCGCACCTTTCTTGTGTCGTATGGTCGCCCATTTACTATGACCGGACATTCGTGCTCCTCTATTAACTTCTAATTATTGGAGAGAGTGCGGCCAACGGTACCACCACTACCGGAGGGAGTCAAGTTGGAGCCAGCTCTGCGGCTATCTCCGAGAGCAGGCCGTCGAGGTACCACATGCCCTCCTCGCTCATTACCATCTGCCCGCTGACCACCCGAAGCAACCCCGAGCGCTCCCAGCGTGCGACCGTGCGCGGGACGAACTGCGCCGGCTCGGCACCGAATCGCTCGAGGACCCGACCGGCCGGTAGCCCGAAGGAGCGCCGCAGTCCCGTCATGAAGTGTTCGAGCAGGAAGCTCTGACGCGGCACACGTTCTGCCTCACCTCCGGCGGTAAGGCGCAGCGCCGTGCCGTCACCGCCCGGAAGTGTCGAGACCGCCGAGGGGCCCACCCCAACGGAGGGCTCGAGCAGCCAGTAGGCATCGTTGTGCCGGCATTCCCGCCCGGGGCGCGCGTAGTTCGACACCTCGTAGCGATATATCCCCGCGCCGGCCAGGCGATGGCGCGCGGCATCCACTCCTTCCACGACCGCCTCCTCCGGTGGGAGCTCGGCCTCACCGCGCGCGACTCGGCGGGCAAACGGAGTGCCCGGCTCCACGCTGAGCGTGTAGAGGCTCACATGATCGGCACCCAGCGCCACCGCCCGGTCGACGTCGGAGACAATGTCCTTTGCTCTCTGCCCGGGAATACCGGCTATGAGATCGATTCCGATGCTCTCAACCCCGCCTCGCGCGAGCGTCCCCACTGCGCTCACTATCGCCCCGTCGGTGCCTGATCGCCCGATCGAGTCGCGTGCGCTCGCGGAGAAACTCTGTACGCCCACACTCACCCGCGTCACGGGAAGATCGGCCAGCACCGACACCCACGCGGCGCTGATCGACTCCGGATTTGCCTCCACGGTCCATTCCGAAACACTCTGCCGGCCGGTGGCGTCGAGGATTCCCGTGGCGAGCCGGGAAAAGACCCGCGGGGACAGAACCGAGGGCGTACCTCCCCCGATGTAGATGGTACGAACGCGGGGGCGTCCGAGCCGGGTGAGCAATTCATGAGCCTGCCCGACCGTGGCATCGACCACAGTCCCGGTGAGCTCCTCCTCCGGTGGACATGTCGAGTAGAAACTGCAGTAGTCACACTTTCTTGCGCAGAAGGGGACGTGGACGTACAGAGCGATGGGCTCCGCCGGGATGTAGCCGGACAGATTCGTGGCGGACAGATCTACGACGGACGGATTCACGGTCGGGGAACGCCGAAACGCGAGAGCGGCCAGTATCGCAGGAGCACGCGGGAGAGCAGTTCCTCTCCATCCACGGGGCCACGATGACGGGAGTCCAGCCCGGCTATGCGATTATCGCTTGCGAGAAAGTACTCGTCGTCCCCGAGCTGCACCTCTTCCATGGTCGCGGCGAACGGCAGGTCCTCTGACCAATCGCGGGGTGTCCCCTCTCGAATGAGAGGATAGCGGATACCGGAGGCCTCGAACTCGCTCTCGAAGCTTCCGGCCTCGGGGCCGCGAACGTAGAAAATGAAGTCGTCCATTCGTACGGTGTCTCCCGGCACCGCAACGACACGTCGCAGCGTAACCTGCGGCCGCCAGTCGCTACCCGCCCCGCCGACTCGACCGGCAGTGAAGAACCGCACGAGCGATCGGACGGGGTACATCAAACGCGCGGGGCGCGGTGCATAGGAGGTTCGCAGAACCACCAGATCTCCGCGCGTGGGGGTACCGAGTGCCGGACCCCGCGCTCCGAAGAGCGGCATTGAGGCGCCGTAGGGTGCGGAGCTCACGATAAGGCGGTCGTTCGGCTCGAAGGTAGGCCGCATGGAAGAGCTAGCCACGCTGTATCCGGACACGAGGAACGTCGAGACCAGCTCGTAGACGAGGAATAACAAGACAAGGAACTTCACCACGGAGATCACGCGAGCCCCTGCGCTGCGCTCCTGCGGATAGAATCTGTAACGGGGGCGGGACCCTCCGAACATCAGTTCACCGCTCCGATCCGGTCCAGGGGCCAGTAGCGGAACATCGCCCGACCAAGCACCTCGTTCGTATGCACCGCGCCGAACGAACGGGCGTCACGGGAGTTGTCCCGATTGTCTCCGAGCGGGAAGATGCGGCCCTCCGGGACGTACCATCCGATGCGGTACCGCTCGCTGCGAGCACGATAGCGGCGGTCCGAGGGATTGGCCGTGTACAGGATGTAGGAGCGCACCTCGTCGAGGTAGTATCCGTCCACAACCTCAGCCCCCCGTAACTCTTCGAGCGCGCGCGCATTGCGGTCCGACACGAGAATACCGAGGTCCCGATAGGCTACAGCTTCTGCCGCCCGGGCGAACAGCTCATAAGCGCCCTCATCAACCATGCGACGCACCGGATACTCCACTCCGGCAAGCTCGGTGAATGCGTCCTCACTCATCCACTCCGGCTCACC
>CAZVXU010000055.1:0-14905 GCA_964631585.1 uncultured Spirochaetaceae bacterium | reverse complement strand
AGCTTCAATTCCTCGGGCACCGGTTCACACATAGTCGCGGCTCTGACTTTGGCCTACGATGCGAGCTTGATCCGGACGGGATTCGCACTATAGCCTTGCGCAAACGGGCGGTCGAGTCGATACTCGCCTGTGCCGTACGAGGAGGAACCGGCCAGTACGCGGCTGCCCGCGGCACTCGTCACGCTGCAAAATGGACGTGCTCAGGTTTTATCTGCACCGCATTCAGTACCACCTGCGAACGCCGTTCGTACGCCGCTCTCTTTCGCGTAAACTCCTCGCTGCCTTTACACTCACCATCATCCTCCCGCTGTCCATCAGCTTCGCCCTGTCTCAGCTCGTCATTGAGCGCGGTATTATCGAGCGCGTGCGGGAAACCGGGACCAGCTCTCTTCTCCAGGTCCAGCGAAACATCGACGACCTGTTGGAGCGCATGAGCTCTGCCGCGCTCTTTCTTGACGGTTCGAGAGAGCTAAAAACGGTACTCGCATCCCCCCCTGCGTCACCGATCGAGCGTTACCACCAGGCGTCTCAGGTCGAGGAGCTGTTCAATGCCGTCGAACACACGGTTATCCGAGAGGACAGTTTTCTAACCGTTCTAACCAGCGACGAGCTACTGTACACCAACCACCACCAGCACAGAGATCTGGGCGACGAGATAAGGAAGGTGCTCGAGTGGAAACCCGAAGTGTACGAGAACCTCCGTCTCCACTGGCTGGGGACGAGCTCGATTCTGCACCTCTACGATACCGAAGACGAGTACACCTTTACCCTGTCTAAGCAAATGACGCTCGACCCCGGAGCGCAGCGCACCGCCTTTCTTCTGATCTCGCTGCCGCGTCAGGTTCTCGAGAGGCAACTGGAGGATCCTACGCCTGCGCGTTTTCTGCTGGTCGACGATGAGGGCCGTCTGGTCGGCGCCTCTCCGGGCACCGAACCGGCCGCCAGCTACGGCCGGCGACTCGAGCTTCCGCTCGGTAGCGACAGAGGCATCGCCACCAGCCGCCACCAGGGCACGTCCTACTTCGTCTTCCGACAGCCGCTCAACATCGGGATTTGGCAGCTCGTTCACATGATCCCGCGGGAATACGTCGTCGGGGAAATCCGCGCGGTTAGGGTCAGGCTTACCATTGTGAACGTCGTCTTCGTGCTTGTCTTTGTGTTAATCGCTCTTCGTATCTCGCGCAGCATCACCGTGCCCATTGCCGCCCTCTCTGCGGAAATGGCGGACGTCGAGACGCTCCTCGAGAAACAAAGCAGTGCTACGCGGAGCCGCAGTGACGAGATCGGAGTTCTCCAGTCCAGCTTTGAGCAGATGAAGGTCGATCTTGCTCGCCTCATGCAAGAAAACGCGCAAAAAGAGATGCTCAAGAGAGAGGCAGAGCTCGAAGCGCTCCAGGCGCAAATTAGCCCGCACTTCCTTTTCAATACGCTCAATACAGTCCGCTGGGCCGCCTTCAACGGCAATAAGCAGAAGGTCTCGGAGGTCGTACGCTCCCTGGGCCAGCTTCTCCGGATGACGATCACTCACAACGAGCCGCTGATTAGCCTCGGCGAGGAGCTCGAGCTTGTAGAGCACTACTTATCGATCGTGCGATCGAGACACGCCACTTCTTTTCGGCTCGAAATCGACGTAGATGAGGAAATCCGGTCTGCCGTCATACCAAAGCTCCTGTTACAGCCGCTGGCCGAGAACGCCGTCATTCACGGCTTCACAGACGGCTGCGAGGATGCCATTCTGAGGATTAGCGGCAGAAGGGAGGGCTCTGCCGCCGAGATAACCGTGGCGGACAACGGCACAGGGTTCGACACCACCGTGGGGCCGGATCGCCAGAAAGGAATACGTTTCTCGAGCATCGGCACGGAGAACATCGAGGAGCGGATTAGGCTCTTCTTCGGGACGGACTACGGGCTTCGGGTAGAGAGCAATCCGGGACACGGTACGAGGGCTACGCTCACCATTCCCTTGAGCCGGGAAGGACGGCTCGGATGATTCCTGCGCTCCTCGTTGAAGACGACATCGAAATGCTGACTGCCCTCACGAGGATGATTCGGTGGGAGGAATTCGGCTTCCGTATCGTCGGGACCGCAGCCGACGGCGAAGAGGGACTCGATCTCATTCGCAGGCACGAGCCCGGACTCGTTGTTACTGACATTTCCATGCCACGCCTCGACGGGCTGAGCATGATCCGAACCGCCAGGGAAGAGGGGTTCAACTTCAAGGCTGCCATCCTCACCTGTCACGAGGATTTCGAGTACGCGAGAACGTCCATCAACCTCGACGTTCTCGACTACATTGTTAAGATCACCCTAACGGAAGAAGATCTCGCTGCCACGGCCGAGAAGGCCGCACGCCAGCTTGCTGACGATCGAGACCCGAGTCGTAGTTTTCGCACCCAGGAGCGACTATTCGCACAGGTGCTCGACGGTCAGCTTTCCCACGAAGAGCTCGCTGCCGGGCTGCGGAGGGAACGGCTGCCGACTCCACCCGAGAGCTACCTGCCTCTGCAGCTGTTCATCGATAACTACGCCGCCGATATCCAACGCAGCAGCATCAAGCGTCCCTACGAGCTCAAGTCTTCGGTGTTGCAGGCCGTACACGACCTCGAAGAGCGGGGGATCGCGGCCCTGCTGGTCTCCAGCGCAGACGACCAGTTTTCGTTCATTGTCTGGAGCAAGACCGAGCGCCCTGCCGACCTCATCGCAGAGCTTCTCGATGAAGAGATTTGCTCACTCGGAGAGCGTGAGCGGGTGAGCCTGACCGCTGTCCTCGCCCCGGCTGTGACAAGCCTTGCTCAGGCCGACGGCGCTCTGCGCTCGGCCTTAAAATGGCGTCACGAGCTTTTCCTCCGCGAAGGGTCGGGCCTGATTCGGACCGACCGCGGCCGACGACGGTTCAAGTACCGTCAGTGCGACCGGCAGGAGCTTGCAGCCCCGCTCGAAGCTTCGCTCAGGAGGCTGGACGAGGCGGACAGCGCCGGCGAAGTGGACAGACTGGTCGGGCACGTAGCACAGCAAGACTACGACCCGGAGGAGCTCGTCCTGCTTTTCGACGAACTCGAAGCCGCAGTCGAAAACGCTGCCCGTCGCCTCGGGCTTCCCCACGCCCCCGCTCCGCGCTCGGCTGACCGCCTGCGTGCGGCCGCCGAGATTCTCCACGACTCTGTCGGATCCTTCTTTAGGGCTGCACGGGAGCGGGGCAAGCTGAGCGCGCGGGAGGAGATCAACCGGACGATCAACCACATACGCGAGAACATGCACACCGGTATTTCCTGCTCCGACATGGCCGCTCTCGCCAACATGAGCGTGAGCCACTTTTCTCGCGTATTCAGGCAGGAGACGGGCATGAGTTTCTCGAGGTTTCTGACCGACGTGCGAGTCCGTCGTGCGGATGAGCTGCTCCTCGACTCCGACGTGCCGATCGAGCAAGTCGCAGCTGCAGTGGGCTTTGACAACCCTTCCTACTTCTACAGGGTTTACAAGCGCGAGACAGGGCTGACACCGGGTGAGCGACGGCGTTAGGCCTCGGGATACTCGAGCGCGGAGGCAGGCCCGCGCGGTGCGAGCGCGGTTGCTACGTACGGATTCACCGAGCGTTCTCCGTGCGCTTTGCCGAAGGCCCACATTCTCGCGCACAGCTCGTCCACGACCCCCTGGCAGTCCTGCTCTTCGATGAGATTCCGTTCTTCTCCAGGGTCCTCTGCTAAATTGTAGAGCTCATCGAAATCGAACCCATTGTAGACGTACTTCCAGGTTGGAGTTCGAACGACGCGCTGAATGCCGTAGAGCTCGTTTCCGTTGGTCATAAAGTAGCTCGTATCGTCCCAGTCCTGCGGCTCTTGGTCTCGAAGAAGGGGCACGAGACTGCGCCCGGAGGCGTTCCGGCAGACAGCCGAGAAGGCCATACCAGCCACCTCGAGGAGGGTAGGGGCGAAGTCCACCAGAGAAATGGACCGCGAAACGATGCGCCCTGCCCTCGCGACGCCCTTTGGCCAGCGGATTACAGTCGGTATCCGGTAGGCAGCATCGAAGGCAGGCAAGCCCTTGCACCAGAGCCCGTGCTCTCCACCGTAGTCTCCGTGGTCGGACAGGAAAACTACTATGGTGTCCGCCGCCTGCCCGCTCGCCTCCAGCGCGTCTAGAACGCGGCCAAACAGCTGGTCTTCGTAGCTGCAAGCAGCATAGTAGTGCCGCAGCGCATCTTGCTGCTCTTCGGCGGAAAGGCCCGCGAACACTCGGCGCATCCGCCGATACAGGGCCGGCTTGTCTTCCATGGTGTCGGCAGACGAGGGCGGGAGCATCACCTCCTCTCGCCGATACAGCTCGAGAAAGCGCGCGGGCGCCAGGTAGGGGTCGTGTGGCCCCTTCGGACCGACGAACAGCGTCCATGGTCCACACGCCTCGCGACGAGACTCCAGAAACCCACACGCGCTGTCGATAACCTCTTCGTCGTCGAAGGGATGCTCATCCTGCCCGTACATCGGGTAGTCCCCGTAATCCCTACGGCGCAGAACACCCGGGGGCGCCTTTCGTTTCCGAGGCCGTTCCCTGGTCGAAAGCTCGGCGTAGTTCCTCCAGCGCAGTTCTCGCTCGTCTTCCTCGTTTGGCAGACCGGTAACGAAGCCTTCCCGCCAGCCACGATCAGCAGGCCGCTCAATGTTGGAAATATGCCACTTTCCCGTAAAGAAGAGCTCGTAACCGCCTGCTGTAAGCTCCTCGCTGAAAAGACGCACCCCTTCATCGAGACTCTCGGAGAGAGTATTGGCAACGTTGACGTTGTTCCAGACTCCGTGCTCGGAGGGATAGAGGCCTGAGAAGAAGGAGGCACGAGAGGGGCAACAGTGCGGCGCGGTGCAGAATGCATTCTCGAAGGTAACCGATTCTCGCCGAAAGGCGTCGAGGCGCGGGACCTTGACGGGAGAGCCGTCGAGTACCGTGTCGGCTCGCTGCTGGTCGGTCATGAAGATAAGGATGTTGGGCCTTCTGTTCATAGATAGAAGGTTACCACCGGCCGACGGCCGTGGCTCTGCAGTTTTCCGCCATGTTTGTGCAGTCTTGCGCTTTTTCGGCTGCGATGAGAGAAACTGAGCAGAAAAGTGGACCTTTCGAGCATCAAAATGCATGTTCGCCTGTTCGAGGCCGGGTTTAGAGTGACTCAACACGAACAAAGGAGTCCATGCACGTGGCGGCACGAAGAAGTCTGCAAAAGATCAAGCAACAAGAACGCTATTGGGCGGCGCTATTCCTTCTGCCGAGCTCTGTTGGCTTCTTCATATTCATCCTTTTTCCGGTACTGTTCTCGTTCCTTCTGAGCTTTGCGGAGTGGAACTTTCTTTCCGGCTTCGAGGGCATCAGGTTTGCCGGAATCCGAAACTTCGTCGCAATGTTCACGGATAAGGTGTTCAGGATCAGCTTCTGGAACAACATCGTCTTTACGCTGACTACGGTTCCGATCGGGATCGCCGTCGCCCTGGTGCTCGCGGTGCTCATCAAGAACTATGCCTACATGAAGACCTACCTAAAGATGACCTTCTTCATTCCGTACATCTCGAGCATAGTTGCGGTCTCGATCGTCTGGAAGGTGATGCTGCATCCGTCCATGGGTCCGGTCAATCAAACGCTCGCGGCTCTTGGTATCGAGGATCTGCCGCGCTGGTTCCAAGACCGTGACTGGGCGCTCCCATCGATTATCGCTCTCTCGGTATGGCAGAATCTCGGCTACTCTCTCCTCATCTACATGGCCGCCCTCGCAGCCATACCGAAGGAGCTCTACGAGGCTGCGTGGATCGACGGAGCGAGTCCGACGCAGGAGTTCTTCCGGGTCACAATCCCTATGGTTTCTCCGACGACGTTTTTCATGTTCATCATTAACATGATCGGCTCGTTCCGTGTCTTCGATCAGATAAGCGTCATTACCGACGGTGGACCAGGGAACGCCACGAACGTGCTTGCGTTCTACATCTATCAGAACGCGTTTCGCTACTATCGGATGGGCTACGCTTCCTCCATCGCCTGGTTTCTCTTTGTCATCATCTTCGTACTCACACTGCTTCAGCGTCGGTTCCAGAGAACCGTCACGTACTAAGGAGGCTTCAAGTGGTTCCTGGCCTGCGACTTGACGGCGAGTTTTTAAGACGGGTTGCCATTACCGCCGTGTTGATGCTCGTCTCGATCACCATGCTTTTCCCTCTTCTCTGGATGATCTCAGCCTCGATGAAGTTCGAAGCTGATGTTTTCAACTTTCCTATCGAGTGGATCCCCGAGCAGGGCAGGATGCTCGAGAACTTCCGGGAAGTATGGAACGCCGATCGATATAACTTCGGTCAGTTCTACCTCAATTCCATCAAGGTCTCCGTCTTGACGACCGTCCTTACGCTGTTTGTTGCCTCCACCGCCGCGTACGCCTTCGCCAAGCTGGAGTTTAAGCAACGGGACTGGCTCTTTCTCGGATACATCGCAACCATGATGATCCCCGTGCAGATTATGCTCGTTCCCCGGTTCATGATTACCCGGTGGGTTGGACTCTACGACACGCACCTCGGACTGATCCTCATGGGATCGTTCGTTCCCTATGCCGTGTTTTTGTTCCGGCAGAATATGCTCATGATTCCGCCTTCGATCACGGAGTCGGCCAAGATCGATGGAGCGAGTCACATCTGGATCTACTCTCGAATAGTCATCCCGATGATTCAGCCGGTCATCGCGATCCAGGCCATTCTGAAGTTCACCTGGACCTGGAACAGCTATCAGGCGCCGCTGATTTTCCTACAGACCCGTTCGCTCTACACGATTCAGCTCGGGCTCAAACAGTTCGCCGACGACTCGGGAACCCTCATCTCGCTGGTTATGGCTGGATCGGTTTCAGCGATTATTCCGCTGATCGTGATCTTCCTAATCGGGCAAAGGTTCGTCATCGACGGCATCGCCGTTGGCGGCGTAAAAGGCTAGGTCTCAAAAACATCCGTAGGGTGTTTTAATATATCCAAGGGAGGTTGGCTATGAAGAAGCTAACTCGAACACTGGCTATCTCAGTGATGCTTTTGGTTTCGCTATCGCTACTTGCATTTGCGAGAGGACAGGAAGAGGACGCGGCTGCGGCAAGCGGCGACGAAACGGTCGAGATAAAATGGTACGTCCAGATCCCGCCGTCGTTCGATCCGGCTATTGAGGAGGCGATCGCGGTGTTCGAAGAAAAGAACCCCGGGATTACCGTTAACTACGAGCACCTGAATGAGGGCGACGGTACCGAATACACTCAGAAGGTAGATTTGCTGCTCCTCGCAGGAGATGACGCGGAAGTCATCAGCCAGACGACAACCGCCGATAACATCGAGCGTGGCACCAACGGTATGCTCGAGCCGCTGAACTCGTACCTCGAGGCAGAAGGGGCAAACTATGAGGACATCTACTCCATCAAGATGGATTCCGACGGCACCTACTACGGGCTACCGACTGGGGTAAAGGTCTGGTACGTGCTCCTGAACAAGGACCATCTCGACGAGGCAGGGCTCCCGCTCCCTCCCGATGACTGGACGCTCGCGGACTACCGGGACTACGCCAGGCAGCTAACACAGGGCAGCGGCAACAACAAGCGTTACGGCTCCTACCTCCACACCTGGCCCATGTTCAACTACATCGGCCTCTGGTCGGCAAAAGAGGACAACCCGTTGTTCCACGAAGACGGAACGCCAACGCTCGATCATCCGGCTTTTGAAGAGTTCATCGCCTGGCGGCGCCAGATGGAGGATGATGGATACCAGCTCCCCTTCGCGGATGCGCAAGCGGGAAATGTCCACTACCTTGGTGCGTTCTTTAACGAAGAGTTCAGCATGCAGGTTATCGGCTCGTGGACCATCAACGCGATTCGCAAGCTCGATAAGTTCCCCCACGACTTTGAAACCGCATTCGCCCCTCTTCCCCGATTCGACGAGAATCAACCGGCAGAGCGAACATTCAGCGAAAACTCAGTCTACGCTCTCAACAAAAATGGGGCGAACAAGGAAGCTGGCTACAAGTTTATCCGCTTCCTCACTACAGAGGGCCAGCAGATCATCGCGGAAGGCTTTTCGCCGGAGATCGGAGCTGACAACCGAACGATTCTCGAGAAGATGATGGGAGACTTTCAACATCTGTACGATGTGGACTCCCTGGTAAACACCATTAACGGCCGTGTGGACAACGTGACGACCTTCTTTCCCGAATACCAGGCGAATTACGAAGACATCCTCGCTCGAGAGATGGATCTCTACCTGGTCGATCCGGATTACACCTACGAGGAAATGAAGGCAAACGTCTTGGACAATGCCTCTTCCCTGCTGCCATAAATCGACCACACCAATATCTCTGGGGCCCGCCCGCGCGGGTCCCTGTTTTTTCTCGAGGAGACAACATGCTACGGCCGGAACGTAACCAGTATCGCTCGCTCGCGTTGCTCGACGGAATATGGAGCTGCCAGCCAGACCCGGCTGACCTGGGAGTTACCGATGAGTGGTACCTCGGTCTCCCTGACCCGAGACCAATCGCAGTCCCGGGCAGCTGGAACGAGCAGTACGGCGACCTCTTCTTCCACTTTGGGGCCGTCTGGTACGAGAGGAGGATCTTCGTAGAGCCCTCCTTTGCACAGAGGCCCATCTTTCTGCGCTTCGGCAGTGCCTGCAACACGACACGCGTCTGGGTAAACGGAACGTTTTGCGGTGACCATGAGACCGCCCATCTACCGGTAGAAGTGGAGGTAACGAGTGCTCTCCGCCCGGGAGAGGAAAACCACGTGGTCCTTTCTGTCGATGCCAGCCTCGACCCGTGGGGGCTCCCCCCGGCAGTCCTGCAGTCGGGAGAGGCCCGCGAGGGATTCTTCAACTCGAACCCACCGGTGAGCTATGACTTCTATCCCTACGGCGGTATACACCGGTCGGTATCGCTTGTGTGTGTGCCGGAGCTTCGCATCGAGGATGTCTATATTAGGAGCGAGCTCACAGGCGCATCGGCCCAGGTTCACGTCGAGCTCGAGCTCTCGAAGCCCCACCATGGGCCGATACGCCTTTCGATCGAGAACGAAGAAACGGCGGACCTCGAGGTTATGGCGCAGTCAGCGAGCTGCGCGGCCACCCTTACCGTCGAGCAGGCCAAGCTCTGGGACATCGGCGAGCCGAACCTATACTGGCTCTGTGCCGAAGTCTGCGACCCGTACGGCAAGGCTATCGACTCCTATCGGCAGCGATTCGGCATTCGAACGATCGAGGTAAAGGACGGTGCGCTCCTCCTCAACGGCCGGAGGGTCTTTATGACCGGCTTCGGAAAACACGAAGACTTTATGGCTTCGGGCCGCGCGTATAATCCGGCTGTTATGATCAAAGACTACGACCTCCTTCGGTGGATAGGAGCGAACTCCTTTCGCACCAGCCACTACCCCTATGCCGAGGAGGTGATAGACGTTGCCGATTCACTCGGCCTCCTCGTCATCGGAGAGACGCCGATGGTAAGTCTGAACGAGCGGCTATACGACGACCGCACGAGGCGGAAGGCCACCTCTCTGGTCGAGCGAATGGTACGGCGCGACCGGAACCATCCCTCGGTTATTATGTGGAGCGTCGCGAACGAGCCCAATATCGAAAGCGAGGCCGGTAACGAGTTTTTCAAGCACCTTATGGACGTTGCTCGAAGGGTAGACGGCACCCGGCCGGTAACCTACGTCGCACACAGGGAGCCCGAGGACAACGCGCCGCTGGCCCATGCGGATGTGGTCTGTATCAACAAGTACTACGGCTGGTACGAGCATCCTGGCGATCTCGTCCGGGGCGCGCAGGCTTTGGACGACTGCCTCGAGCGTTACCACCGGCGCTTTGGAAAGCCGATTATCCTGGCCGAGTTCGGCGCCGATGCTGTTGCCGGCACGCATGCCGAGCCGCCTGTCATGTTTTCCGAGGAGTTCCAGAGCGAGATGCTCGAAAGCCAGCTCAGAGTGCTGCAGCGAAAAGAGTACGTCGCAGGGGCCCACGTCTGGGCCTTTGCCGACTTCCGCACCGCTATGAGCATTTCGAGGGTGGTAGTGAACCGGAAGGGGGTCTTTACTCGAGAGCGCCAGCCAAAGCTCGCCGCTCACATGCTCCGAAAGCTTTGGACGGAGCAGGGGCCGCAAGGAGCCGCGAGACCTGTCGCGGCAGCAGAAGATGCACAAAAAACCACGGAGAAACACACGTGAGCAGACCGAACATACTCTTCTTTCTCGCCGACGATCTCGGCTGGGCCGACCTCGGCTGCTATGGCAGCAGCTTTCATGAGACGCCGAATATCGACGCGCTCAGACAGCGCGGCATGCTATTCACGGACGCCTATGCTGCCTGTCCCGTTTGCTCGCCCACCCGAGCGAGCGTCTTGACCGGGAAGTATCCCGCGAGCCTGGGGGTAACCGATTGGATCGACTGGGGTGGGAGTGTGCATCCTGCCAAAGGCCGCCTCGTCGACGTGCCGTACATAAAGCATTTGCCCGCCGGAGAGCATACACTCGCCCAGGCCCTCGCATCGGGCGGCTACGCTACGTGGCATCTCGGCAAGTGGCACCTTGGCGGCGCAGGTTTCCACCCGGAAGACTTCGGGTTCGAGAAGAACATCGGAGGCTGTCACATGGGTAGCCCGGCGAAGGGTGGGTACTTCTCGCCCTGGGATATTGAGCCGCTTCGAGGAGCGAACGTTCCAGAAGGCACCTACCTGACCGACTATCTTACAGACCGCGCGGTCGAGCTCATAGAGTCGAAAGAGCCCAGGAAGCCATTCTTCCTCAATATGTGGTACTACCTCGTACATACGCCAATAGAAGCGCCCGAGGCGCTCGTAGATAAGTACCGCGAGAAGGCACGGCGTCTCGGACTCGACCAGAGCGACCCATTCGAAGAGGGTGCGCTCTTCCCGTGCGAACACAAGAATGATGTCCGTATAAGGCGACGGGTCGTGCAGTCCGACCCTGTGTACGCGGCGATGGTAGAGAAGCTCGACGAGAGTGTGGGCCGTATTCTGCTCGCCCTGCGGGCCTCAGGGGAGGAAGAGAACACGATCGTCGTCTTCACGTCCGACAACGGCGGCCTTTCCACCGCCGAGTGTTCGCCGACCTGTAATGCGCCGCTTTCCGAGGGCAAGGGCTGGATGTACGACGGGGGCGTGAGAGAGCCACTGATCATGAGCTGGCCCGGGGGTGTAGCGCCCGGGTCAAGCTCGGATGTGCCGGTTACCTCGCCCGACTTCTATCCCACCCTCCTCGAGGCCGTAGGGCTCAAGCCTCCGGCGCGTGCGGCCATCGACGGAACGAGCATAGTAAGCCTCCTTGTCGACCGGCAGACAGAAAAAACTGCAGCGAGCCTCCGCGAGCGCCCGCTCTTCTGGCACTATCCGCACTACGGCAACCAGGGAGGCACACCAGGCTCGTCGATACGCAAAGGAGACTGGAAGCTGCTTCACTTCTTCGAGGACGACGGGGTAGAGCTTTACAACCTGCGCAGCGACATCGGCGAAGAACACGACCGCTCGGCAGAGGAGCCGGCGCTAACTGAGGCCCTCAAGGCGGAGCTCGAAGAGTGGCGGGAGCGAGTCGGAGCGCTCATTCCCGAGGAGAACCCGGGCTACACAGCCTGGCCGGGCCGGGCGAGGGCGCGGCACAAGGCTTAGTAGCGGAGCACGGCGACGGTTCGCTTTCTCGAAGCCCGGAAGCGGACCTTTTGCCTGGCGACGAGATCGAGCTCGACGGGTGCCGAAGCGTACAGGAGCTCGATGCCGTTTTGCCTCGCGGCTGGCCGGGGAAGCTCAAAGCAGTATTCCGCTTCCGCCGTATTGTCTCGCAAGAGAATCATGTAGCCGCCGCCATCGGGCAGTGCGCACTGAAAGCCGGAGAAGACGTAGCCGTCCGGCTCGTCCCCGATGGGGATGGCTTCCGCCGAACAGAGCTCGCTCCGGATTGACCTGTATACGGGAAGAATTGCGGCAAGCTCCGCTCTCGCATCAGCCGGCAGCCCCGTTAGCTCCATGAAGAATAGCGGCGTTGCAGGCAGGGCAATGGCGAACAGGTAGTCCAGACCATAGCTCGCGGGAGCTAAGGGATCGCTACCGTAGACCTGTTGATTCCGTCTATTGTTTAATACCTCGATCTGTAGCCGACTCGCCGGTAGATAGCGCGATAGGGCCCAGAGGTTTCTGAGGGTACGGTAGGGGTAGTAGTTTCCCCAGTCGGTGTAGCGGTTTTCGACAAAGATCTTCCCCCGCTGCCGCTCGTAGAGGTAGCCCAGCCTGATCTCGGCGGTAACGTCCATACAGTAGTCGATGGCTCCTCCGGACTCCTCCTCTATACGCGAGAGAAGGCGCAGCAGATTCGCCTCCCCGGCCTTGTCGCGGATCTTGATCCCATCGAGCTTGAACTGGTCGATGCCGAGGCTGCGATGAAAGCCGAGAAGTACTTGGGCGTCGCGCTTCCAGTTCGCGAAGCTTCCGGAAGAGTCGGGCGAGAACCAGAGCGAGAGCTTGACGCCTCGCTCGCGACCGTATTCGACCAGCGGCTCGAGGCCGCCTGGAAACTTACCCCGGTGCACCTGCCAGAACTCCGGGTCGGTCGCGTAATAGCCTTCCCAGACTCCCCCTGCAGCGAGACCTGAGTTTTTGGTTATGCCGCGCTGCCAGCCATCGTCGACCTGCAGGTAGTCGATGCCGAGCTCGGCGGCGGCATCTATCTCCGCGCGGACAAAGGAGTCGCTTAAGCTTGCATCTCTGTTGCGGTCGCCCCATGTATTGGCCAGCGCAAACGGTTGCCTGCCGGTCTTTGGACCGGTAGCCCCCAGGAAGGCACGTAGCTCCTCTGCTATCCCCCGGCCCGCCCCGACGGTGCACCCGTAGGCCCGTAGAAACTCTTCGACTCGGAGCTCGGAAGGGTCGATACCCGTCCCGCGAACGGAGCAGAAGCCGTCGTCGTGCCAGTAGAGCTCGCCGCAATTTCGGCGCAAAGAGCCGTGAATCGTAGGCCCCTCTTTCATGATCAGGAACTCAAGTCCCGACGGACGGTCGCGAACCAGGAAGATATTGCCCTCGTACTCTCGGCCATATCGCCCGTAGAGGCTGCAGTCTATCTCTTCGATCAGCTGGTCGTTCCGATCGGTATCGTCGTAGAAGACGACACGCCGCAGCGAACCGTGGGTTACTTCGTGCGGCAGCGAATCGACGCTTTCAGATGGCGGACTGAGCCTGTAAGACCTCGCCGATGCATCTTCTTCCATGCTGGTAAACGCGAGGTTTCGGTCTACACCGCCGGCATCCCGATCGTCGGCCACTGCCGGCCCACGCAACGAAAGGAACGAGGTAATAAAGGGGGAGCCCGGAAGCAGAAGCAGGGCGAAGCGCACCTCGTAGGGGCCAACCGCTTGATACAGCGTCACCCGAAACTCGGCATCTTCCCCGTCGCTTTCCGAGGGGATATCGAGCTCGAGGGCAAACTCACCTCGCGGGAGACCATCGAGGAACTCGAGGTGGTAGGTCTGGACGAGAACATCCGTAGCAACGTCGGCCGAAGGCGTTCCGAAGCCGCCGGAGTAGAGGGTTCGGTCTATCACGTAGAAGTCGCGGAAAACCCTGTCCGATGCGATCCGAAGCCGCGACTCGTCGGGATAACGCCGCAGCACGCAGTCGCGATAGCGGGCGGTGGAGTCGAGCTCGGTGAGTGGCAGTGTACGCTTCATGGTAGCCACAGCGTACCAGAGCGAAGGCTCCGAGCTCCATTCTATTGTGTGCTGTCTATTTGCGTATGTGCGCTGCGCTAGGCTCGCCCCCGAGCCCTGAATTCGCGTGGCGACAGGCCGACGTGTCTTCGAAACAGTGCGGAAAAGTGGGCCGCCCCCGAGAAACCCGACAGCTGCGCGATCTCGCTCACCGTTACGCCGGTGTTGGCAAGAAGCTCTCGCGCGCGAGCAAAACGCACCTCGAGGAGAAAGCCTTGTGGGCTCATGCCTGCGTGTGCTCGAAACAGCCGCGTAAAATGCGACCGCGATAGGTTGACCGCTTCGGCTACCGCCTGAACCGTTACCCCGGGATCCGGGTAGCGGCTTCGGATGATAGCCATGGCTTCCTGTACTCGGCTCTCGTCCACTGCCAGGAGGGGGGCGGTCGAGGCGTAGAGCTGGGACAGGACCGCGTAGAGCCGTGCCGCGGTGTGAAACGGAGAAAGCGGCCGCTCGAGTCCGGCCGCGGTCAAGAGCTCCCGCACGCCGCCAACTGCCGGAGAGTGCACTCCGAGCTCAAGAACCGCACCTCCACGCTCGCAGATTGCAGCGCAGATCCGGTCGGCCACCGGGCCCCGAAACTTCACAAAGAGGACCTTCCACTCCTCCGCGTTTGGCGCGAGCGAGTAACTGCTCGCTTCCGGTATGTGGATGAGAAACCCCGTTCCCGGCCCCACCGTCGCCGGACTTTCGCCTGCCTGGTCTAAGACCCCCGCCCCCGCTACCGTGTACTGGAAGATCCAGGCCTCTTCCCTCCTTGTGTTCTCCACGTGATAGCCGGAAGCAGGGGTGACGCGGTGGGAACCCACGAATATCGCCTCCAGCCCCGAAGCTGGATAGAGCTCCCGGTGGTCGCGGATGTCGAAGATGGTAAGCCCCTCACCCGGGCGCATTGAGTGCCTCCATGTCGCTCGGCTATTGTACACTGCTTTCACCGCGCGTGGGAGGCCGGCTGCGGCAGGGGCGGCAACCGCAAGAGTGTAGCGTATTAGTAGATGCGCTTGCCGATATTGAGGAACATGGTTTGAGACAAATGGTTAGAGAGAATGTGTGGAAAGACGCCGTATGGCGGTCCAAGAGCAGGTAAACCGAGCTTCCACATCAGAGGCACACTCGTGAAAAGATTTTCCCTGTTTTGAACTACTCTTACCGGCGGAACCGAG
>CAZVXU010000054.1:12321-15030 GCA_964631585.1 uncultured Spirochaetaceae bacterium | reverse complement strand
CCTTGCTGACCGGTACCTCGTGCTCCATGAGATACACCAGAAATACCTCCTGCAGTTTGCGGGAGAAGACCCGGTCGTCATCGAGAAGAAGCATCTTCACGAGCTGCATGCTGATCGTACTCGCGCCGAGGACCACCCCGCCGGCGTCCAGATTTCGAACCGCGGCCTGCGCCATGGTGCGGAAGTTTACGCCGTTGTGGTAGTAAAAGTCCCCGTCTTCGGCGGTAAGTACCGCTCGCGGCATCCAGGGCGACATCTCATCGAGGCGAATGTAGGTGAAGGGGGGATCCGGTGCGGACAATGCACGGACCCGGGTGGAAGCAGCGCTGGTCCTGCTGTCCCCCGCCGCAGGGGTGCCGGTCTCGCTGCCGTCGCCGCCGGTTCCGTCGGCCGCGGATTGCGCCGGCGGGATCCGCACGTGGCGCAGGTAGTCCACCTCCGAGTCTCGTATCGTGTGCACGAACGACCCGTTCAGGCCGAACGGGCTCACCGACTCGTCTATATGCACAACGGCGAAGTCCCGGAGCTCGGTTTCGGCGTTCCACTGGAGACCGCCGGGGTTGTAACGGGGCACCGTGAGGTCGAGACGCCAGCGAAAACTGCCCCCCAATTCCATCGTATCGAGAGGGCCCTGCAGCGCAGGAGGAACGGCGGCGTGTATGCGCGAGGTTGATGTCGACGGCAGGTCGAGCGTGAGTTGGATGATGCGCGGGAGAAAGGCCGGCGCCTTCGACGCAGGATGTGCACCGCCTGAGTGTACTCCCCGTAACAGGCCGTCGAGCTCGAACTCGACTCCGTTTATCGAGGCGTCGCCCTCGCTGACGGTGAGCTCGCCGCGCGGGAATCGCCGTCTGACCGAGGCCGGCACCGACGTCGGGATCTCCGCGGATACGGCGCGTGGCGCATATTCGGCCGCGAAGGTGTAGCTGATATCGAGCGGGCGGATCGTACCCGGCGCGACGACGGGCGCGTCGAGCGCGAGGTTGTGGAGGTCGACTGTGCCCGAGGCACGTGTCCGCCCCGCCTGAGAGATACTCGCGGAAAGAGACGCCGATGTGGTGCCCGCCGTCAGGGCAGCCGAGGGCAGAGTGATGCGGGGGAGCTCGAGGCGGTCGAGCTCGAGTGTGACCTCTGCGGTTCGGGAACCGTAGGCGGCGGCGACCTCGGCCGACATCGCCTGCGGCGAAGAACCGGCTGACACCCCGTGCCCCGGGGAGCCCATCATTTGCATTCTTATGATTCCCTCGTCTTGCTCGTGAAGAAAACGAAGCTCACCGAAGCGCAGCCGGTAGGCCTGAGACCTCGCCGTCGCGGCAACTACGATGCCGAGGTTGTGGGCGCGTATGGCCTTCGGAACCAGCCTCCGCTCCGCGAGGCTTTCGAGGAGAGTCCATACCGTGGCGGCATCGATCGAAGCCGGTGTCCGTGCCGCCCTCCGAAGCCTGAGCAGCCTCCGCAGGTCTGTATCGACATCCACGGTCTCAACGGTGGACCGGAGCGCGGCGTCTGCACTCGATAGGCGGATGTTCCGGAGGTGCACCCCGCGGAACGGACGCAGCTTCGCCGACCCGATGCTCAGATCGCAGCCGAAGGCGCTGCCCGCGGCACCCTCGAGTCGCTCCACGGCCGCGGGGATGATCACCGTGTTCATCACCCGAAGCAGGATGAGGGCGAGGACCGTGAAGAGGACGAGCGCCGCCGCAACACCGGCAAGGATGCGTCGCATGAAGCAGCCTATCACAGGAGTAGGCCGAGCGGAATCCTTTCGTCTTCGGCCTGACTACTCAGACATCGATGATCTTCGTGTCGCCGAGTAGCCTGAATCCTCGCAGGATCACGCGTGGCGCCCGGGCGTGCTGCGTCGGGGATTCGCCCGCCGCCGTGCCTCCGGGCCCGTCGATGCGGGGACGCGAAATTGCCCCGCCGCGCTTGTCGAGTTTCCAGCGTGTGTTTCGCCGCCCGCGTGCGGCCCGTGCCGGCCCGCGCTTGAAGTCTCCGAGAACCACGACGCGTCGCTCGACAACCTCCGTCCCCGCGGGAACGCGCACGACCACATCGCCGAGGGCGCCATGATCGGTCACGAAGACCGTGTCGCCGGGGCCGAGACCGGCGAGATCGATCCTGGTGTCTCCGAGAAGGCAGAACACCTGCATAGCCCCGCCACGGAAATCCGCGAGGGCGATCTCCCTGTCGCCGAGAACCTGAACCGCTGTCCCATGGTCTCCCTCCGCGGTTCGCGGGGGACGCTCGAGCGCCTGTGCGTTTGACGGCGAGCGGTCGAATCCTTCGACGGCGAAATCGGGGACGTCCGCCATGACGCGAGCGATCTCCTGCACCGTTTCGGCGGCGTGGATTTCGCCGGTGCGCCGCTCGTAGTCTTCGAGCTCGAGATCATCGTCGGCATAGGCGCGTGCGAGCCGCTCGAGTGCAGCACGCCGCAGCTTCGGCACACCGTATGTCTGGGGGGGGGATTTCTCGTCGTCACGCATGGTCGCCTCCGTCCGTGCCCGGTCGTCGATGCGCTCAGCCCCCGATGACCGCGAGGAGCACTCCCGCCGCCACCGCCGAGCCGATGACTCCGGCGACGTTCGGGCCCATCGCGTGCATGAGCAGGTGGTTGCCGGGGTTCGCGGTCAATCCGACCTTGTGGGCGACCCGTGCGGCCATGGGAACCGCGGAGACGCCCGCCGCGCCGATGAGCGGGTTGAT
>CAZVXU010000054.1:0-12221 GCA_964631585.1 uncultured Spirochaetaceae bacterium | reverse complement strand
CCCGTGCGGCCATGGGAACCGCGGAGACGCCCGCCGCGCCGATGAGCGGGTTGATGGGCTCACGCGAGAGAAGGGCCATAAGTTTGGCCAGAAGCACACCGGCGGCGGTGCCGACAGCAAATGCCGCGAGTCCGAGGGCGAGTATACCCAGGGTTTCGACCCGGAGGAAGAGGTTGGCGGCGAGTTTCGAGCCGATTGCCAGGCCGAGGAAAATGGTGACCACGTTTATGAGCTCGTTTTGCGCCGCCCGCGCGAGACGATCGGTGACGCCGGATTCGCGCACCAGGTTCCCGAACATGAGGGCTCCGATGAGCGGCGTCGCACTCGGCAGAAGGAGAATGCAGATCCCGAGAACTGCCAGCGGAAATAAGACGCGCTCGAGGCGGCTCACCGGCCGAAGCTGCTTCATCACCACGGCACGCTCCTCGGGGCTCGTGAAAAGGCGCATGATGGGCGGCTGTATGATCGGAACGAGGGCCATGTAGGAGTAGGCCGCTACCGCGATGGCCCCGAGGAGATGCGGCGAGAGCTTGCCGGCAAGGAAGATGGCGGTGGGGCCGTCCGCCCCGCCGATTATGCCGATGGCCGCGGCGTCGGCAAGCGTGAAATCAAAGCCGAGATACTCGGTGAGCGCCAGCGCCCCGATGAGCGTTGCAAAAATGCCGACCTGGGCCGCGGCGCCGAGAAAGGCCGTCTTGGGGTTGGCGAGGAGGGGGCCGAAGTCGGTCAGCGCGCCGACGCCCATGAAGATGAGCAGCGGAAACAGGCCGGACTCTATGCCGAAGCCGTAGATCTGACCGACAAAGCCTTCCGATGCCTGGACGAGATGCCGGACGGTTTCCCCGGTGTCCGGGTTCACCGCGCTCACCGCGAGCGTGGTGACCTGTGTTATGGCGGCCGTCGGGATGTTCGCGAGGATGCCGCCGAAGCCGATCGGAATCAGCAGAAGCGGCTCGAACTCCTTCGCGATGCCGAGGTATATCAGTACGAGTCCGACGACGATCATGATGATCTGGCCTGCGGAGAAACTCATGATGCCGGTCGTATTCCAGATCTGGGCGAGCGCGGTAGTGATCTCCATCGATTACCGTCCGATCGTCACGAGAATCTGCTCGGCGGCCACCTGGTCGCCCGGGGCGGCCTTGATCTCCTGCACGGTACCGGAGGCCGGCGACGGCAGTGGATTCTCCATCTTCATCGATTCGAGAACCAGCAGCACGTCCCCTTCCTGGACGCTGTCACCGACGCCGATGTTGAGCCGCAGCACGATGCCCGGAAGCGGGGCCGGAACCGAGACGCTTTCCGCCGTGGCGGCCGGGGCGGCCGGGGTTGCGCTCCCGGCCGGAGTCGCGCTCGCGGGAGCCGACCCGCCACCGGCTGGAGCCGCGGAGGCCCCGCCGTTGCTGTTCTGCGGCGCGCCTCCCTCGGTCACGTTTATCGCGTAGGGTGCACCGTCGACCATGGCCGTGTCTCCATCGATGTGCACGTTATAGCCGCGGCCGTTTACGGTGACGGTGTAGGTATCGGCCGCCTCAGCGGTTGCGGCCGGCGTCTGCGGGCCGCCTGCCGGCTCCTTCGTCTTCTTCCGTATATTGGCGACCGCCTCGCCCTTGAGGAAGGTGATGCCCTTCTCCTTGCAGGTAGCGGCAATGAACACGTTCTCGTCGGTCTCCGGCAGCCCGGCGTCCTCGAGCATGGTCTTTGCGGGCCCGGCGCCTTTGCCGGGGTCGGCGTCGTTGAGATCTACCGGCTTTTCGGTCGTCGGCTCGAGGCCGAGCTGTTCCCGGGCGAGCTCGACGATCTCCGGGTCGGGATCCTCCGGTGTCTTTCCGAAGTAACCGAGCACCATCTTGCCGTAGCCCTCGGCGATCTTCTTCCAGGGACCGACCATGACGTTGTTGAAAGCCTGCTGGAAGTAGAATTGGCTGACCGGCGTCACCGATGTGGCGTAGCCGCCGCGGGCGACCACTTCCTCCATGGCCGCAGCTACCTCGGCATAGCGGTCGAGGATGCCCGAATCCCGCATCATCTGCGTGTTTGAGGTGAGCGCTCCGCCGGGCATGGGAGAAAAGGGAATGAGCGGCTCGACGGACTTGGCCTCCGGCGGCATGTAGTAGTCGGCCATGCAATCCTTGAAGACTTCCTCGGCCTCGCGCACTTTCTCTATGTCGACCTCGAGCTCGAACTCCGTGCCGCGGAGTACCTGCCACAGCGAAATGATGTCGGGTTGTGAGGTGCCGCCGGAGACCGGTGCGAGTGAGCAATCAACCTGATCCGCGCCCGCCTCGATTGCGGCGATATAGCAGGCGATGCTCGTGCCGGCGGTCTCATGGGTGTGAAAGACGAGCTTTGTCTCGTCGCCGAGCATCTTTCGCGCACGCGCGATCGTTTCGTGCACGGTTCGCGGGGTTGCTGTTCCCGAGGCGTCCTTGAACACCACCGAGTCATATGGGATCCCCGCATCGAGGATCTCCCGGAGCGTGTTCTCGTAGAACTCCGCCGTATGGGCGTTGCCGGCAATGCCCGGCGGCAACGCCATGAGAGTAACCGCAACTTCGTGCTTGAGGCCGGCGTCGTGGATGCTCTGCCCGCTGTAGATGAGGTTGTTCACGTCGTTGAGTGCGTCGAAGTTGCGGATCGTCGTGATGCCGTGCTTTTTGAAAAGTTCCGCGTGGAGCTTGATGATGTCACGAGATTGTGATTCCAGTCCTACAACGTTGATGCCGCGACCGAGCGTCTGCAGGTCGGCCTCCGGTCCGGCTGCCGCGCGGACACGGTCCATCATCTCGAACGCGTCCTCGTTGCAGTAGAAGTAGAGCGACTGGAACCTTGCACCCCCGCCGACCTCGAAATGGTTGAGTCCGGCCTCTACCGCCGCCTCCACCGCGGGTAGAAAATCAGCGGTGGCTACGCGACCACCGTATACCGACTGGAATCCGTCACGGAACGCGGTCGTCATTACGTGGATTTGCTTTTTCATTGTGAACCTCCCGAACGGCGCGATTGCATATGTGCACGCGCCGCCGCTGCAGCCGCCGCGATCTCGGATTCCCGGCTGCCGCCTCCCACCGCTGTCGCCGCCGCGGGCGGTCCCGGCAGCCGTCGCGCGACTGCCGAGATCAGATACATCACGAGAACGAGAAGCGAGAGAAAGAGAAAAACGACCACAAGGCCGATAACCGCGAGCACTGCACCTTCCGCTATCATGTCATCTCCCAGAACTGCTTACAGACTGCCGGTGGCGTCAAAGTGTAACACCATACGAACATGCGTTTGAATGGTGTAACACGATCCCATTGTTGTTCGAATGAGCGGGGATGTCAAGATCCGCGCACCGGCGCACCGGCGCACCGGCAGTCGCCGGCAGTCGCCGGCGACTGCCGGGTACCGTCCGCCGCGACGTTTGACCGTCCCATGCAATTCGCCGATATTGGTCATGTGACGCGGCGCGGAAGCGTAACCGACGGACATTTCGACCTCGAATACAAAGACGGCTTTGCCTGGCTGACCGTCTACCCGCCCGAAGACCATGGGCGACCCGTCTACTACGAAGACATCCGCAACCGCATGCGGCTTCTCGACTGTCCCAAGGTCTCCTACGAGACCATCATGGCAATCATCGACGAGGCAGCCGGCGAGCCGAGAAAGCTCGTGGAGTGGCCCGACGGCGTGCGGCTCGCCTCCTCGATCCGGGTGACGATTGCGGAGGATCTCATGTCCGCCGCGGTACTCGTAACGCATCCCAAAAAAGGTGCGGTTCCACCGAGGATAGAGGATATCACGAGGGAGCTCCAGAGGGTAGGAGTCACTTTCGGCATCGACTCCGGCCGCGTTCGACGGTTGCTCGAGGAGGGTGACTATGACCGCTGGATCACTGTTGCCGAGGGCCGCGAACCCGTCCACGCCCGATCGGCGGAGATCACCTATCACTTTGATCCGGATCGGGGCAGGCCCTATGTCGAGCTCGACTTCGGCCGCATCGACCTGCGCGAGCTGAAGTTTATCGAGAATCGGAACCAGGGTGACATCCTCGCCGAGCTCGTCCCCCCGGTCGAGCCGCAGGACGGGAAGACGGTCACCGGCGCCCCTGTTGCCGCCGAGACCGAGAGGAGTCCGGTCGAGCTGCGAGGGGGGGCGGGGACGGAGGTTAGTGAAGACGGAACGGCCGTCCACGCGGCGGAGACGGGAAACGTCCGGCTGAGAGACGGGCTCATCGTGGTGGAGCCGGTTGTGACCGTGGAGAATGTGAGCTACGAGACCGGGCATATTCGCCACGAGGGGTCGGTCGTGGTGCAGAAGCACGTGGCGGACGGCTTCGTCGTCGAGGCCACCGGCGACATCGAGGTCGGAGCCGGCGTCGGCAAGGCTACTCTGCGAGCCGGGGGCAACATCCTGCTCAAGACCGGTATCAACGGAAACGGTGAGGGCAGCATCGAATGCGACGGAAACGTCTTCGCCAGATATGTCGAAAGCTCGACCGTGCAGTGCGGAGGCCATCTTCTGGTGCAGGAGGGGATCCTGCATAGCCGGGTCTCCACCTGGGGGCACTGCGTGCTCAACGGCCGCCGCTCCGAGATTATCGGTTCGAACATGATCGTCGGGGGCAGCGTCTGGTGCAAGCAGATCGGCAGTGTCGCAGAGGGATCCGTCTATGTATCGATCGGCATTCCCCCGAGCCTCCTCGTCTCCTTCCGCGACACCAAGCGGGCCCTCGATGAGGCACAGTCGGAGCTCGAGAGTGTGCAGCTGCAACTCCGGCAGATCGAGAACGCGATAGAGCAGGGTCGCGCCGGGGACCGACTCGTGCAGGCACGCGCCCAGCTCGAGGACACCGCCACCGACGTCGCCGCCAAGATCAAGTCGCTGCGACACGACATGCACGAGCTTCGCGAAAAGCTCACCGTCACGCGCGGCGCGATGCTTGTCGCCGAGGAATCCATGTACAAGGGTGTGATCGTCGCCTTCGGCACCAGAGAGTATCGCGTCCCGGACGGCGGGGCGCGCGCCACGATCCTCGTTCGCCACGGCTCCGAAATCGAGGAACACGGCTATAACCGTGCCGAGCCGCCCCGGCTCGAGTTCGAAGACTAGGCGGAGCCGAGGAGTAGCCCGTTTCGCCCCGGAGGATTCCACCGTCGTCTCAGGCGGGCGCCGGGTGTATACTGAAGGTATGCAACGCGTTTTCGGCCCCGTTCCATCACGCCGGCTCGGGCGCAGTCTCGGCGTGAACAACATTCCGCCTAAAGTGTGCTCCTACTCCTGCGTCTACTGCCAGCTCGGGCGCGCGATCGAGATGACGGCACAGCGGCGGGAGTTCTTCGATCCCGAGTCGTTGGTTGCCGAGGCGGGGGAGCACCTTGCCGCGGCGCAAGACCGCGGTGACCGGGTCGATTATCTCACTATTGTTCCCGACGGCGAGCCCACGCTCGATGCCAATCTCGAGGGGCTGATCGCGGGGCTGGCGACGCTGGGCGTTCCCCTGGCCCTTATCACGAACAGCTCCCTTATGGGTGAGGAGGCAGTCCGTGCGGCGCTGTCACGCGTGGACTGGATTTCGGTGAAGGTGGATGCGCCGGACGAGAACACCTGGAAACGAGTTGATCGACCTCACCGCCGGCTGGACTTCGACGAGATGATGGCGGGACTTCGGATGTTCGCCGACAGCTTTGACGGTACTCTGACCACCGAGACGATGCTGGTGGACGGCCTCAACGACGGCACCGAAGAGGTGGAGGCCGCTGCCGAGATCATCGCGGAGCTCGGTGCCGACGTTTCCTACATTTCGATACCGACACGGCCGCCTGCCGAGAGCTGGGTACGGCCCGCCTCCGAGGAAGCCGTCGCCCGAGCGTACGGCGCATTCGCCTCGCGCGGGCTTCACGTGGAGAACCTCATCGGTTACGAGGGAAACGAATTTGCGGCCTCCGGAGACGCGCGGGAGGATCTGCTCGGCATCACGGCGGTTCATCCCATGCGTCGTGATGCTGTGGATGAGATTCTGCTCCGCGACGGCGCCTCGGAGGCGGAGCTTGGCGGGCTTATCGATGAGGGTGAGATCGTCGAGGTGGAGTTCGCCGGAAACCTCTTCTACGTCCGGGGATTTCGGAAGTAAGCGGCGGCGCGGCCGGGCAGGCGGGCACCGGCGCCGAGGTAGCGGCGCGGGGCCGGGCCGCGCCGAGTTTCGCTACTCGAAGAGCTCGGCGAGGTAGGAGTTCAGGAACTTGCCTTCGGGATCCATCCGGCGTCTGAGCGCCACGAAGTCGTCCCATCGTGGGTAGAGCGGCGCGAGCTCCGGCGCCTTTGCCCTGAAGCGCTTGGCCCAGTGCGGCCGTCCTTCGTGCTCGAGAAAGATGCGCTCCACCAGGTCGAATGCCGCGTACTCATCGGCGTGCTCGGGGTTTCGCGTGACGCAGCCGACCGTGACGGTATCCCGACCGTAGGCGGTGCTCAGCCACGTGTCGTCGCCTCTGAGAAACCGAATATCCATGGGGATGTGGGCGTAGGCGTCGTTGTTGGAGCTCTCCAGGGCGTCACGGAGCGTTGCAAAGAGCTCCTCGAAGCGATCCATCGCCACCGTCCACTCGGCAAGCTCGAGGGTGGATCCGCGTGACTTGGTGACCGTGGCTCCGTAGAGGCTGCCCTTCTCGACGGTGCGGTGGGCGAAGAAGAGCCTTCGGATGAGCCTGTTCGCGAAGCGCGTGAAGCGCGGAAAACGGAGCGTGCGCTTGTAGAGAAATTTTGAGACCTCACGTCGATGTCGGACGTAGCGCGGCGCCGTGCGCTCCTTGACCGGCGTGTCGGCGTTGATACGCTCTCCGAGCACGACCCACCCGTATCCGGTGTGCGGCAACCAGATGATTCTGACGAACTCGTAGTCTTCCAGCCATTGCCGATAGTTGGCAAGCCACTCCTCATCCGGGATTGCCTGCTCTTCCACGCGCATGTAATAGAGCGGGTGGAGATCAAAGGTGACTGTGGAGAGCACACCGAGAGTCCCGAGAGAGTTGCGAAGCGCCGGCATGAGATCGCTTGACTCGTCGATTTCTTCGATGCTGCCGTCGGTCTTGATGAGTCGTGCCGCGACCATGTATTCCGCGAGGGGATGCGCGTCGCCGGCGGTGCCGTGCGTGCCGGTTGCGAGCGCACCGCCGATCCTCACCGTGTCGATATCGGGCAGGCAGGGGAAGGTCCAGCCGCGTGCCTCCACCGCCTGCATAAGCGTCTTCAACGTAACGCCGCTCTGCACGGTAACGCGACCGGCCGCCTCGTCAAAGGAGAGGATCCGATCGTACCGGCTGCTGTCGATGAGCGTCTCGGTTCCCGCGGCGATATCCGACGAAGACTGCTTGTTTCCGTATACACGAACCTGCCGCGCGGACCGTACCGCCTCGGTAAGCTCCTCCTCGGTGCTCGGACTGACAACGGTGTCATAGGTGTGAACGATGTTCCCGTTCCAGCTTACCCATGGATGCTCGTGTGCCGTTGCTTCGTCCTTCGATGTGATGTGCTCGGTCGCCGGCCTGTTCATATCAGGGTGAATTTAACGATAGAGCCTGTTGATCGGATAGTCGGACGGCTCTGTGCGCGGCACGATGGACGCTTCAGGCCCCCGCACCTACAATGGTGCCTATGAAGGACGATGTTTCGAGCTACACCGACACCCTGCCGGGTCTCAGGGTGCTCCTCACCGGCGCGGCCGGCGGGATCGGCGCAGCAACTACGAGATTCCTTACCGCAGCCGGTTGCCGCGTGGCCGGTGTCTCCCGCTCGCGGGCGCGGCTCGAGGAGCTCGCCGCGAATCTTGCAGATCCCGGCCTCCTCGAGCCGATGGTCCTGGACCTTTCCGAGGCGGGCGCCCCGAGCTGCCTACTCCCCGACTGAAAGCACCTGCGGCCCCGTGACAGCGAGCTTCCCTCCGGTCAGTCCGACCAGCGTGACCATGTCGTCGAGATGGGCGCGGAGTGCCGCGGCGTCCACCCCGGGCACGCCGTAGGCGACGAAGATCGCACGTGTTGTGGCGTCACCGATCATCCCATGAACGCTCTGGCCGTAGACTACGGCGGCGAGAGTGGTGTCGCCGTCGCACAACGTGATGTCACCGTCCTTCAGAGCCTGGGATCTTCCGCCGAGGAGCTCGATCTCCCGGTCGCTCGAGCCGGGCCGAAAGGTGAGGGGCGTTCGCACCACGTCGAGATCATGTCCGGAGCTCAGCACACCGGTGGAGAGCTCGGAGGTGAGCATTATAGAGACCAGGGGCGAGACGCGGGGGATCGATTTGCCCTCCGCGGTGGATGCGAGTTGAAGCAGTACGTGGTAGGTCTTCTTGAAGCGCTTGAAGTGGCGCACGTAGTGCGAGAGTACCGGAAGTGCTTTGAGCTCCGCCCGGGTGCTCTCGCCGTAATGCGACATGAAATCCCGCTCGCGTCGCGCAATCTCGGCCTCGAGGTCGTCGGTGAACGCGGGCGGCGCTTGGAACTCGACCGTCACATAGCCGACGACACAGCCCCCGTATGCGGCGGCAAACTCAGAACTGATCTCGAGCACGGCGCACCTCCGGCGGCATTATCCGGCTGTGAATGCGTCTGCGTCAATCCACGCCGAGGATGTCGAGCGTTTTATGGTCGGGCTTCCCGCCGTAGTACTTCTCGAGCGCCTTTTGAAAAACCGGATCGGCGCCCGGCACACGGCTGAAGAGCGTCATAGAGGAGCGGAACTTCAGGTAGTCCGGATAGCCGAAGATTTCCTCTGCGCTTTGGCCCTCGACTGCGAGCACGGTCTCGGACCATTCCCGCAGGCGCGCTCCCAGGACCGGATGCTCGAGGTAGGCGGCGGCTTCGTCCAGTGATCCGATTGCATATCGCTGCGCCGTCGGGCTGCTGCCCAGACCGCGAATCTGGGGGAAGACGAACCACATCCAGTGGCTCTGTTTGCGCCCTGCGCGGAGCTCGCGGGTGACGGCATCGGCGACGCGGTCCTGCGCTTCGATGAATCGGTTCAAGTTGAATTGGTCCGACGTGCTCATACTTCTGATTGTGGCACCGGGGTCAGCGGTTATGCAATCGGCGCTCCGGCGCGCAAACCCTTGATACCTCAGGTAGCATCCTTCGCCGCAAGGCCCGCACGGGCGCGGGCGCGCATGGCGGCGAGGGCGAGCACGACCGCCACGAGGGTCACTGGTGCGAGAATCATGTAGACCGCCGCTGTGCCCATCGACTCGGCCACATAGCCGGAGAAGACCGCGCCGGCGCTTCCGACCCCGAAGGTGAGGATAAACTTCATCCCGAAGATAGAGCTCACGAGCCGCGGCGGAACGTAGGTGCCGAGGATGCTGTTCTCCACCGGCTGCAGCGGGAAGTAAAAGACCGAGAAGACGATGGCGACCCCGAGAAGCATCCACTGCCTGGTCATTCCGACGAGCAACAGCAGCGGTATCGAAATGACTATGAGAATGGTGTAGAGGCGGAAGCGATCCATTCTGTCGGCGACGACGCCCCCGGCATACTGCCCGGCCATCCCGAACGCGAGGATGAGGCTGGCAAGTACACCGCCCGAGAGCACGGGGGAGATCTCGCCGATGGGAATCGACTGGGAGATGTAGGTCGGAAACATCGTCAGGAAGGCACGGTAGACGAATCCGTTGACCGTCATCACCAGGAGCAGCAGCACAAAGGTTATCCTCCGCGCGTTGCCGCTCTGCTGTTGCTGCTCGGCTGCGTGGCGGTTACCTTCCGCGTGAGCGTAGGGGATCTCCCGGTCGAGGACGAGAAGCGCCGCGCCGTAGAGGGCCGGAACCAGAAGCGCGAGGTATGCCGCCCGCCAGTCGAGGACGCTCGCGAGGACGCCGGCAATGAGGGGGGCAAGGGTCACGCCTGCGCTTCCCGCCACTCCGTGGACACCGTATGAGCGACCGGTTCTACCGGAGAAGTGCGAAATGAGCGTGGGCCCGGCAACGTGATAGATGCTCGAGGCGAGCCCGAGCAGCCCCATCCCGATCACGAAGACCGTGAAGGTGGGTGCGAGGGCCACGACCACAGCGGATGCCGCGGTACCGACGAAGAAAAGGATCAGCACGAGCTTTGCGCTGGTGAGCCCGGCAAGCACTCCGGCGGGAAGCGCACCAACGCCGAACAAAAGATAGGCGATCGTTCCGATGCCGGTCACCCGCGTCAGCGACAGCCCGTAGTCCTGGGATACCGGCACGAGCACCGCGGGCAGGGTGAGCATCGAGATATGACAGAGCGCGTGTCCGACGCTCGTTGCGGCGAGTATCTTCTTGTCCATGGGAGGTTGATGCTATTCCGGCGGCCCCGCGGCGTCAAGCTGCAGCGCGTCGGCGAGGGCCGCCCCGGCACGAGCGGCGCGCGCATGTGCATCCTCGTCGCGCGCGACCGACCCCTTCGCGAAGTGCCCGAGCACGGCAAGCTCTTCGACGACCTCATAGCCGATAGCGCTGAAGGCATCACTCATGGCAGGCATGGTGAAGCGCATCTCGCTTTCCTCCTTCTGCTCGCATACCCCGACGGTCACGAGCTTTCGCCCGGCGCCGGCGAGCCTGCTCGAGTACGGGCCCGGTCTCTCCTTCCCGAAGTGGAAGTAGGGGTAGAATCGGTCGATGAAGCACTTCATCTCCGGGGTGATGTTGTAGTTGTAGGTGGGAGAGCCGACGACGAGCCCGGCGGCCTGCTCTATGAGCGGATAGAGGAGGTGCATGCCGTCGTAGAACTCGGTGCAGGTCTCGTCCACGCGGCAGCGCTCGCAGCCGGTGCATGAGTGAATCGAGTAATCGCGCAGCGCTGCGAAAGAGGTTGCCACGCCGCGCTCGCTGAGTGCACGTTCGATCTCGTGGAGCAGTCGGTCGGTGTTGCCGTTCTTTCTCGGGCTTCCGTTGACAAGGAGGACTCTTCGATGGTCAATGTCGATCATGAACCAATCATAGCCGAGGCCCGGGCGGGAGCCAAGACCGGCTATGCGCCGCGATAAATTCGCGGAATCCGCGGCGTAAAGCCGCAGGTGATCTCGTAGCTGATGGTGTCGATGGTCTCCGCCATCTCTTCGGCGAGGATGGCAGCCTCGCGGGAGGCAGTCTCGCCGGGTGTCTCCGTCTGGCGCGCTTTGGCCGCGGCCCCCGCGCTGCTCCTCTGCGGCCACTGTTGCCGGCCGAGCAGTACCACCTCATCGCCGACCTCGGGCTCTTCGGGGAGCTCGGTGAGGTCGAGGGTGATCATGTCCATCGACACGCGGCCGCATACGGGTACCCGGGTACCGTGGACGAGGGCGGTGCCGCAGTTCGAGAGCGCACGGCGGTAGCCGTCACCGTAGCCTACCGGAACGACACCGATCCGGCTTCCCGGTCCCACTGTATAGCTCCTGCCGTAGCCGACCGTCCATTCGCGGTCGTAGGTGATGACCTTTGCAAGTGCGCTGACCACCGTCATGCAGGGGCGAAGATCCACCAGGCCTCGCATGCGCTCGGCAACCGCGGTGCTCGGATACATACCGTAGGCCGAGACCCCGGGCCTGACGAGGTCGAAAGCCGCCTCGGCGCCAAAGACCATGACGGCGGCGCTGTTCGCCACGTGGCGAAATCGCACGGGCACGCCCGCACGCTCGATCTCGCGGACAATCTCGCCGAAGTGCTCGAGCTGGCGACGTGCCGCCCGCAGGTCCTCCTCGTCACTGTCCGGGAAGTGACTGAACACCCCCTCCACCTCGATTCCCGGAAGCCCCGCGATGGTCGAAACGTCCGCCACCGGTGAGTCGCTCAGCAGTCCCATGCGGCCCATACCGGTGTCGATGTTCACGTGTACGCGTGCCGTGGCTCCGGCAGCCTCGGCGGCGGCGGAGAGCAGACGGGCGTAGGCGTGACTCGATACGTTGAATCTGGCCTCCGGGTCGGAAACAGCAGCGGGGAGCTCGTCATCGAAGAGGTCTTCGAGAATCAGGGTGGGATGACCGATACCGGCGGTACGGAGGGCGGCGAGCTCCTGGGCGTTTGCGACTGCGAGCATCGCGACGCCCTCGGAGACCGCCCGGCGTGCGACCGGCACCTGGCCGTGGCCATAGGCGTCGGCCTTCACCGGCAGAAGCACTCCCGCACCACCCGACTGCGCGCGAAGCGCAGCCAGGTTTGCGGCAAGGGCGTCGAGGTCGACATACGCCCTCGTTTGCCGTGCGGGAAGATCTCTCATGCGGGACACCTACTCAGCAGGCTTCTGCTCGTA
>CAZVXU010000053.1:1418-15215 GCA_964631585.1 uncultured Spirochaetaceae bacterium | reverse complement strand
GCACGACGTAGGCGTCGGTCAGATCGCCGAAGCTGAACCCGTCGCGGAGTTTCGCGTAATCGCCGTGCTCGATGTAGTGTTTAGCGAGGGGGGAGCCGGCGACCGGGACGGCGAATCCCCGTTCCTCGTCCTCCAACTCCTCCACGACGGCGTCGATAAGGCCGCCGGCAGCGAAGGTGAGGCCGTTTCGGCTCTGCTCATCGGGCCAGGGGCCGTGGAGGTAAACGGTGATGATATCCTCTCCGAGCTCGGCCTGCAGGATGTTTCCCGCGCGACGGGCGTCGGGGAAGCCGAGCTCGGCCATGCGGTTCTCATATTCGAGGTCGCGGAACCGGGTGAAGGCGTGACGGGCTCCGGCGTAGAGGAGTAACGACCCGTCGTTGGTCTCGAGGGCCTCGAGGGCCGCCCGGGCCATGCCGCGGTCGGGCAGACCGTTGGGAAAGAGGGCGCGTCCGAGCTCCTCTCCGGTGGGCCGTTCCGCGGGTGGAAGCTGAGATGGGCGCTGATCGTCCATCACGTTGAGACCGATGAGCCGAATGCGCTCCGACCCGGGACGCGCGTGATTGAGCTCCCAGGCTGCGCGAAACACCTCGGCGTACTCGCGGTATCCCCAGATCGGCAGGCGACGGCGGAGGATCCGGTGGGCAAGGTCCTCGTCGTATTTGGGCTGGGTGGTGAGCCGGTCTATGAGCTCCTGATCGCGGGCGAGCACGAAGTCGACGCCCACCGCGCGAATGCCGTGTTCGGGCAACTGCGGAATGAGCTCGGCCAGGAAGCGCGGATGCTCGGCGATCTGCGGAAATTCCCCGAGGAAAACCACGCGGTGATCGTCGAGGGCGTCGAGGACGAAGGTCGCCGGGTCGGTTCCCCGGTCCTGCACAAGCGAGACGCCCGCCGATACCATCTCCGGCGCCACGGATGGACGACGTCGGGAGAATACCCGGTTCGTGATGTCCGCGGGGTCGAGAAGCAGCACCACGAGGGCAATGAGGATGAGTCCGGCGAAGAACAGGCGCCTGTTCGGTTGCTTCATCGTCATGCAGTATACAAAAGACAGGGGCCGGGTTTCCATCGGGGACGCGGTGTCGTGGCGCGGTGTCGGACCCAGGGTGACGGCTCGAGTCGGTCGCGAGCTGACTTGACCCTGACTGTTGCGCTGTGCTACGCTTTCGGCTCATCGAGGGAGGGCACCTATGAGTTACAGTTTTCTGTACCCCGGCCAGGGTGCCCAGTACCCCGGCATGGGACGAGATCTTTTCGACCATTCGCAGGCGGTACGGGATCTCTTCGACGAGGCGAATCGTCACGCAGAGTTTGACGTCAAAGGGGTCCTTTTCGAGGGCGACGAGGATCAGCTCAAACAGACCAACATCACCCAGGTAGCTATTACGCTCGTGAACCTTGCCGCAAGCCGGGTGCTTTCGGAGCACGGTATCACCGCGGACCGCTACGCGGGATTCAGCCTTGGTGAGTACGCGGCGCTCGTGGACGCGGGTGTGCTCGACGTTGCCGACGTTTTCCCGGTGGTCACCACCCGGGGACGCGTCATGGAGGAGACCAGCCGCACCCTGGACACGGACGCCGGTCAGGCAGGCATGGCCGCGGTGCTCGGTCTGGACTTCGACGCGGTGAAAGACACCATAACTGCCCGCGGCCTGGAAGATCTCTATCCGGCAATCTACAACAGCCCCGTTCAGACTGTTGTCTCGGGAACCGCCGAGGCTCTGGCGGTAGCGGAGCCCGTCTTCAAGGAGGCCGGTGCGAAGCGCTTCATCCGTTTGAAGGTGTCAGGCCCCTTTCACTGCCCCCTCATGCAGGAGGCTCGGGAGCGATTCTCAGAGTTTCTCGCCCGCGTGACCTTCTCGGACCCGTCGAAGCCGGTATACTCTAACGTGAGTGGCCTTCCGATACGCTCCGGGGATGAGGCGCGCAGGCTCTGCCTCGATCAGCTCGTCTCGACGGTCATGTGGACGCGCGAGGAAGAGCAGATGGTCGCCGACGGAAGCCCGGGCTTCCTCGAGGTCGGGCCGGGGACGGTCCTCGGCGGGCTGTGGAAGGCGTTCACCAGGGCGCATGCCGAAACAGAGCCGGCCTGCCGTCCGGCCGGAACGCTCGAGGCGATAACGTCGCTCACCTCGCAGTGAGCAGGTCGAGTCAGGCAGAAGGAGCAATCCCGTGTTGATTGACGGAAAGACAGCGCTGGTTACCGGCGGTTCTCGCGGCATTGGAAGCGGTATCGTCAAGACGTTTCTGCGCAACGGGGCCTCGGTGTACTACATAAGCCGCAAGCCGGGTGACTATCTCGAAGAGTACAAGCAGATTGCCGCCGAGAACGGTGTCGAGATCATCTACAAGGAAGGAAACGTCGCCGACGAGGAGACCATCACCGCCACGGTGAACGAGATCCTCGAGGAGAGTGGCGGGATCGATATCCTGGTCAACAACGCCGGGATTGCCAAAGACGGCCTGGTTATGCGCATGTCCGCCGAGGACTGGCAGGACGTCATCAACATCAACCTGACCAGCGCGTTCTATATCTCTAAGGTGGTCAGCCGCAGCATGATAAAGCGCCGCACCGGTGCCATCATCAACGTGACCTCCATCGTGGGCCTCGTCGGGAACGCCGGGCAATCGAACTACGCGGCGTCAAAGGCCGGGTTGATCGGATTCACCAAGAGCCTCGCTCGCGAGATCGCGGGCCGGAATGTCCGCGTCAACGCGGTGGCGCCGGGCTATATTCAGACCGAAATGACCGACAAGCTCAGTGATGAGCAGCAGGAGGGGCTGAAAGCCCAGATCCCCATGGGGCGCGTGGGCGAGCCGGAAGACGTCGCCAACGTGATCATGTTTCTCGCCTCGGACCTTGCCGGCTATGTGACCGGGCAGGTTATCCGGATTTCGGGCGGGATGGGAATGTAACTCGTCCAACAAGGAAACCCTATGTCGAAGAAGAGAGTAGTCATAACCGGGCTCGGTGCGATGAGCCCGATAGGAAACACCATAGATGAGATCTGGCGGAACGTGCAGAACGGCGTGAGCGGGCTCGGCCCCATCACCCGTTTCGACACCACGGATTTTCTGACGAAGATCGCCGCGGAGGTGAAGGACTTCACTGCCTCCGATTACATGGACCGCAAAGAAGCGCGGAAGATGGACATCTTCTCGCAGTTTGCGGCGGCGGCCAGTGTCACGGCGCTTCAGGATGCCGGCCTCGATACCAGCGGCATCGAGCCCGAGCGCCTCGCCGTCATACTCGGCGTGGGTGTCGGCGGATTCGAGACCACCGAGAGCTCCTACAAGGCGCTCTTCGACAAGGGCCCGCAGCGTGTCCCGCCGCTCACCATCCCCAAGCTCATCAGCAACGAGGGGCCGGCCAATGTCGCGATACTCACCAACGCCCAGGGGCCGGTGTACGCCATCACCACTGCCTGCGCCTCCGGCGCCGACGCAATGACCACCGCCGCCCGCTGGATCCGCGACGGATATGGGCAGGTGGCCATCTCAGGCGGCGTAGAGGCAGTGATCACCCAGATGGGCGTCGCTGGTTTCAACGTGCTGCAGGCGCTGAGCACCAAGTACAACGATCAGCCCGAAAAGGCATCACGTCCCTTCGACGCCGACCGCGACGGGTTTGTCATCGGGGAGGGGGCCGGTATTCTCATCCTCGAAGAGATGGAGCACGCTCTTGCTCGCGGTGCAAAGATCTACGCCGAGTTCGTGGGAGGCGCCTCGACCTGTGATGCCTACCATCGGACCTCTCCCCACCCCGACGGGGCCGGAGCGAGGAAGGCCATGCAGCTTGCGCTCGACGAGGCGGGCATGAAGCCCGAAGACATCGACTATATTAACGCTCACGGAACCTCGACGCGGGTCAATGATCCGGTCGAGACGAAGGTCATAAAGGACGTCTTCGGCGATCACGCGTACAAGCTGCCCGTATCATCGACCAAGTCCATGCACGGGCACATGGTGGGTGCCGCCGGCGGCATGGAGGCCATTATCTCGTGTCTCGCCATACGTGATCAGTACATCCCGGCGACCATCAACCTCGAAAATCCCGACCCCGAATGCGACCTCGATTACGTTCCCAACAAGGGGCGCTCGGGCACCGTCGACGCGGTCATGTCCAACAGCCTCGGCTTCGGCGGGCACAACGCGATTCTGATCCTCAAGAAGTTCGCGCAGTAGCGGCACCGGACCCGAGGCGCCGGCCGTATCGCTTGGCGCCCGCACGCGGGGACAGGCGCAGCCGCGGGCGCGCACCTGCGGAAACCGGCAATTTACCCTATTTTGGACATTTTTATGCTGATTTTCTTGATGCCTTCCGCTCGCTAGGGTATATTTCCCGAAAACATACAACGGGGTTCGCCGTGAATGATACGCCGCTGGTCCTGGTTGCCGACGACAACTATGTGAACCGCTTGACCGTCCGCGCGACGTTGAAAGACAGTTCCTATGAGCTGGCAGAGGCCACTGATGGTCGCGAGGCGGTCAATACCGCAGTAGAGAGGAGACCCGACCTGATCCTTATGGATCTCATGATGCCGGAGATGGACGGTCTGGAGGCGACGCGGCTGCTGAAGAGCCGCGACGACACGGCCCGGATTCCGATCCTCATGCTCACCGCGCTGGACGATACCGATGACCGCATCAGCGCTTTCGAGGCGGGGGTAACCGGATTTCTCACCAAGCCCTTCGACGGTCTCGAGCTACTTGCCCATATCCGCTCCTACGTGAATCTATCCCTGATGAACCGCAAATACGTACTGTCGACGGCCAACGTCACGACGGGTCTGCCTAACCGCGCGGCCTACCGGGAGGTGATCAGGGAATACGAACGCCCGTGGCTATTCCTTGTAAGCATGGACAGTATCGAGAGTATCCGCCAGTTCTACGGCGAGCTACGTGCACAGGCCATGGAGCGGGAGTACGCGGAGTATCTGCAGTTTCTCCTCGGCGAAGACTGGCTTTCCAAGGACGGGCTATCGGGGGCGCGTCTCTATCATTTCGACAGCGGCCTCTTCGGGATCCTCGTGGACGACATCGGAGGGGAGGTCACTCGTGCGGTGGCCCTCAGACGGGGACGAGCCATGCATCGCCGGCTCGATCATCACGTAGTTTCGAGGTCCGACGTGCAATGGGAAACCGATATCACTCTCGTCGTTTCCTCGGATCTGCGCGCGCTCCTCGAACAGGCCGAGGTCGCCCTGGCGGAGGCCCGGCGCAGCCGCCGGACGCTCGTCTATGCGCCCGACGTCGCCGAGGATGCCTACCGCGATATTGAGAATAATCTGCGCTGGCTTGGTCGCATCCGGCAGGCTCTTGCGCAGGACCGCTTCGTTGCCTACTATCAACCAATAATCGACAACCGCACCGGCGAGGTCGTGAAGTACGAGGCACTTCTGAGAATGCTCGACGAGGACGACTCGCCGATTTCGCCCGGCCTGTTTCTCCTGGTGGCCAAGAACAGCAAGTACTACGGCGAAATTACCCGTCGCATGTTTGATCTTGCAGTGCAGGAGTTCCTCCACAGACCCGAAGGGGTTTCGGTCAATCTTTCGGTCCTCGATATCGAGAGCCACACCACGCGCACGCACATTCTTACGACCCTCGGGGATTATCCGGAGGTGGCCCGCAGGATCACCCTCGAAATCGTGGAGCAGGAAGGTCTTCAGCACTACGAGCAGGTGAAAGAGTTCATAGAAGCGGCGAAGAGTCTGGGCGCCCGGATCGCGCTCGATGATTTCGGAAGCGGGTACTCGAACTTCGCGCGTATGATCGACCTCAACGTGGACTATGTGAAGATCGACGGGAGCATCATCACGAGAATCTGCAGCGATGAAGCGATGGACAATCTGGTTCGCGGCGTGAAATCCTTCGTCGGCACGAACAACATCGAGCTCGTGGCGGAGTTTGTCGATAACGCGGAGGTGCTCGAGCGACTCGTGGAGATGGGTGTCGAATACTCCCAGGGCTTCTTTCTCGGCCGTCCGCAACCGACCCCTGATTCCTCGAAGGTGGTCCTCCTCCGCTGACCCGGATCCCGCCGGTCCGCATCCGCTCTGCATATTGACATGCCGTGAAAGCCGCCGTAACTTGAGCGACGTGTTACACCTGCGGCTCCTGATGAGGCAGATCCGGCGGCAGTTCCTCGGCCCGCGGGACGACTTCAGCCGGCTTCGTGCGCGTCGAGTCAAGTTCCTTGCCGCCTTTTCCGTGCTGTTCCCCTGGAGCATCGCCTTCACCTGGCTCTGCATGATGTTCGACGAGGTCTTCTTTCCCGGTTATCGGCGGGTCAGGGTCAGGAAGCCGCTTTTCGTCATCGGCAATTTTCGAAGCGGCACCACCTTCCTCCAGCGCCTCCTTGCTCAGGACGAGGAAAATGTGACGGGCCTCACAACGCGCGAAATCTACGTCACCCCTACGATCAGCCAGCGCAAGCTCTGGAGCTTTCTGATGTTCGCGGACGGATTCATCGGGAGACCGTTTCGCCGTCTGCTCGCAGCGGTGGAGGACCGCGTGCTCAGAAGGATTCCGTTCCACCGAATCCGGCTGGAGGAGGCTGAGGAGGACGAGGGGCTGTTTTTCTATGCATGGGACTCATTGTTCGTCTGGTTTTTCTTTCCGATCCAGGCCGCCGATTTCCGATATCCCTGGTTCGACGAGATGGTCCCCCGCTCGCGCCGCCGGCGGCTGATGCGCTTTTATCGTTCCATGCTCCAGCGCCATCTCTACGTGCACGGCGAGCACCTGCGCGTAGTTTCCAAGAACCCGTCCTTCACACCGAAGATTTGCTCGTTGATGGAAGTCTTTCCCGACGCGCGATTCGTGAACCTCGTGCGGGATCCGGTCGAGTTACTGCCGTCGATGACGAACTGGTTTGCCTACTGCTGGCACTACTTCGGTGCTCCGAGCGATCCGTATCCCAACCGTCGGCGCATTCTCGACATCGCCGGGCACTGGTACCGCTACCCCGAACAGGTGCTCGCGGAGTTGCCGGTGGAGCAGGCACGGACTCTGCGCTTCGACGAGCTCATATCGGAGACGAGCACGATCGTGCGCGAGCTCTACGATACCCTGGACCTGACCGTGTCACCCCGGTTTGCCGAGATTCTCGACGATGCGGACCGTCTCCCGACCAAGGCGACCCGGACTCCGAGCCCCGCGCAGGTCGGTCTCAGTGAGGAGGACATCGATCGGGAGTTCTCCGATGTCAGGCAACGGTACGGCTTCGACCGCGTTGGCGCGCGGGTGGCCGAATAGCACCCACGGGAGAAAGCAATGACACTCTATTTCGTTTTTCCGGATTGGATATCCACCGAAATCATCCCCGGCCTTCCCTTCCGGTGGTACGGGATGATGTATCTCGTGGCGTTCGCCGTGACCTACCTGCTGTTCATGTATCAGGTAAAGCAGCGTAAGCTCGACGTTGACTCCGATACGGTGCTGAACATGTTCTTCTGGGCCATTGTCGGTCTGCTCATCGGCGCGCGCATCTTCGCGACACTGCTCTTCGACGAGAGCGGCCGCTACTGGGCGCGGCCCTGGCTGATCTTCTGGCCCTTCGACGAGAACATGAACTTCGTCGGACTGCAGGGGATGAACTATTACGGCGGCCTGGCCGGCGCGGTGGTCGCAGTGCTCATCTACGCGCGGGCGAAGAAGATAGACATCCTCGATTGGGGTGATATGATCGTCGCCGGCGTGCCGCTGGGCTACACCTTCGGACGCATCGGCAACTTCATTAACGGTGAGCTCTTCGGCCGCGTCACGACCGTGGATTGGGGCGTCATTTTCCCGCATGCGCGTCGCTTTCCGGCGGAGGAGGCCTGGGTGCAGGAGACAGCCCGCGAGGCCGGGATGAACGTCGCCGAGCTCTCCGGCATGGTGAACCTTCCGCGGCATCCGACGCAGCTCTACGAGGCCTTCGGTGAAGGCATCCTCCTGTGGCTCATCCTCTGGTTCATCTTCCGAAAGCGGGAGCACGCCCGCGGGGCGCTGATCGGCATCTACCTCATCGGCTACGGGGCGGTACGATTCTTCGTGGACTACTATCGGGTGCCGCTCCGCGGCGATTTCATGCTGCAGCTCTCGCCGATCGAGAATCCGCCCTATCTGTTGCTCACGCCGTGGAATTTTATCGCGAGCCAGTTCTACAGCCTGCTCATGATACTGGGTGGGATCGGCCTGATTGTGATTCTGCGAAAGCGGGAGGAACGTCCGGCCGCCGCTGCGGAACGGAGCGAGGGGCGCGCGCGCAGTAGCGCTGCCGAACGGAGAAAACTGCGTCGCAAGCTCCGGAAGTAGGCCGCGGGAAGGGGTGGGGGCGGCCGGCCGACGCGGCGCCGGCCGGGTTCAGCGCTGCGGACGGCTACTGCTCGGGAGTGAACTCATCCTTGGGAGCACCGCATACCGGGCACACCCAGTCTTCGGGCAGGTCGTCGAACGAAGTCCCGGCGGCGATGTCGGCATCGGGGTCGCCCTCATCGGGGTCGTAGATGTAGCCGCACACATTGCACACGTACTTCGTCATCACCTTACCTCCGCGTCACCTTGGCTCTGCGTCACGGCCACTGCACGTCGGTGAGCAGCATGAGCTTCGTGCGGGCACGCTCGTCCTCGGGATTCATCTCGAGTGCCTTCTGCAGGCTCTTGATCGCCTCGGTGTTGTTGTGCACGCCGTAGTGCGCCACACCGAGGAGGTAGTGTACCTCGGCGAAGTGCGGGGTCGCCTCGGAAAGCTCTCCGAGCAGCTCGAGGGCATCATCGTACTTCTTGCGCTTGATCTTGATCTGGGCGAGATAGTAGTTGGCGATCATGGACTCCGGCGACGTTTTGCGAAACCCCGCGAATCCTTTTTCGGCCTTGTCGTCGTTGCCCATAAAGAAATGAATGAGGCCGACAAAATAGCTCGCCATCGCATGGCTCTGGCTCTTCAGGTCGATCACCTTCGAGAAGGCGCTCAGCGCCTCGTCGAGCTTCCCCATGCGGTAGTAGCATACACCAAGCTTGTAGTAGGCGATGCCGTACTTCGAGTCCAGGCGGATCGATTCATTGTAGAGTTCCACGGACCGGTCGAGCTGACCGATTGAGTAGTTGATGTTGCCGAGCACCATCAGAATGAACGGACTCTCGGTATACGTCTTCGACAGCTCGAGAAACGCCGACTGGGCCTCGCTCCAGTCGCCCGAAAGATAGAGGCGCATCGCTTCCTGATAATTCGGATCCGAGTAGTTGAGCTCCATGACTGGCAGTGTAATATGGCCCCCGGCCAATTGCAACCCGCAGACCGACCCGGTATCCTGTACGCCCATGATGCGTGATCTTCCGGCCTTTGAGCTCGAGCGCTATTTCGCCCGGCACGAGTTCTCGGTGACCTATCAGCTGAGCGCCTCGGATTGCGAGCCGCTGAGCCCTCGTGATCTGCTTCCCCCCGGTGGCGGTCAGCTCTTGCAGGACTTTCTCGACAGCACCCTCGGCTATACTGAGAGTGCCGGCGACCCCGTGCTACGACAACAGATTGCGGAGTGCTACGATACGATAGGGACGGAGGATCTCCTCGTTGCCGCCCCCGAGGAGGCCATCTTCCTGCTCATGAACGCCCTCCTCGAGCCCGGGAATCATGTGGTGGTCATGTCGCCGGCGTATCAGTCGCTGCTTGCCCTGCCGCGCGGTCTGGGCGCCGCGGTCAGCGAGTGGAGAGTCCGCGAGCGTGACGGGCACTGGGAGCTCGACCCCGATGAGTTGCGCGAGCTCCTTCGCCCCGAAACGCGCCTCATTGTGGTGAACCTGCCGCACAACCCGACCGGCCTCTTGCCCGACGCGGAGACGCTCGAGGCGATCGTGTCTGTCGCGCGTGAGCATGGCGTGCATCTGTTTTCCGACGAGATGTATCGGGGGCTGGAGTACAACGTCGCCCCGGGGCGGCTGCCCGCCGTATGCGACCGCTACGAGAAGGGGATTTCGCTCTGGGGGCTATCGAAGAGCTTCGGGCTGCCGGGGCTTCGTATCGGCTGGCTTGCCACGCAAGACAACGCGCTGCTCCAGCGGGTTGCGACGCTCAAGGACTACACGACGATCTGCAACAGCGCCGCCTCTGAGTGGCTTGCGCGGGTTGCGCTCAATCAGGGGGAGGCCCTCATGCGCACGAACCGGGAACGTGTCGGGGCGCATGCCGAGCTCGTCGCGGCGCGACTCGCCGCCGACGGGTCTCCGGTTGCTTTCCTCCCGGGGCGCGGCGGTTCAACGCTGCTGCCGCGCTTCACCGACGGCCGCTCGAGCCGCGCCTTCGCCGACGAGCTCCGCGCGGCCGCCGACGTACTGCTCATCCCGGGCCCCCTGTTCGACATGCCGGATTCCTACTTCCGGCTCGGGCTCGGCCGCGCCGACTTCTCCATCGCGTTCGAGCGATTCGCCGGACATCTCGGCCTCTGACCATGATGGCCGGCGCCGCCGGTTTGCGCGCGGCGCCTCAGATCATCTTGCGCGGGTCGAGCAGCTCGTCGAGCCTCTCCGCCGAAACGACGCCTGCCTCTTCCACCACATCGCGAATGCGGCGTTTTTCCTTGTAGGCCTTGTATGCGAGCTTTGCCGCCTGGTCGTAACCGATCTCGGTAGCCAGTGGTGTGACGAGGGCGAGGCTCCACTCGATCCAGAAGCCTGCCCGTTCCTCGTCCGCGGTGATCCCGTTCACACAGCGGGAGGCAAACGCGTCGCAGGTTTCCGCCGCCAGGCGCACCGCGCTTACGGTCTCGTAGGCAATGAGCGGGTGCATCATGTTGAGCTCGAGCGGGCCGTGCTGGCCGGCCGTGGTGACGGAGGTCACCTTACCCATGAGATGAGCGGCAACCTGAATGACCATCTCCGGAATGACCGGGTTCACTTTCCCCGGCATGATGGAGCTTCCGGGCTGGAGGGATGGGAGCACGATCTCGCCGATACTGCCGCGCGGGCCGCTTGCCAGCAGCCGGAGGTCGTTTGCGATCTTCATGAGCGCTCCGGCGAGGACGTTGATCGCGCCCATCAGCTCCACCTGTGCGTCCCGGGCCGCGATGGCCTCGAAGCGGTTCACCGCCGGTCGGAAGGGCAGCCCCGAGTCCGCGGCGATGCCCCGGATGGCCTTCTCAGGCATGTCGGGATGGCAGTTGATGCCGGTGCCGACTGCCGTGCCGCCGAGGGCGAGCTCCTCGAGGTTCGAGAAGGTATTCTCCAGCCGGTCGGCGCTCTTCTGAATCTGCACGGCGAAGCCCGAAAACTCCTGCCCGAGCGTCATGGGAACGGCATCCTGGAGGTGGGTTCGACCGAGCTTGACGACGCCGGAGAACTCCGCCCCCTTTGCCGCAAGAGACTGGGCGAGCTTCCGCACCCGCGGAAGGGCCTGTTCGAGCTCCATGCGGTCGGCAACGTGCACCGCCGTGGGGATGACGTCGTTCGACGACTGTCCGCGGTTTACGATGTCGTTCGGATGCACGGGGTTTCGGGTTCCCACCGGCTGCCCCAGGATCTCGTTGGCCCGATTCGCGATGACCTCGTTCGCGTTCATGTTCCAGGAGGTGCCGCTGCCGGTCTGGAAGACGTCGATCGGGAAGTGCTCGTCCCACGTTCCTTCGTACATCTCCTCGGCGGCGCGGACGACCGCATCGGCAAGCTTCGTATCGATGAGACCGAGCTCCGCATTCGCGCGAGCGGCGTGTTTCTTGATGAGGGCAAGCGCCCGGATCATCGACGCGGGAATGCGATGTTCGGACACGCCGAAGTTCGCCACCGCCCGCTGCGTCTGTGCGCCCCAGTAGGCCCACGCGGGTATGTGAACCTCGCCCATCGAATCGGATTCTACCCGGTAATCGTTCTGTGGTTCCGGCATGAGATGTCCTCCTATAACCCCGGTGACACGGTCAACAACGGCTGGTATAGTAGCAGCGGGAGTCAGAAATGGCAAATATCGGCATCATCGGCAGCGGAAACGTCGGCGCGAACACGGCGTTTTTTATCGCGGAACACAACGTGGCACACGTGGTGCTGTACGACATCCAGGAGGGACTGTCCACCGGCAAAGCTCTCGACATGATGGAAGCGGCGCCGGTACGCGGCTACGACGTTCGCATTCAGGGCACCGACCGACTCGAGCACGTACTGGCAAACGACGTCATCATCGTAACCGCCGGCTCGGTGCGAAAACCCGGTATGCAGCGTGAGGATCTCTACAGCGAGAACGCCGGTATCATCCGGGAGCTCGCGAAGAGCATGTCCGGCAGCTCGGCGAAGGTGATCATGGTCTCCGAGCCGGTTGATATGCTCACGGCTCTCTTCGTCGAGGAGTCGGGTCTGGACCGGCGGCAGGTCATGGGGCTCGGCGGCGTGCTCGACTCGACGCGCTTGCGCTACTTCATCGCACAGGAGCTCGGCGTTACCACCGAGAATGTGCAGGCCACGGTCATCGGTCGCCACGCCAACGCGATGATACCGCTCCCGCGCTACTGCACCGTCTCCGGTGTCCCCGTCGCGCAGCTCATGCCCTCGGATCGCCTCGAGGAGCTCTTCGAGGAGACGCGCAACGCAGGAAGTCTCATCGTGGACATGGCACAGCGTGCAAGCTCCTACTACGGCCCGTCGGCGGCGGCAACCGAGCTTGCCCAGGCGGTGAACATGAATACCGGGCGAATCATGACGGTCTCCATGATGCTTCGCGGCGAGTACGGCATAGAGGGCGTGGCAATGAGCCTGCCCGCGGTGATCGGGCGCAACGGCATCGAACAGGTCATGCTGCCGCAGCTCACCGATGCCGAGCAGCAGAAGCTCACCGCGTCGGCCGAGGATCTCAAGAACATGATGCAGAGCGCCGGAGGGAAGAAATGAGCAAGGTGTCGGTAATCGGGGCGGGCAACGTCGGCGCAACCGCCGTGTACTACATTGCCGAAAAGAACATCGCCGACATAGTGATGGTCGATGTGGTCGAAGGGCTGCCGCAGAGTAAAGCCCTCGACTTCCTGCATGCGGCGCCGCTTCGCAAGTACAACGTCAGCATCCGGGGAACCAACGACTATTCCGAGATCGAAGGCTCGGACGTCGTCGTTCATACCGCCGGCATTCCCCGCAAGCCGGGCATGGACCGGATGGATCTGCTCAAGACCAACGTGCAGATCGCCAAAGAGGCGGCGCAGGCCATCGAGAAGTACGCGCCGGATGCCATCGTCATCGTCGTGGCGAATCCGCTCGATGTGATTTCGATGACGATGCTCCGCGAGACGGGCTTCGCGCTCAAGCGCGTCGTCGGGATGGCCGGCATCCTCGATTCCACGCGGTTTCGCTACTTCATCGCCGAGAAGCTCAACGTGCTTCCGAGCGACGTCTTTGCGATGGTTCTCGGTGGCCACGGCGATACCATGGTGCCGCTTCCCCGCTACACCTCGGTGGGCGGCTTCCCTCTGACCGAGTTGCTTACTCCGGACGAAATCGAGCAGCTGGTGAACCGCACGCGCAAGGGCGGCGGCGAGATCGTGAGCTATCTCAAGAAGGGGAGCGCCTTCTACGCCCCGGGAGCTTCGGTCGCCAAAATGGTCGAGGCCGTCGTGAAAGACGAGAAGCGCATTGCCGCCGCGAGCGCCTACCTCCGCGGTGAGTACGGCCACTCGGGAATATTCCTCGGGGTGCCGGTTCTCCTCGGGAAGCACGGCGTGGAGCGAATCATCGAGGTCGAGCTCTCCGATGAGGAGAAGGCCGCCCTCGACGATTCGGCGAAGCACGTGCAGGAAGGCGTGGAGACGCTCGAGTCGATTTACTCACCCGGCTGAGAGGCGG
>CAZVXU010000053.1:0-1318 GCA_964631585.1 uncultured Spirochaetaceae bacterium | reverse complement strand
TCGTCGAGGGGCACGACGTGGCGCTCCTCCTGGCCGACGTAGAGTGCCTTCGGCCGGTAGATGCGGTTGTCATGTCGCTGCTCGAGGATGTGGGCCAGCCAGCCCGAGACGCGCGCCATCGCGAAAATGGGTGTGAAGAGAGCGGTCGGTATTCCGAGCAGCCGATACACGGCGCCGGAGAAGAAGTCGACGTTGGGATAGACAGGCTTTCCCTTCTCCTCCATGCGATCGCGAAATGCCTTCTCTACCGCCTTGAGTATGTCGTAGTAGCGGGTGTCACCCTTCTGCTCCGAAAGCTTCTGGAGGTAGTCTTCCATCACGATGGCACGAGGATCCTTGGCGCGATACACGCGATGGCCCATACCCATCACCTTTCGTTTCTCATCGAGCGCCTTGTTTACCCATTCCTCCGCCTTTTCGGCAGACCCGACCTCGTCGGCCATGTTCATGACTTTCTCGTTCGCTCCGCCGTGGAGGCTTCCCCTGAGGGCCCCGACGGCGGCCGAGATGCTCGAGTAGCACGTGGAGATTGTCGATGCGACCACGCGCGCGGTGAAGGTGGAGGCGTTGAAGCTGTGCTCGGCGTGGAGGATGAGCGCTTTGTCCATGATCTCGCCCTCGAGCTCGGTCGGCTCCTCGCCGCGCATCATGTAGAGGAAGTTTGCACCGTGGGAGAGATCCATCCGCGGCGGGACGTACTCCTGACCGTTACGGAAGCGATGCAGCGCGGCCACGACGGTCGAGAGCTGTACAACCTGATGCAAGGTCGTCCTGCAGTTGCAGTAGGCATCGTGCTCGATCTTGTGATCGACGTAGCTGCTGAGATAGGAGACCGACGCCTGCAGAAGCTCCATCGGATGGGAGTCATGAGGGAACTCACGGATCATCTCGAGAACCGGATCCTTGAGATGCCGGCTCTTGCGCATCCGGTTCGAAAAGCGATCGAGCTCGTCGTGATTCGGGAGCTCGCCGTAGAGGAGCAAATAGACCACTTCCTCGAAAGAGCAGTGGTCGACCAATTCCCGGATCGGATATCCGAGGTAGTACAGTTGCCCGTTCTCGCCGTCGATGCGACAGATGTTCGACTCGGCGGCAATGACGCCCTCGAGACCCTTTGAATATTCAACGCTGGACATAACTCTTTCCCCTCTCACTGGTAATACTATTCGAACAAAATCATTTCGACCACATCCCACTGTGCCTACGCACCGTGGATCGATCTCTTATCGACTGCCAGGGCCGCCTCGCGCACCGCCTCGGGAAGCGTGGGGTGGGCGTGCACGGTGCGGGCAATATCCTCGGAGCTGCCGCCGAACTC
>CAZVXU010000052.1:0-15365 GCA_964631585.1 uncultured Spirochaetaceae bacterium | reverse complement strand
CCCGGTGACAGCGGCTTCTCGGTCTTCGAGTACAAGGGCGCGCGTCTCGGCATGATGGTGTGCTTCGACTGGATCTTTCCCGAAGCGGCTCGCTCGCTGGCCATGCTCGGCGCGCAGATCATCCTCCATCCGTCGAACCTCGTCCTGCCCTACTGCCAGCGCGCGATGTACGCGCGCGCGGTGGAAAATCGCGTCTACATCGCCACGGCCAACCGCGTCGGTACCGAGAGCAACACCCTCGGCGATGAGCTCACCTTCACCGGCCAGTCTCAGATGGTGTCGCCGAACGGCCACTACCTCCTCACCCTCGGGGAGACGGAACCGGCGATTCGTACCGTCGACGTAGAGCCCACGGCGGCCGACGAGAAGAGCCTCAATCAGTTCAACAACATCTTTGATGATGTGCGCCCGGAGATGTATCTTACCGGTCCCAGGTGAAGGCCCACAGGTAATGCGCAACTCGAACCCATTCAGAATGCGGCGACAGCGCTCGGCTCTCGACCGCAGACAGGCCCGACGCCGGCACATGGCGCGCAACCGCGGCACCTCTCCCCTCCCCTTGAAATACCTGCGGGAGAGCGAGGAAAAGTACCGCCAGATTTTTGAGAACGCCAACGACGCGATCTACCTCTTCGAGCTCGACGAGCGCGGTCTTCCCGGCCGCATTCTCGAGGTAAACGAGGAAGCCTGCCGCAGGCTCGGCTACAGCCGCGGGGAGTACCTCGCCATGGATCCGGCGGAGCTCGATGCACCGGAGACGGACGTCGATATCCCCGAGAGCATGGACCACCTTCGCGAAAAGGGTCACGAGCAAATCGAGCTCGTCCACCTGGCCAAAGACGGAACGCGTGTTCCCGTAGAGGTCAGTTCGCACCTGTTCAGGGTAAACGGCAAAACCCGTCACCTGTCCATTGTGCGCGACATCCGCGAGCGCAAGCAGGCCGAGCAACGGTTGCGCGACTCCCTTCGTGAGAAAGAGGTGCTCCTGCAGGAGATCCACCACCGGGTAAAGAACAATCTGCAACTCGTCTCGAGCCTTATCAGCCTGGAGAGCCGCGACATCGGCGAGCGGGCGGCCGTGGATTTACAGGCGCGCGTGCGCGCTCTTGCTCTCGTGCACGAAGTGCTCTACAGCGTGGAGGATCTGTCCACGAGCCGCTTCGACGAGTACCTCACAACCCTCGTCGGCGAGCTCCAGCTCATCTACGACACCGGCTCGATGCGCCTGGAGCTCGCTCTCGAGCCGAGAATCCTGCCGATCGATACGGCCATTCCGCTCGGGCTCCTGGCAAACGAGGTCGTCTCGAACGCATTCAAGCATGCCCATCCCGACGGAGAAGAGGGGGTACTGCGGATCGAGCTATCGGGCGATGGCGGGACTCTGGTACGGATTGCCGACGACGGGGTGGGCCTGCCCGAGGACGTCCGCGCCGGCGACTCCCTCGGCCTCATTCTCATCGACGAGCTTTCGAGTCAGCTCAACGCAACCGTCGAAGTCTCCCGGCAGGGGGGTACGACATACAGTATCTATATTCCGGAGGACACGAATGCCCGATCATGAGGTGAAACACGACACCGAAATGACGACCTTCTCGGTCGAGCTCGACGGTGCGGAGGCCGTGCTGATGTATCTACCGGTCGGCGAAGACGTGCTCGATATCAAGGACACCTACGTCCCGCCGGAGCATCGGGGCCGCGGGGTTGCCGCCGCCCTCGCCGCGGCCGCCTTCGAGTACGCGAAGGAGCATGACTACCGGGTCATTCCGACCTGCCCCTACATCGAAACCTATCTCAAGCGCCATCCCGAGTACGAAGATCTCGTCACGCGGCGCCGTTGAGACCCGTGGACGCATAGCGGACCTGCCCGCCGAGCTCGTCGTGTAGAACATCGAAGGCCGCTCTGCCGGTGCAGTGCCCGGTGTAGAGAGCCGGCACACCGGAAAGGCGCCGGGCGAGGTCCCGCACGCGCGTCTCTGCTTCCCCTTTGAGGTGAAAGCCGCCGATCACGCCACGGACAACCCCGTGAGTGCTCGCCTCCCCCACGATATTGGCGATGCCGGAGTGCGAGCAACCGGTGACGACGCGTATGCCGTCCGGCTCCTCGACCCACAGGAAGAGCTCTTCCTCGAAGGGATCGAGCTCGAGCTCTCCGTCAGTGTCAGTCTTGCGGTAGAGATTCCGGTTACCGGAGGGCGCCGGATGCGGTCGTACGGGAACTATAGAGACCCCCACTCCGGGGACCACGCGAGCCACATCGACTACCTCCCGGATGCGGTCGCGGTGGGCCGCCCAGAGCTCTGTATCAAGACCGATGAAGCGCGTGCTGCTGCCGCCGCGGACGGAGTACCGGGGCGTGGTAATGCCCCGGCCCGCAAATACCGGCGCATGAGTGTTCCGCTCGAAGAAGGTGCGAAGGCCACCGGTGTGGTCGGCATGCGCGTGGGAGAGAACGAGGGCATCGGCGTCCTCGATGCGAATGCCGAGCCGATCGGCATTCTCGGCAAAGGCCGAGCTCGCGCCGGTGTCGAACAGGATCCTGGTCTCAGCGGTCTCGAGCCAGATCGAGATCCCGTGCTCCGCCCGCAGGTCATCGTTGCTCCGTTCGTTCTCAACCAGTACTGTAAACTGCATACACCATTGTACCATGCCAATGGCTGCTTCGGCGCCCCTTCGGTGGACGCCGTGCGCCACCCCGACGTACCTTGATCGGCAAGGAGCGTAGCGTTATGCAGAGCAAAGCCGGGGGGACTTCGGCCGTGGGGCGGCGTGTGGCGATCGTCGGCGCGGGAATCAGCGGGCTCGCTGCGGCGGGCGAGCTCGTCGCCGCGGGCATGGAGGTAACCGTATTCGAGCGTGGGCGGGGCCCCGGCGGACGGGCCGGGCGGCGGCGGGTGCCCGGATTCGAGTTCGACCACGGCGCCCAGTACTTTACCGCCCGCTCCCGGGCTTTCGCCGATCAGACCGCCGCCTGGGTCGAGGCCGGCGTCGCCGCGGAGTGGTCGCCCCGCATGGCGACCGCCGGGGACGGAGGACTGCGCCCGAAGAGCTCACGATTTCCGCGCTATGTCGGCGTGCCGGGGATGAGTGCCCTCGCCCGCAACCTCGCCGAAGGTCTCGACCTGCGAACGCAGACCCGGGTGCTCTCGGCGACCCTGCGACGTGACGCCGGCGGATTACCACAGTGGGAGCTCGAGGTTTCAAGCGGGGACGGAGACGGAGGAGGCGGCGGCGGACGCGGCGGCGCTGGTGAAGGCGAGCGCACCCCCAGTGCGGGCCCCTTCGGCGCCCTGCTTCTCGCCTGCACTCCTCAGCAGGGACTGCCGCTTCTCGACGCCGCGCCGGAATTTGCGGGGCGGGCTGGGGAAGTGATGTTCGATCCTGTATGGGCCGTGCTCCTCGGGTTCGATCACCCGCCGGAGCTCGCAGCCGACGCCGTCTTCATTGAGAACCCGACGCTGAGCTGGGCGGCTCGCAACGACTCAAAGCCGGGACGCGCCGGAGGCGCGGCCTGGGTGCTGCATGCGACGGGATCATGGTCCCATGGCCGTGACGATGACGCACCGGAATCTGTTGTCGCCGAGCTTCTGCCCGCTTTCGAGGAAGCGGTCGGCATGCGTTTGCCGGAGCCTGCCTACGCCGCCGCGCACCGCTGGCGCTACGCCCGGCCCCGCGCAGCCCTGACCGAGGAAGGGCTCTGGGATGCGGATTTGAAGGTGGGAATGTGCGGCGACTGGTGCTCCGGCGCGCGTATCGAGGGAGCGTTCCAGAGCGGACGGGCGGCCGCCCGACGCATACTGGACCCCGCGGCCGACCTTCAGTAGCTTATCGCCATGCTCAACTGGATCGACTCACTATCCTATGGAATGCTCGTGCCGGTCGCCCTGCTTCTCGGGCTGGCTCCCTTTCAGCCGCAGCCGCATCTGTTCGAGAAGATCGGAATGCTCACACAGGGTACACTCACCCGACCGATCGATATCTTCGATCTTTTGCTGCACGCCACGCCGGTGGTGATTCTCTTAGTGAAGGTCGTGCGCGACCTCGTTGCCGGGAGCGCCGCCGGCTGAGGCCGCTTCTACAGGTAGCGGATCCGGCCGGTTCCAGGAGTCGGGACGCTGCGGTGTGGTGAAGATGCGTCGCCCCTCGAAGACGTCCGCGTCGACGAAAAACGCGCGAAGTGATCCCGGCAATTCGGGTCTCAGAGTGTCGGAGATCGAAACCGCACCCGGCTCGGTGGCGGCCTTCTCGAGGTGGGCTGCGAAGTTGAGGGTCTCGGATATGATTCGCCCGGTATCATTCATGTAGCGCACCGCCCCACGATCCATTCCGATCCGTATGGAGATGGGCGAGGCGATGGGATTCTCGGGTCTGGCGTTGAATACGGGCAGCGTCGCCTGGATTTCAAGTGCGCACTGCACGGCGCGCACCGCGTCGTTCTTCATGGAGAACGCGATTACGCCTCCGTCCCCGGCCCAGGACCATATGCGCCCGTCGTAGTGCGCCAGGCGATCCCTCAGGAAGGCCCAGAACTGATAGTAAACTTTCTCCATGGTCCGCTGGCCGGCACCGCGAACCAGGGACGAGCTTCCCGCAATGTCCACGCTCGCAACGGTCACCTCGTACTCTCGCCCCTCGCGGAGTGCGCCCCAGTTGGGCAACTCCTGCAGGTCGCGGGAGCTCTCGCGGAGCTTGCGCCGGTCAAAGTCGTAGACATATCCGGCCCGTGCCAGGTTCGACAGAAAGATCTCCAGGTCCTTCACCGCGACTCGGCGCCCCATCAACATAGAGCCGTCCGACTCGATGAACAGTTGAACGAGATCGGAGACCTTCTTCTTCTCCTCACATGCTTCCACAAGGGTCTGAGCGGCATCCCGGACCGGCACGGTGATGTGGTTATGCCGGTTCGTGAGACTGTACAGATCGAATTTTCGAAGGACGAGGGCTCCGAGCTCCGAGATCTCATCACTATTGAAGCTGCTCGAAAGCAGCTCTATCAGCCCCGCGCGAAGACTCGCGTCGAGCATATCGAGTACCTCCACTGAGATGTAAGAACGTGCGGGCGTTTTTGGTCAATTTGGACTTTTATTATGCAGCGATCGGCCAATCAATGCAAGGGGCCGCCTGCGGCGGTGTCGCCCGCCGCGGGTGTCTGCCGCCGGTCGCCCCCGTCACGCGTCCGCCGCCCGCCCCTCATTCGAGCGGCACCCAGATGGACCCGGCTTTCGCCGACTCGACCGCGCGCTCTATGAAGAACATGCCTCGCAGCCCGTCGTGCACGTCCGGGAAGACGTACTCACCCCGGGCCATGGGGCTACCGTCGAGGTGGCGTCGAACCGCCTCGATGAATCCCTTATAGACATTGGCGAAGGCTTCGAGGTAACCCTCGGGATGTCCCGAGGGAACACGGGAAACGGAGCTCGATACATCCGAGACGTAGGAGGCATTTCGGCTCCAGGTCTCCCTGGGCCTGCGGTAACGGTAGACCCCCATGTGGTTGGGGTGTTCCTGGTCCCACACCACGGCCCCGTCTGAGGCATACGCCTTGATCCGAAGGGCGTTCTCCTCGCCGGTCGCGACCTGACTGATGGCAACGGTTCCCTTCCCGCCGCCTGAGAGGCGCACGAGGATATTGGCATCCTCATCGAGGACGCGATCAGGGAGAAAAGTGCTCGTGTCGGCGCAGAGCTCGACGATCCTCTCGCCGGTGATGTACTCGAGGAGGTTCACCGCATGGGAGCCGACGTCGCCGAGCGCACCGCCCGCCCCCGACTGCGCGGGATCGGTTCGCCACACCGCCTGCTTCATCCCCTCCTTTTCATGCGGATACATGAGAAAGTCCTGCAGATACTCCACCATCACCTTTCGCACCGAGCCCATCTCGCCGGCGGAGAACATCCGGCGCGCCTCACGCACCAGCGGATTCCCTGTGTAGTTGTGAGTGAGCGCAAACACGAGGCCGGTCGTCTCCACCAACTCGACGAGCTCTCGCGCCTCCTCGACGCTGTAGGTCATCGGCTTGTCACAGGCAACGTGAAATCCGGCCTGGAGAAACGTCTTTGCCACGGGGAAGTGCATCCTGTTCGGCGTGACTATAGAGACGAAGTCGATGCGCTCGCCCTCCGGAAGTCGCGCCTCGGCACGTGCCATTTCCTCGTAATCCCGGTAACAGCGTGACGGGTCGAGGTAGAGCTCCTTGCCTGTTTCTCGTGTGTTCTCCGGATCCCGGGAGAATGCGCCCGCGACCAGCTCAACCTGGTTGTCGAGCGCCGCGACCAGCCGATGGACCCCTCCCATGAAGGCGCCCTGACCGCCGCCGACCATTCCCATTCGCAGCTTCCGCTTCCATGATTCCATGCGTTCGCCTCCTGAGCCTGATCTACTCGAGTCCGAGCATCCGGCGATTGAGTTTCCAATTCTCCGGGATGGAGGCCCCGTTTGGCAAGCTCTTTGTGGCACGCGCCGTGAAGCGACACTTTTCTCCTGCCCTGCCCCGTTGTATGATGGGCCCACTGTGAAACGCGGCCATACCGACGGTTTTCACGCCGAGATCGTTCGTACGAACTTTCTCCGGGCACGCCTGTACTCACTGGTCCTCTTCGGCGTTCATATGGCCCTCATCGTCATAGATCTGTTCCGACTCCTCGACGGCACCCTCGCCGTGCACCGCGGGTACAGATTGCTGTTCTACGCACATCTCTCGCTGGTAGCGGTGCTGGCCGCCTTCGCCGTCTTCGCATTCAGCCGGCCGATCGATAAGGAGGAGACGCCATCCCGTTCACATGACGTCGGCTGGCGGCTGGTGGTCGTGCTGATGCTTCTCCTCTCAGCCGCCGTGAGCATCCTGGATCAGTTCATACACGGGCAGATAACCGTCTATGTCATCGGAGCGCTGGGGATCTCGGTGGGCGTGTATCTGCCGCCGCGTTTTGCCGTCACGCTCTACGTGGTAGCCCACACGTTGTTTCTCGCCGCGCTCAGCGCCGTTCAGACGGACCCGGACAGCTTCGTTGCCCAGATCATCAACGGCACACTCGTCGTCGCGCTCGCGCTGGTCATCTCGCGGATGCTCTTTGTGCAGTTTCGCCGTAACCATGAACACCTTCAGGTTATCGAAAAGCAGCGGGCAATCCTTGCACGCCTCGCCCGGGAGGACAGTCTTACAAGATTGCCGAATCGCCGATCGGTGCTCGAGCGCGTGGAGGAGGAATTCGAGCGCAGTCGCCGCTACGGGTCGGTGTTCTCGGTTGCCGTAGCAGATCTCGATCACTTCAAGCGGGTCAACGACACCTACACCCACGCCGTGGGCGACGAGGTGTTGAAGAATGTGGCCCGCATCTTCCGTTCGACTCTCCGTACGCCCGACCTGGTCGCCCGCTACGGCGGAGAGGAGTTTCTTTTCGTATTCCCCGAGAGCACCCTGGCGGATGCCCGCCGGGCATGCGACAAGATCAGAGAGGCCGTCGCGGCGTATTCCTGGGACGGGCAGCAGCCGGGGCTTCGGGTTACCACGAGCCTCGGCGTTGCCTCGAGCAGGGAGGCGGAGTCCGCGACAGCGCTCATCGCGGCGGCCGACCGACGGCTCTATGAGGCGAAGCGGGCGGGGCGCAACTGCGTGCGCTCAAGTGCGGCCGTGTGAGACCGCGCCACTGCGATGCGCGACGAACTCGTTGGCAACCAGGAAGAGAAGCGCGTTGACGAACAGGGCCGGGCCGATGATCTCGAGTCCGAGAACTTCCACGAGCAATCCCACGAGCCCCACAAGCGAGACCGCCCCGATATTCGATGACGCAATCTGCAACCCCACCATGTGATCCGAACGTGCCGCTCCGACGCGACGCGGCGTCTCGCCGATGAGCAACGGGAACATCGGCGCCAGGCAGACGCCGAGGACGCTCAGCCCCACCGCGCCGAGAACGGGCGGTCGACCGATCCACAGCAACGTCACTCCGAGGATAGCCACCACTGACGTCACGCGAAGCAGGGTCTCGGCGGGAATACGCTCGGCGATCCAGCCGAATGCAACGCGTCCCACCGTCAGAGATCCCCAGTAGATCGACATCCACGGCCCTGCCCGGCCCGCATCAACACCACGGCCAACCGTGAAGAGCGTGTAGGACCACTGCCCCGCCACAACCTCGAGCCCGGTGTAGAGAAAGAACACTACGAGGGAGCCGAGGAGCACGCTCCAGGCCCCTGCCGAGTCGCCGTTCGCCGCCGCGGTCGGCGGCGCCGCGTCGGGAGCCCCGGCGTGCGCCGCCCCATCCGTCGATCCGTCGCCCGGCGGCACCCGCCAGCGATCCCGCGACAGCCTGAACGCCACCACGGCGGCCGCAGCGAAGAGACCGAAGATTACGTAACCGAGGCGCCAGCTCGTTTCGGCCGCGATGATGGGCGTCATCAGGAGCGGGCCCGTGGTGGCCCCAACGCCGTACGCGGCGTGGAGCCAGTTGAGGTCCCTGGGGCGAAAACGCTGGGCGGCGTACGCGTTCAGTCCACCGTCGAGCATACCGGCGCCGGCGCCGAGCACCCCGGCTGCCGCAACCACGGCGATCCAGACCGGGGCCAGGGCGATACCGGCGCCGCCGGTGGTCATCAGAAGGGCGGCAAGGAGAAGATGCCGGTAGTAGCCGAGGCGCTGTATGAGAATGCCTGCCGCCGCGGTGGTGGCGAGGTAGCCGACGGTGAAGCCGAAGAGCAGGATACCGAGCGCTCCGAGGGGCCGCGCGAACTCCCAACTCATCGAGGGCCACGCTACTCCGAGCATCCCGTCGGGGAGGCCGAGGACGATGAACGAGAGGTATGCAACGATGTGGAGAACCGAGACCGTGAGCAAGCTCGCTGTGCGCATATTGCACTCTATCACATGGTGGTGTTCGACGTGTGCATCCGGAACCGTTCGTCAGCTCGGAACGTGCAGATCCTGGTCGGCGAGGATGACACGGTTACGACCCTGCTCCTTGGCGTAGTAAAGCGCCTGATCGGCTTCATTCAGGATCCCTTCAAGGGCGTCGTCGGAGTCAGGAATGGTGAGTAACGCGCCGCAACTCACGGTTACGTGCACCACGGCGCTCTCGGTCCGCATCGGCGTCGCGGCCAGCGTCTCACGAAATGCCTCCAGGCGTGCGGTAAACTCTCGATCTACGCAGGCCGCGGTTGTCACGATGGCGAACTCCTCGCCGCCGTAGCGTCCGATGAGATCCGTCTCTCGGCGAAAACTGTCGGTTAGAATTGCGGCGAGAGCTCGAAGAGTATCATCCCCCACCAGATGGCCGTAGCGGTCGTTCACGGACTTGAAGTAGTCGACGTCGATCATCGCAACGCCAAGCCACCGCCCTTCCCGTCGGGCCAGGGCAAGGAGTTGCTGCGCTTGCTGCTCGAAGGCACGCCTGTTGTAAAGGGCAGTCAGCGGGTCGTGGGATGCCATCTCTGCAAGCTCCCGTTTCTGACGCTCTATCACTTCGGTTCGTCGCCGCACTCGCTCCTCCAGCTCCTCGGTTGACCGGTTAACCCGTGCGTTGAGGTCGAGCAGGGCCCGAGATAGCTCCGCAACCTCATCACCGCCTGAAGTGTCGATCTTCACCTCTTTGCGCCCATCGAGGAGGCGGCTTGCCCGGGCGAGTTCTCTCAGGCGCTTTCCGAGCGAGCGGGAGAGGAGCACCGCCGGCAGACCCGGTATGAGAATGAGCAGAAGCACCGTGAAGAGTGCCCAGCGGCTCGTCTCGACGAGGCGTGTCGTGAACGCCGACACAGGAGAGACCAGTATGAAGCTCAAGTCACCGTGCCGGAGGTGGAAGGTGTAGTTGTTGTGGTGCCGAGTCAGGAGATCCGTTGGGGCGGTTGCCGCTGTCAGCCCCTGTCGTTGTACCCACTTCCGCCCCTCACCGAGCGATCCCCCCGTCACTGCAAGAGGCGTGCCTTCCGAACTCACAAGGGCGAGGCGCTGCGCCCCCTCCTCCAGAAGCGGCGCGACTCGGGTATCGGCGAAGCGCTGGAGATCCACCAGAACGGCCACCCGGACCGAGTCTCCTGCCGGAGACGAGAGGACGGCGTACGCTCGCTCCCCATCGCAGGAGAGGACAAAGCTCCCCTCCCGGCTGCGGTCGTTCGTGCTGCAGCCGATCATGGAAACTCGCTCATCCCCGGAGGAGAGGACGACATCGCTGATCGAGGGATTGCTTTCGACGACTTGTCCGAGATATCTCTTCGCGTCCCGCCGGCTGTAATCTCGAAGTATTTCATGGTCCACGAAAAAATTGCGCACGTCTCTGTCGGAGGCAATCATTTCTACTATTGCCTGGGCGCGATCGAGATAGCCCGTGTATCGGGCAACAGCGACGGTGGTGACCAGTTCCATATTCCGCTCGAGGTCGGCATACTCGCCCTCCCTGAATGTCTTGAGAAAGAGGGAGGTCGAGACGATCGCGGTCACGCTATTGACGAGAAATATGACGAGAAAAAGCCTCGTTGAAAACTTCACTCCGGAAAGTCCTCAATGAAGTCGCTGTAGCGGTCGTAGGACATGCCGATGTAGCGTTCGACCATCGAGTCGTAGGCTGCGCTCGTCCGGAACTCTTTCATCCAACGGTCGAGGGCGCGGTTCAGCGCGGGAGTGTCGAGGGAGCTACCAAGGGCGAGCTCTCCGACGCTCTCGCTCACGGGAAAGAGCGGTCGAACCATGCCCCGCAACGCTTGACTCACGTTGAGCTGATGAAAAAGAGAAAAGGAATCGAGGATGAAAAAATCAACCGAGCCCAGGGCGAGCTGTTCCGGAAAGAACATGAGAGTCGTACGCATTCCCGGCGGAAGAAGCAGGAGCTGCACGCTCTGTGCGGCGTCGTTGTGCACACTCTCGCCGGCCTCGAGGTCTCGGGGCACGATCACTCCGTCCTCCAGGATCGCGGGTACCCGTCTGTATGCAACTCCGTGCTGCGAAAGCGCCTCTTCGAGCACATGCTGAAAGGACATCCCCTCAACCACGGCTACACGCTTTCCGAGTAGGTCGCGGAGCTCGGTTGCCCCGCTCCCGGCTCTGCCAACCAGAATCTCGGTGCTCTCGATGTAGGGGGTCATTGACAGTAGCTCTTTTCGTTTCTGGGTAACCGTGAGAATCTCGGCGTACAGGTCGACCTCGTTGAAAAGGGAAAGGCTCGCCCGATCGTCACCACGCTGCCAGTACGCTCCGAAAGAATCCACCGGCTGTACCGCTGTCTCGACACCCAAAGAACGGGCAAACTCTCTCGCCAACTCATAGCAGAAGCCGGGGAGCTCGCTGTTTCCGGGAGAGAAAATAAGCGTCGAGATCGGCCGAGCCGCCACCTCGAGAATACCCCGGCTGCGAATCTGTGACAGATCCGCCGCCGAGACCCAACCGGCAAAGACAACCGAGAGTACCAACGTTAGTAGCGACGTTTTGCGCGAGATGGTTGCACACATGTCGGGTCTCCGCCCGAATCCTACCACTCCGCAGCGGAGTTGTCTGCCGTTTGTGGTAAAAACTGCGTGACCACCACATCACGTTGAAGAACCGAAGCCGGCGCGCTATGATGATCCCGACGTGAAGCGGGCTGAGGTAGACATTCGATGAAACACCACGCGATCCTGCTCGGGCTCATGATGGCCCTCACGATATCGGCATCTGCGGGCGCGGAGCACGTGGTGGCCGGCACGATCACCGGTATCGAGGAAGACGGCGAGCTCTTCGTCGCTATCTTTGACGAGCGAGGGTGGGAGGCGGCCCCGGATTTCCAGGAGGGATTCGTAGAGGGGCGCTCGTACCGGGTCGAGTCGGGAAGCAGAGTTGAGTTTCGGATCGATAACGTACCGCCGGGAACCTACGCCGTCCGCGCCTTCCTGGACAGCAACGGCAACGAAGAGCTCGACATGGGCATGTTCGGCCCGAAGGAGCCATGGGGCATGTACAAGGCATCGGGGCGCATCGTCGGGCCACCTCGTTTCGGGAATCTGGCGTTCGAGGTGAGCTCCGACGTGGAGGATGCCGATTTCGAGCTGCGATAGTCCCGGACGGCGGACGCGCATCCCCGACGGAGCCTGCGCGTCGGGGATGCGCGTCCGGGAAAAGAGCGACTTGATCCCCCGAGCGACTCATGCTAAACCTTCAGCACGGAGCATGGGCGATACACTCGAGCGCATCATTAACCTCTCCCGCGATCACATTCTCCTCGTACGACCTGATCATACTCTCGAGCTCGTAAACGACCGCGTCGCTACCCTGGTGGGAGCCGACCGTCGGGAGCTCATCGACCGGCCAGTTACCGAGGTCATGGGTCGCGGCGTCTTCGGGACGGAGTTCCGCTCGAATATCGACCGGTGTATTTCGGGGAAGGAGCTGCGCTACGGGAAGACCTCCCGCGACGGCAACAACAAGGAGCTCTTCGACGTCCACATGATTCCCTTCCGCAACGGCGACGGCGTGGTCACCCACGCCCTGGTGTTCGCTCGGGAAGGCGCCGGTGCTGAGGAGCATGATCGCCGTCACGCCGACGCCGAATACCGAGATCCGATGACCGGACTTCTCACGCGTCGCTCCCTCGACATGATCGTGGAGAAGGAGGTCGAGAACGCGCGCCGCTCGGGCGAGGGCAATGTGCTCGCGCTGCTGTTGATTGCCCTCAAGAACTTCAAACGCATCAACCAGACCCACGGCACCCGCATCGGCGACCTGCTGCTCGAGAACACCGGAATCCGCATCACCCAGCAGTTACGCAAGAGCGATTATGTATTCCGCTTCGAGGGCACGAATCTCGTCGTTTTCCTCCCGACGGTCAGCCGGAACACCGACCCGGCGGTGGTCGCTCAAAAGCTCGCCGACGCCATCGGTGTACCCTATCGTTACCGGGGTATGGACCTGCGAATTTCCGCCATCATCGGCGTATCGGTCTTTCCCGACGACGCTTCCGACGCGGACACCCTGCTGCAGCACGCAAACTCGGCCGTTATCGAGGCTGAGGCGGCGGACCGCGGCTTTCAGCTCTACGATACCGACCTCCACGAGCGCGCCATCGCGCGCATGACCCTTCATACCGAGTTGCTTCGAGCCTTCGAATCCCGTCAGCTCGAGCTCTACTATCAGCCCATCGTTGACCCCGACGGGGTGATCCACGGGGCGGAGTCGCTCATCAGGTGGAACCATCCAAGCCGGGGGCTCGTCACTCCCCGACACTTCATGCGCCTCGCCGAGGAGACCGGGATCGTGCGGGCCATCGACAAGTGGGCACTCTACAGTGTCTGCAAGCGAATCTCCGAGTGGTCTCAGGATTACGGTATCTTCGTGTCCATGAACATCAGTGCCGGGGAGCTCGAGGACGAAGACCTCAGCGATGTCATCTCAGCCGCGATTGCCGGGGCCGGCAACGTGCCGGCGGGCAGACTGAAGCTCGAGCTCACCGAGAGCAGCTGCATGCGGGATCCCCAGAGGTCGATCGCGAGAATCCGGCGGCTGAATGAGCTCGGCGTAGATGTGTGGATAGACGATTTCGGGACGGGGCAGTCATCGTTGAGCTATCTGAAACGCCTCCCGGTTCCCGTGCTGAAAGTCGACAAGATCTTCGTCGATGACCTCACGACGAGCGCCGACGACCGCGACTATCTCGCGAGCATCCTCGCCGGGGTCCGGTCGCGTGGAAAGCAGATCATCATCGAGGGGGTAACATCCGCAGCTCAAAAGGAGATTCTCGTGGAGATGGGCGTGCGCTGGATGCAGGGGTTTCACTTCGCGCGGCCGGTCCCGGCGGATGAGTTCAGCGCCCTGCTTGCGGCCGGCCGAAGCCTTCCGTGAAACTGTCTTGTGATCGGGACATAAGTGCTGTATGCTTCAGCAGCAGAAAGACGAATACTACACGATGTGGTATGGAGGTATGAAGTGAAGCGACTTGGTTATCTCGTTATTGCGCTCGCCGCGCTCGCGCTGATCGTATCCTGCGCCGGCGACGCTGAAGAATCGGCACCGCCAGCTCCGGCAGAGCAGTCCGGTGCTCCGAGCTGGTACCTGAATCCGCCGGCAGCCGAAGATGCGATCTACGGTGTGGGCTCGGCAAAAATGGCCTCCCTCGACACGTCGCGTCGCATGGCGATCAGCCGCGCCCGTGAGGACATCGCATTTCAGATGAACGCCCAGATCGAGGCGGCAATCGTCGATTACGCTCAGGAAAGCGGCGTCGACGACAACAACCAGGTCATCAGTTTCGTGGAGAACATCTCCCGGCAGGTGACCGAGACAACGCTCGAAGGCACTCGTCCCGAAGAGGTCGACCAGGGCCCTGACGGCACAATCTACGCCCTCGTTTCCTTCCCGAAGGGGAACTACCGCGAGGCAGCCTCCGAAGCCTTCCAGCGCAACGAGGACGCCGCTTTCGCGGAGTTCAAGGCCGAGCAGGCACTCGACTACCTCGACCAGCAGATCGAAGGCGAATAGTACGTCAACCGAGGTCCGAGCCGGCGGCGCAGCATGTGTTGCTGCACCGCCGGGGGGCCCGGCATACCGCCCACTACAGCCTGAAAAACCGCCGGGTACGGCGCACGAGCCGCTCGAGATAGTCGCTGACGAAATCGCTTGCCGCCTGATCGCTGCGGCGCATCGTCTTGAGAAACTCTTCGGTTTCGAGACGGCGGTCGAGCATCACCTCCGCAAACTTATCACTTAGCTCCGGTACTTCGTGGAGGATAGGCGCGAGGCTCTCCTTGGTGACCTCGATTGCCGTAACCGGCACGAGCGCGGTCACCGTCGCGGTACGAGGCTCTCCGGTGAGGAGGGACATTTCGCCGATGACGTCGCCCGCGCCGAACCTGGTCATCTCTACTTCGGCCTTCTTCGGTGATTGCTTGGTCACCTGCACGGCGCCCGAGGTGATGATAAAGAGCGAGGAACCTTTCGTCCCCTCCTCCACAATCACGTCGTCAGGGTAGAAGGTCCGCGAGACCGCACCTTCCGCCACCCGTTGCACCTGCTCATCATCCAGTACCGAGAACAGATCCAGGCGCCGCAACTCCTCCTCGACCGACGGCACCTCCAGTTTGCGCTCCGGCATGGCCTCGGTGGCAACCTCGTATTTTACCGGCGCGGTGCCGATACCGGCGCGGGTCAGGTAGGTGTGGATATTCAGGTACAGCTCCGTGCGCCCGGAGAAGTACGACGGAAAGTCCTTGAAGCGTACGTAGACGGTGTAGACATAGGGATTGCTCGACGCATCGGAAATATTGACCGTCGGCGACGGCGTCTTTCGCACAGCCGCGCATCCGAGCGCGGCCTCGAGCAACAACTGCCGTACCGTGACCGGGTCGTGCCGCGCGTCAACGTGGACTTCGAACCACCGTGCGTAGATCCGGGTCGGCTTGGAGTAGTTGTGAACGGC
>CAZVXU010000051.1:2043-15489 GCA_964631585.1 uncultured Spirochaetaceae bacterium | reverse complement strand
CCGGGGAGCAGGACCTGGTCTTCATTTGCGGGCGTTACGAGGGCGTGGACCAGCGTATCATCGATCACTATGTTGACGATGAGCTTACAATCGGCGATTATGTGCTATCATCCGGCGAATTGTCGGCGCTCGTCATTATCGACGCGGTTGTCAGACTGATCGACGGGGTGATTACACCGGAATCGCTGTCCGAGGAGAGCTTCACAGACGGCCTCCTCGAGTACCCCCAGTATACGCGCCCCGAGGTCTACAAGGGGATGCGTGTTCCGGAGGTCCTGCTCACCGGGCATCACGAGCGAATCCGGGAGTGGCGACAGCAACAGCGCATCGAGAAGACGCGGGCCAACCGCGCGGATTTGATCGATGCCGCAAGCGACGAAAACGCAGAGGAATCAGATGAATAAGGAGCCGGGAATGGATCTCATCAGCGCAATCGAAAGCGAACAGACAAAGCAGGACGCCGAGAACTTCCAGGTCGGCGATACGGTCAAGGTTCATTTTAACATCGTTGAAGGACGCACGGAGCGTATCCAGGTCTTCGAAGGCCTCGTGATCGCGAAAAACAACGGCGGCGTGCGCCGTACCTTCACCGTTCGAAAGATGTCCTACGGGGTGGGCGTCGAGCGTGTGTTCCCGCTGCACTCGCCGCGCATCCAGAAAATCGAGGTCAGCCGCCGCGGCCGCGTACGAAGGGGCAAGCTCTACTACATCCGCAATCGCGTGGGTAAGGCTGCAAAGGTGGCCGAGCTCATCCGCAAGAAGCCTCAGGCCAAGCAGCGGTAGCTCATGCAGGGCGCCGGTGGACCGGGGTCCATCGCTCGCCTCATATTCGAGGCGGGCGCCCAGCGGCGCTCCTCCCTTCGCTCCGGGCAGGTTGTCCGGGCCAATGTAATAAAGCAACTCGCTCCGTCGAAATGGATGCTCGGCATCGGTGGCCGGGTCATAGCCGCGACCTCGGAGCGTAACCTCTCTCCCGGCATGACCTTTCAGGCGCAGGTGCGCATCGAGGCCGGCACGGTTCTGCTCCAGCCCTACGAGCAGGTCGGGGCGCAGGAGGGTGCGCTGCGCTTTCTCGGCGCAGAGGGCCTGCCACGCGACGATCTCTCGGTAACTATTCTGCGCGCCTTGCTTCGTAGCGGTATGCCTCTCGACCCGGGGCACATCCGAAACGTGTACGCCTTCTTCAAAAACCGCGACTCGGTATCAACACGCATGGTGCGCGCCTACCTCCTCTTGCAGCAGAAGGGCATCTCTCCCTCGGAGGAGGGGCTCGATCGCTTCATCGACGCTCTCGACGGCTATGGTGGACGCAGGGGCGGCGCCGGGGATGGTGGAGCACACGGCGGAGCGCACGGCGGCGCCCACGACGACGCCGAGCGCCGGCGCCGCGAACCGAAGAAGGGCGCTACTCAGGCGACGAAAGCCGAGGATACCGTGCGGGAGATCGTCGAGCGGCGTGACCACGAGGCCGGCGACCTCATTCACGCTTTCAACCACCTCAGGGGAGAGAGTGACCACTGGGTCGTCGTTCCTTTCTCCGTCGAGGATGGCGGGGGGCAGGAGTATCGCGGTAGCATTCGTATTCACTTCGCCGGCGACCGCGCGACCTTCGACCGGGCCGCCGTCTCTGCTGAGGGGCAGAGTGGCCGGTGGCAGTTCGAGCTGGTGCGCGGCGGCGGTCGAGAAGTCGGCGGGACGCGGGTCTTCTATCCCGGCGGCGAGCCGCCGCCGACGGAACTGCTCGGAGACCTCGCCGAGAGACTGGAGCTGCTCGGTTTTGGCAGTGTGGATACCGCGCCGGATGCAGATTTCGACGGGTTTTCAACGGGGGAAAGTGTGGATATACTCAGAGGAATCGACACCGAAGCGTAGCGGGAGCGTATGGAGAAGGCGATAGCCCTCCGGTACGACGAGACTCTGCCGGCGCCGCTTGTCGTGGCAAAAGGATCGGCGCATGTGGCAGAGCGGATTCAGAGAGTCGCCGAGGAGGCGGGCGTCCGAATTGTAGCGGATCCCGCGCTCGCCGAGTCTCTCGTATTTCTCGATATCGGAGAATTGATTCCGGAAGATCTCTATGGGGCCGTAGCGGAACTACTTGCCTTCGTGCTACGTGCGGAAGGGCGGGCGAGGTAATGCGCAGCATCAAGGTTTTGGAGTTGAAACCGGGGCAACAGTTCGACAAACCCGTGTACATCGACGGGGAGAATATTCTCGTGCCTCCTCGTGTGCCCATCCGGCAGAAGGACATCCAGCGACTGCAGAAGTGGCAGATCTCCAGCGTGACCACCGAGGGGGAAATGCTCTCGGAGGGATTCGACGAGGGGCAGGAGGAGAACACCTTCTTCATGCGGGCCTTCAACACCGCCGAACACGAGCTGGTGATGAAGACCCACACCAAGCTCCGCCGCCAGCTGCGGGCAATCTTCGAACAGATTCGCAATTATGATCCGGTCGAAACCTCGGATATCGACACCATTGTCGACGCCATGTTTCGGCTCCTCGAGCAGTACCCCAATCAGACCATCGAGTACATCCTCTACGGCTTTCAGGGCGCCATGACCGACGTCGACAACGCGCTGAACTCGGCAATCATCTCGACACCCATCGGCTTGAGCCTCGGAATGGCAAAACACCGGCTTATCCATCTTGCCACCGCGGCGCTGCTCCACGATGTCGGGATGCTTCGTCTGCCTCCGGACATCGTGAATAAGAAGGACAAGCTCACGGCCGAGGAAGCTCAGACGATTCGCACGCATCCCGTACACTCCTACAAGATCGTTACTCGTGAGTTGCGCTACCCCGAGGAGATCGGCCGCGCGGCGCTGCAGCACCAGGAGCGATGGGACGGGCAGGGCTATCCGAAGATGCTCTCCGGTGAAAACATCATTTTGTTTGCCCGTATCATCGCCGTTGTCGATTCATTTCAAGCAATGATCTCAAAAAGGCCGTATAGGAATTCGATGATAGGCTACACCGCCATGCGAAACATCCTCAGCGACAACGGCCGCCGCTTCGATCCCCAGGTTCTCAAGGTCTTCATTCGAACAATGGGAATCTATCCGGTGGGCAGTGTGGTCCTGCTCAACGACAGTTCGATCGGACGTGTGGTCGAGATTAACCGGAGCGCACCGCTGAAGCCGCGGGTGAAGATCATGATCGGCGAGAATGGTCACGAGTACCGGGACGATCAGGGGGCCGTTGTGGACCTCGCCGAGGAGAAGAAACTCTTCATCGCCAAGGCGGTAGACCCACGGGAAATCTCGAAACAGCGCGGGGAGTGACCTATTCGCCACAGGTCTGAAAGCACGACCGCGAAAGGGCGCCGAGGCGAAGACGCCGCGTCCTCGTACCTCGAGCAGAAGAACTACCGTATTCTCGAAAGAAACTTCAAATGCCGGCACGGAGAAGTCGATATAATAGCTGTGCGGGATGACTCGGTAGCGTTCGTGGAAGTGAAGAGCTGGGAGCGGATGCCGATAACCGAGCTGGACCGGGTGGTGGATGCGCGCAAGCGCCGGCGGCTTCGTCTGACGTCGCAGGCCTACCTGCAGCGCTACCCGGTCCTGGCGACCTTCCGCCGGCGATACGAGCTCCTGTTCCTCGCCGACGGCGGACGGACGGTTCGGCACATGACTGTCGCCGTCGGTGAGTAAACATGGTACGAATCGCGAAACAGCCCGACCCCAAACGAATACATGCGCTCAAAGAGCGGATCCAGGACGAAAGCTACCTGGATGCGGCCATACAGAGGCTTGCCGCCAAACTCACCAACGAGCTGGTCGACCGGCGTGAGGGGGACCAGTACAGTCCCAGAACTACGGGCCGGGACCAAAGCTGAACCGGCCCGGATCAGGAATCAGCAAGCTCCGGCTGTCACTCCCGAAGCATTTCCAGCACCTCGAAGGCCTCTCGGCGCAGCGTGGCGGTGTACGGTCCCTGGGCCACATCTATGACGGCCGTGAACAGCTCAGGGGTGTCCATAAAGCCATAGCGGGCGTGTAGGGCACGCACGGCGCCGAGTGCCGACTGCAGTGACGACGGGTCGCCCGAGCCTCGCCGCATGGTTCGCGCCAGAATGTCCGGTAGCTCCGCCTCCGGCCGCACCCCCAGTCGCGGCAGTACGCGCAGCGCGGCGGCGCGGACAGCGGGGTCACGCTCCACCCGCAGGGATTCCACGACGACAGCGTACGCCTGCGGACCGCCGATCTGCCCGAGGAGCTCGAGGGCCCTGATGCGTACGTCCGGGTTACCTGTCCCGGAGGACGGTTCGGCCGGGTCACCCCCAGACCGCCCTACTCGGTAGGGCTCGAGCACGAGAATAGAGATGATCTCGGTGACCTCCGGAAAGCGTGAGGCGGGGTCGTTTGCCTCGACCAGACTGCGTACCCGCGCCAGGGCCTGCATCTGCATGGTCCGGTCGGGCGAGGTTGCCCGGGCGTGGAGAATATGCACCTCGGTGCGCTCGGCATGGGTCCGACCGTTCTGCGCACTTTCGAGTCGGATCCAGTCTGCGCCATCGCTTTCATCCGCCGGCTCGACGGTCGGTTCGCCGGGAGAGTCTCCGGCCCCGCCCGGGGCGTCCGGGGCCTGGGCCCACGCTGCGAGCGGAGCAATGCAGGCGAGGAATGCAACCGTGAGGAGTGTAACGCGACGGGTCATCGGTGTTTTTCAGTATATCACGGGTTCTGTCGGTCGCGAACCGGCAGAATGATTGACCTTTGCCCCCGCAGTCGCTACTATGAGGAAATGATCAGGGCACTCTTCCCGGGCTCTTTCGATCCGCCGACAAACGGCCACATCAACATTGTGCGGCGGGCTGCGGGCATCTTCGATGTGGTGAGCATCGTGATCGCGGTAAACCCGAATAAGCATTACACGTTCTCTGCGGAAGAGCGCTACGGGATGATGCAGGAGCTGGTCGCCGACATGGACAACGTGAATGTCCATCTCTGGGATCGACTGATTGTGGAGTTTGCCGACCGGGAAGACGCGAAGGTCATGATCCGCGGAGTGAGAGCGCTCGACGACTTCGAGTACGAGTTCGAGCTCTCGATGCTGAACAAGGGTCTGAATCCGCGAGTGGAGACCATCCTGATGCCGACCGACCCGCAGTACTTCGTACTGCGCTCTTCGGCAATCAAGGAGCTGGCACGCCTCGGGGGCGACATAAGCACTATGGTGCCTCCGCCGGTCGTGGTTGCGATCGAACGAAAGCTGAAACAGGAGGCGAGGACCTGAACGGCCACGCCTATTGTTGACAGTGCGGCCCCGATTGGCTAACGTAGGGGTCAATTTTAGTACGTAGCGTGAGGACAAACGAATGGCAGTACCGAAGAAGAAGCACTCCAAAGCTCGTACGCGCAGGCGACGGAGCATAAACGGCAAGCTGAAGTTGCCAACCCTGATAACCTCCCCGGAGTCAGGCGAGATGGTCAAGCGCCATCGGGTGGATATGAAGTCGGGGTATTACCGCGGCAGAAAGGTGTTTGATCCGGAGGAGTTGGGTTAATACACCCGAGGAGGAGGACCCGTAATGGATGAACTGTTCGAGAAGATGAAAAAGCTCATCGCCGACAAGCTCGAAGTGGATGAGGACAAGATCACAATGGACTCGTCCTTCCGCCAGGACCTTGGAGCCGACAGCCTCGACACCTACGAGCTCGTCTATGCCATCGAAGAGGAAATGGGTATCTCCATTCCCGACGAGAAGGCCAATGAGTTCGAGACGGTTCGGGATGCTCTCGAATATCTGAAGTCGCAGCAGAAATAGCTCCGTGTTTTCCAGCTCGTGAGCGCTTTGATACGAAGTTCCTCCGCGTAGGCGGGGGAACTTCGTTTTCGTCAGGGGGTGCAGTGTGCGGCTGATGAAGTCACACGACGAACTGCAGCCGCCCGAGATCGACGGTGAACGGAAACAGGAGCTTCAGCTTTTTGAGAAGCAGGCAGGGATCCGCTTCAAAAAGCTCGAGCTTCTGAATCTTGCGTTTTGCCACCGCTCATTCGCGAATGAACGGCATAACGACATCGATAACAACGAGAAACTCGAGTTTCTCGGTGATTCGGTGCTCGGGCTCGTGGTTGCAGAGTATCTATTCAACACGCTGACCGATAAGGCCGAGGGTGATCTTGCAAAGATCAAGTCCTTCGTTGTCTCAGAGGACAGTCTCGCAACCATCTCACGCGACCTGCGCGTGGACAATTTCATTCTCATCGGCAAAGGCGAGGAATTCTCCGGCGGGCGCTCCAAGAAGGCCCTTCTCGCCGACGCGCTCGAGGCGATAATCGGAGCATACTTTCTCGACTCCGGTTTTCGTGCCTCGCGTCGTTTCGTGCTTCGCTACCTGGTTCCCGAGATCAACAAAGTCCTCGAGGACAAACACCGCAAGGACTACAAGACGCTGCTGCAGGAACTCGTGCAGAAGCAGTTCAAGAACTATCCCAAATATTCGCTGGTGAAGAAGACCGGACCCGACCACTCCAAAACGTTCTGGATCGAGGTGCGCGTCAATGACCGTACCTACGGCCCGGGGCAGGGCAAAAACAAGAAGCAGGCCGAGCAGGAGGCCGCGAAGATTGCCTACGAAAGCCTCTCTCAATCGTCGGGAGACAGAGACGGAGACGAGAAGGCAGAGCCCACGCGGGTCGAGCCCCGAAAGGGGCAGGGGCGCAAACGCCGGGGCTGAGCCCGATCTGCGGCTCGTCAGCCGCCCGCCTGTAGTCTCTGTTCGTAGTAGTTCCGCGCTATCTCGATCAGCTTTTCCCGGGAGTTTTGTGAGGGGTCCTGCAGTACACTCTCGAGCAGGAACTCGAGGGTTCGCCCCATAAGCGGGCCCTTGGGAATGCCCGCCTCCTCGTGAAGGATGTTTCCGTTTACCGCCAGGTCTCTGACGTTGAGTGCGCTATCGGCGGTGAGGACCGCCCGTACGTGCTCTTCGAGGGTTTCGAGTCTCCGGTCGCGCACGGGGTGTCCGGCCTTGCCGTAGCTGTCGGCACGCCGCAGGGCAATGAGGTCATCGACGTACTGCGCTCCGACCCGGGAAATGAATCGTCTGACGGTGGCGTCGGTCCAGCCGGTCGGGTCGTAGTCAAACATGTGATGGCGAACGAGGTGCGCCACCGTGTTCGTGACGTCGTTGGAGAACCTGAGGCGGCTGAGAATCGCCCGGGCGTGATCCGCCGAGACGGCGTCGTGGCCGTGGAAGCGCATACCGACCTCCTCGTCCTCCTCGTATGTGTCTACCTTTCCCACATCGTGCAGTAGAGCCGCAATACGGATTTCGAGGCGGTCGGCAGGTGCCCCTTCGCAGGCGTATGCGGAGTGTGACAGCACAGTGCTGTTCACGCCCTCGCCCTGAGTGACGGAGTCGCAGGCGGCGAGCTCGGGTATGAGCTGTGACAGAACACCGGTTTCCTGCATGAGCAGGACTCCCCCTGCCGGGTGCGCGGCCTGGATCATCTTCACGAGCTCGTCCCGCTTGCGCTCCGCCGACACCCGCTCGAGGGACGGCAGGGCGCTCGGAATGGCCTCCCGGGTGGCAGGGTCGAGGTCAAACTCGAGTTGCGTGGCGAATCGGATGGCCCGCATGACCCTCAGCCCGTCCTCCCTGAAACGCTCCTCAGGGTTTCCTATCGCGCGGACCGTCTTTGATTTGATGTCCTCGAGCCCTCCGTGTGGATCGAAAAACTCGCGGCTGACGAGGTCGAGCGCCATGCCGTTGATGGTGAAGTCACGGCGCCCGAGATCCTCCTCTATCGAGGTGGAGAAAGCCACCGAGTCGGGTCGTCGAGAGTCGGAGTACGTGCTCTCGGTGCGAAATGTCGTGACCTCGAACTGCTGTCCCTTGTAAAGGACGGTAACCGTTCCGTGCTGTATGCCGGTCGGGATAACGCGTCGGAAGATCCGCTGAACATCCTCCGGATGTGCATCCGTTGCGAGGTCGTAATCGATGGGCTCGCCGCGGAGGGCAATGTTCCTGAGCGCACCGCCAACGAGGAAGCAGCGGAACCCGGCCCTGTCGAAGTGGCGGGCGAGCTCATCGAGGATGCGCGGCGTTGAAAAGCGTTTCACGGCGGGTATTATCCCCGGAGCCTGCACCGCGTTTCAACCGGGCGTCCCGAGAATCCCGGCGCTACCGGGACGCGCGTACAAAAAAACCCGACCACCGTGAAGGCGGCCGGGTCTCGGCGTGCAGGACAGGATTCGCCTACTGCAGCAGCTGCAGAACGCTCTGTGGCTGCTGGTTGGCCTGTGCGATCATCGCGGTCGACGACTGGACGAGAATCTGATTCGTCGTGAAACGCACGATCTCGTCCGCCATGTCGGTGTCGCGGATGCGTGACTCGGCAGCCTGAATGTTCTCGGCGCCGACCGAGAGAGACTGTCGAGCGTAGTCGAGCCGGTTCTGGTATGCACCGAGGTCGGCGCGCTGCTTGTTGACCGCCTTCAACGCCTCGTCGATCACGCCGATGGCGATATTCGCCTTGTCGGGAGTCGACATGGAGATGAACGTTGCGGTGTGGGGCAGCCCGTCGGCGCTCTGAATGCCCAGACCCTGAGCCGTCATCGTACCGATGAACGCGCGCTCGCGCTGGTCCATGTTCGCACCGATGTGGAAGTACATACTTGCCGTAACGGTGTTCGTACCCGTCTCGTGTGCGAACCGGCCGGTGAGCAGGTTCATGCCGTTGAACTGTGCATGCGACGCGATGCGGTTAACCTCATCGACCAGGCTCGAGATTTCGACCTGGATCTGCATGCGATCCTCGGCGGTATAGATACCGTTCGAGGACTGTACAGCCAACTCACGCATGCGGTGCAGGATGTCCTGCGAACCCTGCAGATAGCCCTCTGCGGTCTGGATCAGTGAGATGCCGTCCGCAGCGTTGCGTTCTGCCTGCTGGAGACCGCGGATCTGCGATCGCATCTTCTCTGAAACCGCAAGTCCGGAGGCATCATCGCCTGCACGATTGATGCGCATGCCGGAGGAGAGCTTCTCGATATTGCCCTGCGTGTCGATTGTGTTGAACTTCTGCTGCCGCTGGGCGAACATCGCGCTCATGTTGTGGTTGATGACCATGGATTCCTCCTTGAATGTTTACCGTGGACTTCCATGCCCATGGTGTTCTTACGTTCTATGCATCGGTGCCTGAGAGCGGCGCTTTAGTGATTTCTGAAGCGAGCCGCGACTTTGCACGGGGGCGGAATTCCTCTATCCTGAGCGGGCTTCGGCAATTGGGAGGCATTGTGAGAGGTCTTGTTATCACCGGTGGAAACGGTCCTCCGGCAACGGTACTGCGGGAATGGAGTCGTGGAGTGAGGTTGATCGTCGCGGCGGATTCAGGACTGGAACATGCCCTTGCCGCCGGCGTGGAGCCGGACATGGTGGTCGGGGACATGGACTCCCTCCGCGATCAGGGCTTGCTCCAGCAGTTCCCGGTCGAGCGGGTGCGCTCCTTCGATCAGGATAAGGACGATACTGATACCGAGATCGCGCTCGATTTCCTCTTCTCGGAGGGCTGCGATGAAGTGGTGCTTGCCGGAGGCGGAGGCGGTCGCCTGGATCATCTCGTTGGTATCCTGGCGATCTTCGACCGCGAGCGTCACCCGACGTTGTGGCTTACCGACACGGACGAGGTCACTGCGGTCGATCGTCACCTCGAACGACGTGGAATGCGAGGACGTGTGGTATCTTTCTTTCCGGTGGGTAGCGAAACCTGTCGGATGACCTCGACAGGGCTCGAGTGGCCGCTGGACGAGCTAGAATGGCAGCATGGCGATGTCGGAATCAGTAACAGAGTCGTCGGCGACGTTCTGCGGGTGGATATGCTGTCGGGGAGGTTGATCATGGTTCAGTCTCTGGAGGAAGTGCGGTGAGCTCCCGTTTCCCGGAACTCGTGCAGGCGCTCCCGGACCAGGAGCGACACGACCTCTATCGCCGCATCATGAAGAGCCTGAGCCTTGATTTTGATCGGTCGCAGCGCATATTCCCGGCGGAGGTCCAACGGACACAGCGCGCGGAGCTGATTCGTCGTGACATGAATCGTATGCCCTTCTGGATGCGGTTTCGGGTGTGGCTGCGACGGCTTCTCACCGGGAAAAAACGCGAGGACTGCTTTCTCGACGCCCGCCTCGCGGCACTGCGACGGAAACTGCAGTCGGCGGGCCTGCATTCCACGGGCACGCACTCCGACGGCATCGACCCCCACATTGCAGAGCGCGTGTTCGAGCTCTACCGCGCCGCCTACCCGGTCATTCCGTTACTCGGGCATCTGTGGGAGAAGAAAGAAAGCCTGCGACTCATCATCCACCGCCTTCTCGAAGTGAAGATCCCCGATGCGAAGCACAGCCCCGAAGACCTTCTGCCTCAGAGCGACATGGAGGATATCTTCATTCGCACGCAGAGCAAGGAAGACATCCGCCGCGAGCTGCTGTCCCGGCTCGATGAATACTTGAAGAGTATCCCGAACGAGATCTACGCGCAGATCGAGACCGGCGTCATACCGCTCTACTACATGCGGGATATGGGGCTTTTCGACTATCAGCGCTTCTTCCAGCAGTTCGGATACCGGCCGGGCCTTGCGCCGCCCGGGGACAAGCCGAACATGCGACAAGCGTCGGCGCAGGCCACGTTGCCGTATCTCGAAGAGCTCTACTACGCAATCTATTCGAGCCTGAAGGTCCCTCGAAAGTTCTTCGTGCATCGAGAGTTGCTCGAGGACTTCGCCGATCGTAACGAAGAAAGTACAGAGCGGACGAGCCCTGAGCAAGAGAGAAAGGCCGTGGTGGCGCATCTCGGAGAGCATCTGAGGGATCTGCACGACGCAGTTCTGCGCTTCAACCACCGAACCCCGTTAGTCGAGCTTATCCGGTTTTACCGGAACGACCCCTACTATCGTGTAATGGCGTACGCCCCGCAGCTGAACTTGAGAGAGTTTTACAACAACTCCATGCGCATCGAGATTCTCTCACGCCTCGACGAGCAGTTCCCCGAGATACGACAGGGCGTTATCGACCGGCTGATCTCCGAAATATTCTCCGGTGATCTGCGACACTTCGATTTTCTGCCTGAAAGCACACCCTCGACGCTGCGAAGCCAGGGACTCCCACCCATCAAGCACGTCGCGGCTTTGAACGTGCTCCATCAGTACGTCAAATATCCCTTTAAGCGCGATCTGCAGGAGTTTCTGCGGGTGCTCGGTCGCATGATGCCGGCCAGACAGAAGGAGATCGCAAACGCGATTGTTGATCATTCGAGCGGATTGCAGGATGTGGAGGAGAAGGCGGAGTCACTCGATCAGGGCTTCTCCCCCGACGCCGATTCGGGGAAAATCTTTCACAGGGTTCGCTACGCGGCGGACTCTGACCCGGTTCAGCATCGCTCCTACCGCAACCTCGTGACGCAGACCGACCGAGAGATCGGGACTCTCATTGACGCGGGGCTTGCGCACATCGAGGGCATCCGCTCCGCCCTTCAGGAGATCAAGTCGGCAGTTCCCGACGCCCTGCGGGAGCGCTACTCGCTGTACGACCCTACCGATCCCCATCAAAACGCTCTCGAGTGGAAACTCGCGGAGGAGAGCTCAACCCTGCAAAAGGTGCGCACGCTCATCACGCAGAAGATGGCCATGGAAGAGGGGATGTAAGGGCGGCTACTACGGCGTCGCCGGCGAGGTCTGGGGCGCAGCCGGTTCCCGAATAGCCTGGAGATCAAGAGGATCCACGCCCTGCTCGGCGGTCAGGCTGAAGTAATCGAGCAGGGTGGGGTATTCGGTGAGCACCTCTCCGTAGCGTCGCAGCGTCTCGATGCGGGTCTCCTCGGTCACGCGGCGCTCTTCGGCCTCGTACGCCTGCTCGGTTATCGCAGTCCTTCGCGCCTCGATCGACTCGAAGTAGAGCGAGCGGGCAGCTTCGTAGAGATCGAAGTCGGGCAGGGATATCGTTGTGGGTACCGCGGAGATGATTTCCAGGTCGGGGAAATCTTCAGCAAGCCGGTCGGTGAGCTGCGCTTCGAAGGCGTCGAGCTGCACCGGGCCGGGAGACGATCCACTCTGGGCATCAGCATAGAGTCGCCCCGCGAGTCCGCGGGCGCGATCGGCAATACGCCGGTCGTGCTGCTCGTACCACTCCTCGAGGCCGGCGGGCTGAAGATCCTCTTCCCGGGCCAGCCGCGGCAATTCGCTTGCGCGTACGCGGTAGGCCAGGGAAAGCTCGAGCTCGTAGCTGAAATCCGGATTCTCCTCCAGGTAGCTCACATATACGTCCGCTGAGGGGAGGGTGCCGGAGGACCGCACCTCCGCCTCGTGTGGCGTGGACGGGAAGACATGGAGCGTGAAGTTCGTCGGCAGCAGCCGCTCCCACCTCCAGTGGAACTCGCCCGGACGAATCACGGAGCTGTCCCACCCGCCGGTCTTGGTAAAGACCACGCCATAGCTGTTGGCGGGCATCTGCAACTGCACCCAGCCGAAATAAAAAGCGGTGCCGCCCGCGATCAGAATTATAAACAGACTAATAACCAGCTTACGCATGCGGGGTTCCTCCTTCGGATGAGAGCACCAGGTGCAGCTCCGACATTGATCGTATCACAGCGTCCGGTGTTATGTCGGCTACGGCCCTGTCACCGGCGCGGAGGCGCAACGAGCGTCGATCTCCCGCGAACAGGCAGGTCCTGCAACCGGCTCTCCCGGCGGTCACGATGTCGTTTCGCATATCGTTCCCAATGTACAGTATCTCGGCAGGGAAAATCCCGGAGTAATCCCTCAGGTGACGCAGGGGCCCGTCAAAGAGTCGTGTAGAGGGCTTGGCGACTCCCTCTGCAAAGGAGTATGCGCAGGCCCCGGGCTCGAAGCCCAGCTCGCCCATCTCCGCGCCCATGAGGGCCGGAAACAGGAGTGGTGTGAAGAATTGCGCGTTCGATACGACGCCCAGCCGGTATCCTGCCGCTGCGAGCTCTCCTAACGTCCTCGTGGCCTCGGGCATGGGCCAGACAGGGTTCGAACGCAGCTCGTAGGCCAGGGCCAACCATTCGATCTCCGCGTAGTCGGGTTGCCGCGAGAGGAATCCGCAGGATGCCAACTCGGCACAGGCTTCATGCCAGATCCGCCGGATATCCACCTCCGGATGATCCATGCCGGTGCGCCGAGCCGCCGTGTGCGCGCGCGATATCGCGTTGAAGTAGGCCTCACTCGCGCTCTCGCCCAGCTCTGCCGGCAGATCCCTGGCCCTCGCCCGCATCCCGACGAGGTGGGGCACGGCCTCGGCAAGGGCCTCGGTGAAGCGGTCGTTTTCGCCCTCGCTCATCGCCGCTCCCACGTCGCCCGAAGCGGAAATGAAGAGGGTCCCGTAGATGTCGAAGAGAATCGCGCGTATGCCACCGAGGCGCGCCGGGGCCGGCGCGGGGACATCGTCGGCAGGGATGGGACTGCGCGTGGGCGATCGGCGCCGCACCA
>CAZVXU010000051.1:0-1943 GCA_964631585.1 uncultured Spirochaetaceae bacterium | reverse complement strand
GCGGGGACATCGTCGGCAGGGATGGGACTGCGCGTGGGCGATCGGCGCCGCACCACGAGGATGGCGGATTCGCGGTCGATTGCCTCGGTCGAGAGATGATTGACGCTGATATCGGCTGTGGCGTCGGGCATCGGTGCATCAGTATAGTAGGGCGAAATACCCCTTCGATGCAACAACGGCTTCTGCTATACTGCCTGCGAAACAGCGCGCCATGGCAAAGCATCACCGGGGTCGTCGACACCTCTATCCCGTTCTCTACCGCAGCATGCGCATCCTCGAGGGGATAAGCGCTTTTCTGCTCCTGCTCTCGATCATCGCACTGTCCATGTATCTGCTCGGCAACTACCAGCAGTTTCTGCCGGACTCGCAGTTGCTTCTGCTTGGCATCCTGAGGGTGACGAGCGCCCTGTGCGCGTTCGCGACGGTCTACTATGCGGTTGCGCTCGTTGTCTGGATGATATCCCGACGCCACGTCCTGATCGGACGAATCATATACGCGGTGGTCGCCGTAGCCTTCGCCGTGATAGCTACGCTGAGCTCGCATCTCGTGACGGTGATTATTCAGCCGGTGCCATAGGGGCACCGGAGCGACATCTCAGGGAGGCACGAAGGAAGATATGTCGGTTAGGGCGGTACGAGGAGCCATACAGCTGGAGAAAGACAGCTCTGAGGCGATGGCCGGCGGCGTGCGCCGTCTGCTGAAGCAGCTTCTCGAGCGCAACCGCATCACCGAGGGGCACATCGTGAGCATCGTCTTCTCCCAGACGAGCGACCTGACCGCGGAGAATCCGGCTCGCGCGCTGCGCCGCTCGGGCTTCGCCTCCACACCCCTGTTCTGCACGTCCGAGCCCGAGTATCCCGACTCCCTCCCTCGAACCCTCCGTGTGCTGGTCACCTTCGAGGCGGACTCCGTGACGGAAACAAAACCGGTCTATCTCGACGGAGCTCGCAGTCTCAGGCCCGACATCCCCGGTCCCAGGTGATGGAGAGACATGTGCCACTCAAGACCTCGGCGGATGTCTCCCGTATGCGTCCGCCGGGGCGGCTCCTCGCGCGCATCCTCCGGGAGCTGGCGTCTCGCATGAACGCCGGCACCATGGCGCGGGATATCGACTCGTTCTGCGCGACGCGTCTCGAGGCGGCGGGAGCCGAAGCGTCGCAGCGACTTTTGGGCTTCCCGGGTGCGGCGTGTGTGTCCATCAACAACGTCGCTGCCCACGGGGTTCCCGACGACCGGTCCCTCGAGGACGGTGACATAGTGACCGTCGATATCTCCACCCGCCTCAACGGCTGGGCGTCCGATGCGGCCTGGACCTACGTCGTCGGGCCGGGGAGTGCTGATACGCATCGCCTTCTGAAAGCAGCGTGGAGGACGACAAACGCCGGCGTCCTCGCGTGTCGGGCGGGTCGCCGGTTCGGAGACGTGGCAGCCGTCGTGGAGCACACGGCCGCACGCTACGGCTGCTCGGTCGTGCGAGAGTTCACCGGCCACGGCATCGGGCGTGGAATGCACGAGCCGCCGGCGGTCCCGAACACCGGAGGCGCGGGCACGGGTGATCCCATCGTGCCGGGTATGGTTCTCACCGTAGAGCCCGTCCTGACCCTCGGGAACGGAGGCGTGCGTAAGCTCAACGACGGATGGAGCTACGTTTCGGCCGATGGCAGCCTCACGGCGCAGTTCGAGCATACGATCTCGGTGTTCTCTCGCCACACCGAGGTTCTTACGTATCACGGAGAGCTCGACGGCGATATCCCACCATTCTGACCACCGCCGCTGTAAGCCCTGTCATTCCGGACCAGCGTCATTCCGCACGAGGGCTGCTTGACAACAGCCCGGACCTCCGGATATCGTCCCGGTAGTCCAGATAGCGGGCCATCTTAGCTCAGCCGGTCAGAGCACGTGATTTGTAATCTCGGGGTCGTCGGTTCGAATCCGACAGATG
>CAZVXU010000050.1:0-15675 GCA_964631585.1 uncultured Spirochaetaceae bacterium | reverse complement strand
GTCCTGCGGGAAGTAGCGGCCCGGCGGCCCCGCCCCGCGCCCGGCTGCCCCCCCCGCGCGCGGCCGCCCGGCATCCCCGCGCCCGGTTGTCTTTTGCAATTCACGAGTTCGTGCGCTATACTGAAGGGTCAGTCATCCTCTCTCGGGAGCGCCGCCTTGGCAGCAAAGTATAGCGCACGGTATCTCCTCGACACCATCAAGCGCATCAACAAGATCAGCGACCTGCATCTTCTGCTCGAGAGCGTTCTGCATGAGGCGCGGACGTTCGTGGGCGCAGACGCCGGCACGCTCTACCTCCGCCAGGGAGACCGTCTTTACTTCAACTACATCGAAAACGACACGCTCTTCCCCGAAGGAGAGGCCCCGGACAAGTACGTGTATTCGGAGAACAGCATCCCCGTGGGCAAGGCCTCCCTCGCCGGCTACTGCGCGGCGACCGGCGAACCGCTCATCATCGATGACGTCTACGATATTCACTCCAATGTCTCGTACTCGTTTAACCCGGCCTACGATAAAAAGGCATCGTACAAGACCACCTCCATCCTCGTCGTACCCCTCGAGCGAAGCGATCATGAGATCGTCGGCGTCCTCCAGCTCATAAACAAGATGAACGAGAAGGGAAACGTCGTGCCCTTTTCGACCGATGATCGCGTCTTCATCTCCTACTTCGCCCAGCACGCCGCGGAAGCCACCGAGAAGGCCGACCTCGCCCGCCAGACCATCATGCGGATGGTGGAGATGGCCGAGGTTCGTGATCCGCACGAGTCGATGCAGCACGCGAAGCGCGTCGGCGACTTCTCCCTCGAGCTCTACGACGCATGGGCAAAGCGCCACGGCGTACCGCTCAACCAGCGGATGGTGAAAAAGGACATGTTCCGCACCGCCGCGATACTGCACGACGTGGGCAAGGCGGCTCTGACCGACCGGATTCTCCAGAAGAGGGGCGAGTTCAACGAGCAGGAAAAGCTCGAGATGTACAAGCACACCATCTACGGGGCGCGGCTGTTCCGAAACAAGGAATCGGGATGGGACCGCATCGCCTTCGAGGTGACGCTAAACCACCATGAGCGCTGGGACGGCAGCGGCTACCCCGGCCACATCAAAGACATCTACGCGCCGGTGACCGCCTTCGGCCGCGGCAAGCGGGGAAAAGAGATTCCCCTCTCCGCGCGAATCGTCGCCCTCGCCGACGTCTACGATGCCCTCATCTCGAAGCGCGAGTACAAGGACGCCTGGGATACGAAGGCCGCGCAGGTGTACATCCGCAAGCACGCAGGCTCGCTCTTCGACCCCGAGATGGTTGATTGCTTCCTCGACATCGGGAGCACGCTCGACGCCATTCGGGGGAAGTACGCGGCGTAAGGTTCGCTCGTTGGCGTCGCTGCCGGGCCGCGACGCGCAGATGGCGCCCCCGGCCCACCAGCCGCCGCCCTCAATCCAACCGCTTTGCCTCCACGGCGAACATCTTGATGCCCTCCTCGGGAAAGAGCCGTTTCAGCGCGGCGACGGCGTCTCTGAGAGGCTCGACCTCCGAGTCCTCGCAATAGACGATGAGCACGAAGTTCTCCTCCGGCCACACGTGGTCGCCCATGCGCGGGCCGGACTGTCCGACGCCGTGGACCTCCGGCAGCTTGGTATAGAACGGTGAAAGCTCGCGCCTGCGGAAGATGTCGTAGAGGTCCTCTTCGACCGACCGATTGGCGATGATTTCCAGTCGCTGCATGATCTACTCCTCCGACTCCGGATTCCGGCCGCCGCCGGCGACCGCCTGCTCGATGCGCGCGGCCCGGCGCCGCTCACGTTTCTCCTCACGCCGCTCGCCGATGCGGTTCACGATGGCGTAGATCACAGGTATCACGAAAAGCGTGATAATGGTCCCGATGGTGAGGCCGCCAACCACCGTCTGGCCGATGGGCTGCACGAGCGTCGAGCCCTCGCCCCGGAAGAAGGCGACCGGCACAAGACCGAGCACGGTCGTCAATGTCGTCATGAGAATGGGGCGCAGACGATTTCCGCCGGCCTCGATGAGCGCATCGCGGATGCCGAGCCCGCGCTTTCGCAGCAGATTCGTGTAGTCGACGAAGACGATACCGTTGTTGACGATGATCCCGACAAGCACCACGAGCCCGACCGCCGTGAACAGACTCAGCGTCTGTCCGGTCAAAAAATACAGCCAGAGCACACCGACGATGAGAAAGGGCACGGTGAAGATGATGATGAACGGATCCACGAAGGACTCGAACTGGCTCGCCATCACGCCGAAGACGAGAAACACCGAGATCAGCATGATGATGCCGAAGGTCCGGCCGTAACGTATCAGGTCGGCGTAGTCGCCGCCGAACTCGATGACGAGGTCCTGCTCGGCGGGAATGGCCTCGAAGATAGCCCGTCGAAGGCGCGGCGTCACCTGCTCGACGGTGGAGCCCGGCGCGAGCCCGCCGGTCACATGGATGGTGCGGCGCTGGTTCTCCCGGGTGATGTCCACGGGGCCCGTGCCGCGCTCGGTCGAGGCGAAGCTCGACAGCGGAATTTTTCGCCCCTGGTTGTTCATGACAAAGATGCGATCGAGGTCGAGAAGCTGATCACGGCTCGCCTCGTCGGAGATGACGAGAATATCGTACTCCGACCCCCCGCTGCGGTACTTGCTCGCCATCACACCATCGATGCGGGCCCGGACTTCCTGGCCAATGTTTGAGATGTTCAGGCCCAGCTCGTAGGCGCGCGCCCGGTCGATCACCAGCTCGACCTGGGGCAGGCCTTCCTCTTGATCCACCGACGGCTCGGTCACCTCGGGGAAATCGGAGCGGATGAGATCGCGGATGCGGTATGCAACCTCCTGTGCCCGCTCCAGATTTTCGGACTGCACGAGCACGTCGATCGGCGGGGCATTGAAGGGCCCGCCGCCAGGACCGCCTCCGGAATCGAAGGAGAGGTTTACGCCCGGAAAGTCATCGAAGTGGGAGCGCAGGATATCTTCCACCTCATCGGAGGATTCCACCCGTTGCGCGAACTCGGGGAGGGTTACGGTAAACGAGCCGCGGTCCGAGCGGCTTGCACCGAGGAACCCGCCGAAGCTGCGTTCGCCCACACTCGTGATGATCTCATCGTAGCCCTGCACTTCCTCACGCACGATACCGGAAAGGCGTTCCATCACCTCTTCGGTTCGCTCGAGCCGCGTTCCGACGGGAAGCTCGACAGACACCTCCACGGTGTCCGAGGGCTGCTGTGGCGTCAACTCGAAGCCTATTCCGGGAATGAGTGCAACGCTACCGCCGAGAATCGCCACCGCAACCAGCAGGGTTATGATCTTATGATTGAGCACACCGGCAAGCGCGCGCTGATAGCCCCGGTCGAGCGATCGGAAGGCGCCGTCCGCACGGTCGTCGACCGCCTTGAGGACGCCCTTCAGCGGCCGCTGTTTGCGTGAGGAGATCGGCAGATAGCGGCTCGAGAGCACCGGGATGAGGAACACCGCCACGAGCAGCGAAGAGCCGAGGGAAATGACGACGGTGAAGGCGAGCCCGGAGAATAGCTCCCCGATGAACTCGAGCTGCCGGCGGAACACCGCAAGCGGCGCGAACACGCTGATCGTGGTCAGCGTCGAGGCGACGATCGCGTTTATCATCTCCTGACTGCCGAGCACGGCGGACGCCCGAAGCTTCGCTCCCTTCTCCCGGTAGCGGTATATGTTCTCGAGGATGACGATAGAGTTGTCGACAAGCATTCCTACGCCCAGGGCGAGGCCGGTGAGCGTCATGAGGTTCAGGGTGAGCCCGGAGAAGTACATCACCGAGAGCGTGACGACGAGCGACACGGGGATCGCCAGACCGATGATGAGGGTGGTTCGCACGCTGCGAAGGAAGACGAACAAAATGATGACGGCGAGGATGGCGCCGGTTATGGCCGCCGTTGAAACCTGCTGGAGAGAGGCGCGGATGATATCGGTGGTGTCGGTTATCACGCCGACCTCAGTGCCGATAGGAAGCGCCTGATTTATCTCGGGGAGCTTCGCCCGCACCGAGTCTGCTACCTCGACGGAGTTGGTACCGCTCTGTTTCTGCACGACGACAAAGACGCCGGGCTCGCCGTTTACGTAGACGGCGCTCTCCTGCTCCCGGTATCCGTCGTAGACCTCGGCGATATCACGGAGCAGAATCGGCGTCGACAAGACCGCGCTGCCGCTGCCGCCACCGCCGGCTCCCGCGGCGGACGCCGCGCCGGGCCCCGTCGCCGCTCCGCCGGCACCACTTCGGTAGGTCACGACAACCTCGCGGATCTCGTCGATGCTGCCGTACTCACCCTTGGTGCTGATGAGAAAGTTGGTATTTCCCTCGGTGATGCTCCCCCCGGCAACCTGGACGTTCTGGCTGCGCACGGCGTTTGCCACCTGCTGCATGGTCAGATCGTAGGCGTCGAGGCGATTTTGCGGAATCTCCACGCGGATGACGCGCTCGCGTCCGCCGTTGACGGCGGCGAGCGACACTCCCTCGATTTGCTCGAGCCGGGGCTGCACGATGTCTTCGGCAAGCTCACGCAGGGCCTCGGAAGATCGGTTCCCCGACATTTCGAGCTGCAGAATGGGAATGAGAGACGGGTCGAACTTGAAGATCTGGGGCGATGTCGCCTCCTCGGGCAACTGTTCCCTGACGAACTCCAGGCTGTCGCGGACGTCGTTCGCGGCCTCGGCCATGTTTGTCCCCCAGGTAAACTCCAGTACTATCTGGCTGCTCCCCGACGATGAGGTCGAGGTTATCTGTTGTATGTTGCCCACGTTGGAGAGCTGGCTCTCGAGCGGTCGCGAAATGTTCTGCTCGATCTCTTCGGGACCGGCTCCCGAGTAGTTGGTGAAAACGACGAGTACCGGCGGGTTAATCTCCGGAAAGAGGTCGATCGCGAGACCACTTGCGGCATAGAGACCGAAGCCGATCACGAGAATGAAGATGATCAGCGTCGTTGTCGGGCGGTTTACGACGGTTCGGGTGACGCTCATGAGTCCTCCCGGCTCTCGATAACGTGTTCCCGTAGAAGAGGCTCGACCTCGTCGATGACGCGCACCTGTGCCCCGTCATCAAGCAGCGACTGTCCCTGAATGACAACACGTTCGTCGGCCTCAACCCCTTCGACTATCTCAACCCGGTTTCCGATGCTGATACCGAGGGTAACCTCGCGCTGCTCCACCGTTTCGTCGTCGGTCACGACGAATACGTAGGGCGTATCGAATCGACGCACGACGGCTTCACTCTGTACTTTCACAATGTCCCGCCGCAGGTCTGTGACGAGGCGTATCTCGACGAACATACCGGCCTTGACCCGCGCATCTCGTCGCAGGAACTCGAGTGTGACACCCATGGTCCGCGTAGCGGGATCCACCACGGGGCTGAGCTCGGTCACCCGTGCGGGGAAACTTGCCTCCGGATAGGCCTCGAGAAAGACGATCGCCTCCTGCCCTTCGCGCACGAGGGAGACGAAGCGCTCAGCGACCCTCGTGCGAATCTCGAGCTCCGCCGTCTCGGAGATCTCGACAATCGGCACTGATGGTCCGACCGTCGAGCCGACCGAAACATAGCGCTCGGTAACGGTGCCGGCGATGGGTGCCCGCACCGGACTCGCCTCGAACCGCTGCCCCGGCCGCGAGCGATCGACCTCGGCAATGATCTCGTCGCGGGACACCGTCTGGCCGACCCGCACCCTCATGTTCACCACCTCGCCGTTGTTGTCCGGGTAGACATCCACGCTCGAGGCCGGCTCAACGTCGCCGTTGAGCTCGAGATAGTTCTTGATCTCACCCCGCACCGGACGGGTAACGTTCACCGCGAAGGCGGTGTCCTCGTCGACCCGACGTCCACCGTCGGGCGCCGTCGTACCGGCCGGCCCGCTGTCGCCGCCCGCGCCGGGCGGGCCACCGCAGCCGGCAAGCAACAGCGGAATGAGAAGCGCTGCGAGGAGCGCAGTCACGGCGATCGTCCGATGTGAGTGCTTAGTTCTCGTCTTCATTGCTTCGCTCTCTCAGTTCGTCAATGTTCGTATTCAGCGCGTAGACCAGGTCCAGCAGGGCAACGACGTAGTTCTTCTGCTCGTCGAGGAGCTGTACCTGCGCCTGCTCGAGCTCGTCCTCGGCCTCACGGACCTCGAGAAGCTCGCGGTTGCCGGCGTCGTAGGCCTCCTGTGCGAGGCTGAAGGCCCGACGCGCGCGCTCTACGTTCAGGCGCCGCACCTCGATGGCACTGCGGGAGGTCTCGAGCTGATCCACGAGCTGTCGGATCTGGATCTCGGCGCCGGTGCGGGCCTGCTGCAGCTGAATGCGCGCCTTCTGCACGTCCTCTTTGAGGTTTTCGATCTCGACCTGCGTGCGGGAGAACGGCAGCAGGGGATCGAGGGGCTGGATGATGCTGATGGAGAAGGCGCCGCTTTGCTGGTTCCAGTCGTTCTCGACGTCGTCGAACCAGGGATCGTCGAAGGGGTCGCCCGCAAAGCTCGGATCCGCCCGCCAGTTAAGACTCAACGTGGGGTAGCGCTCCGCCCGCTTGGTATCGAGCGCGAGCTCCTTCGCGGTTATACTCTGTCGGGCAAGTTGTACGTCGTAGCGCCGCTCGAGGTAGTCACGGATGATCGCGCTCGCCTCCAGGGATATGAGATCGGCCTCGATTCGGCCCTCGAGCTCTACGGGCTCCGCGGGATCGAGCCCGAGGGTCTGCTTGAAGCCCATGAGCGTCCTACGATAGCCGAGCTGCTGCTGCTCGAGCTGGGGCCTGAGGTTCTCGAGCTGCACGCGCGAGCTCAAGAGCGTGAACTCGTCGACGAGCCCGTTATCGTAGTTGATCTCGGTCTGCTCGAACCGCTCCTCGGCCGTCTCGATCGACTCACGGATGATGCGGATGTTCTCCTGCTGGGAGAGCAGCTCGTAGAACTGCTTCCGCACGTCGCGCCGCAGCTTTGCCTTGGCATCCTGGAGGTTGATCACCCCGATGTCGTACTGCTGCACCGTCTGCTGGATGCCTCGGATGATCTCCAGGTTCACCGACAGCCCGGCCGAAAGCTCGGCGCCGAGGTTCCACTGGGGGCCCTCCTCGAATGTCGGCACTAGTCCTCCCGGCGTCTCGACGAACGTAAGTGACTCGGGGGCCTCGTTCAGGCGCGACAGCCGCCCAGTCGCGCTCACCTGCGGTATGAACACCGTCCAGGCGTTGTCGACCAGGCGCTTTGCCTTTCGTACGTCGATATCCTGCAACTCCACCCCGAGGTTGTTTGCCAGTGCAAGCTGCACGGCGGTCTCGGCGTCGATGATGGTCACGTCCTGAATCGAGCTTCCGCCCGCCTCCGTCCCGTTCTCTTGTGCCGGGGCCGTCGCAACCACTGCAACAAGTACTGTAAGCACCAGACAGAATCGCTTCATTTCTCGTTCTCCTTCATTGTTGCGAGGCCGCCGACCACCATCGGGTACAGCAGCCGAATCCGCTCGAATATGTGCTGCAGACCGGAGTCTGCGACAGGCTCTTCTCCCGTTCCCCGTTCGAGAACCGGACGCATGATCAGGTGATGCAGGTAGGCGACCACTTCCAGCTCGTCGAGACGAGGGTGCGCGAAATCCTCGCGCGCGAGTCTCTCGGCGAGAAAACCATGGATGGGCCGTCGCCGGGGCAGGCTGCCGATCTGGACTCGTATGCGATGAAACCGCATCCAGTCGAGTGCAGTCAGGATGGCTCGGCTCTGCGCGGCATAGCTCGCCGTGACCACCATGAAGGCATACAGCTGCGAGCCGAAGTCTCCGAACCGGGATACCCGCGCCTCAACAAGGTCCATGAGGCGTTCGTGCTCGGGGACGAGCAGGGAGGCCATCATCTCTGCTCTGTTCCGGAAGTGAAAGTAGAGGCTGCTCTTGCTCATCCCGGCACGCTCGGCGATTCGCTCTACGGTGGCCTGCTCGAAGCCCTGTTCGGTCACGACCTCGGCGATCGCCGTAAGAATGTGGTTGCGCGCGGGGAGCTCGGCCGGTTCGACGGCGGCCTCCGCCTCGATCTCATCGAAGGGGATGCCCCGCGGTGCGTCGGGGAACAGCCCGTCGAGCACGATGCGAACGGCGAGCTCGCGCCGCTCGGCGAGCTCGCCCCGACCGACGATATCGTCGCGCCGGTGGCCGTCTTCGGTCCAGAAGCAACTCGCCATCCAGAGAAAGCCCGACATGCTCAGAAAGTGTGTGGCCACGGAAATGCACTCGGAGTCGCTCCCTCCCGAGCTTCGAAGCAGGTTCTCGAGCACCTTCTGGTGTCGCTCGCGTACCCGGCGAAAGGCCGAGCCCTGATTGCCGGGGAACTGCGCGAGATGCAGGTTGAGGTAGAGGTAGTAGTAGGGATGGGCGCTGAAGAAATCGAAGAGGAGCTCGACGTAGCGGGTCACAGCCTCCCTGAAAGAGGCTCCCGCGGTGTTCGCCTCGAACTCGTCTATGATGGCGTGCAAGTCATCGGCAAAGTGCCGCTCCATCTCGGCGAGCAGCTCATCCTTGCCGGCGACGTGACGGTAGAGCGCCTGCTTGGTCACCCCGAGGCTCGACGAAACCCGTGCGAGGCTCGTGTCGGTGAAATGTGTCTCTCCCCAGGCCGTGAACGCGGCGTTCACGATCTGCTCCTTCTTTGTCTCGGTCACCTTTCCGCACCCCTGTTACCGAACGTTCGGTAACGGAAAGGTAAAGCTTCGATTTCGAATAGTCAACGATAAGATTTTCAGTCCAAAATTCTCAGTCCTCGCGCTCGATAAGGTAGCGCAGGCGCGGGTTGTGCAGGGCATCCATCATGCGCTCGCGGGCGCCGGAGCCCTCCATCTCCACGATCTGTTCGATGATCTCCCGCACCCGTTTACGCTTCGATGTCGCGTCGTAGCCGCACACGCAGGTTATCGAGTCGAGGCCCATCAGGCGGACGAACTCCTCTATCTCGGTCTCCCGCACCCACGCGAGCGGCCGGATGATGGACTGTTCGTACCTGTCGTAGGTCATCTTCGGAAGCATCGTGGAGAGCTCGCCCTTGTGAGTGAGGTTCATGAAGAAGGTCTCGAGGATATCGTCGAGGTGATGCCCGAGGGCAATCTTATTGAAGTCATCCTCCTGGGCAACCTGGATGAGCTCCGTACGCCTTTGGGTGGAGCACCACCAGCAGTTCAGCGTCTGGCCTTCGCGAACCCGCTCCTGCAGATTGAAGGGGACGGTGCGAAAGGGAACACCCCACTCGGCGGCGATGGCCTCCAGCCGCTCGGGGATCCAGTCCGGCGAGAGCTCGGTGTGTACATGGACCGCCGCCAGCTCGAAAGGGATCGAGAACTTACCGACTTTGAGCGCGAGCTGCCGCAGAAGGGTCAGAGAGTCCTTGCCGCCGGAGAGCCCGACCAAGACCCGGTCCCCCGGTTCGATGAGCCGGTAGGAGAAGATCGAGCGGTCGATCTTGCGGCTTATGGTGCGTGATAACCGGGCGAGCTCGGTACCGCGGTTCGACGTGTTCTCGCGGCCTGCCTCGTCACCGGTGTGTGCGTGTTGTCCCAACAACCTACCAGCGTATCAGGGTACCGCCGGAGGTTAAACCGGCACCGAACCCCACCGTCAGGATGAGATCGCCCTTGTTGAGCATCCCTTTCTCATGCATCTCGTTGAGTGCAATGGGAATGGAGGCCGTCGAAGTGTTCGCGTATTCCTCGATGTTGACGTAGAACTTCTCGAAGGGAACCCCGAGGCGTTTCGCCGCGGCCTCGATGATGCGGCTGTTCGCCTGGTGGGGCACCACGTAGGTCACATCGTCGAGTGTGTGACCGGCATCGGTGACGAGCTTCTCCAGGATCTCGGTGTTGGCCTTGACCGCGAAGTTGTATACCGCACGCCCGTCCATCTGGATGAGCAGGTCCTCCGGCGGCGTCACACCGGGCTTGTAAGGATTGGCCGTGCCGCCCGCCGGACGAATGAGCGCCTGTGCCCCGGACCCCTTGGAACGCAACACCGAGTTCAGGATACCCCTGTCGCCTCCCCGCGGATTCGCCTGCACGACAACCGCGCCCGCGCCGTCTCCGAAGAGCACGCAGCTGCGCCGGTCTTCCCAGTTCGTGATCTTGGTGAGCTCCTCGGCAGCGACGACGAGGATGTTCCGATAAGCCCCGGAGGAAATGAGGCCGCGTGCAAGCTCGAGCCCGTATACGAAGCCGGTACAGCCCGCGAGGACGTCGAAGGCACCGGCATTCTCCGCGCCGAGCTTGTCCTCGATGATCGACGCAGTGGCGGGGAAGCCCGGGTAGTCGGGAGTAGCCGTCGAGCAGATAATCATGTCGAGCTCCGCCGGCTCCATCCCCGCCCGCTCGAGAGCCAGGCGGGAGGCCTTCACGCCGAGGTCGGAGGACGCCTCGTCGGGGGAGGAAATATGGCGATTGCCGATACCGGTATGAGAGCGGATCCACTCATCCGAGGTATCGATGGTCTTGGCGAGCTCGTCGTTGGAGACTCGCTTCTCTGGAACGTATGCGCCTACAGCGCTAATCTCAGCCGTCATAACACTCAGACTCTTCATATCTACGCCAAAATGTCAAGTTCTCGGTCGCCAACCGACTCAAAGATATGAATGACGAGTCGCTAACAAAATGCTAACGTGTAAGTGGTACGTTCCCCACGGTCGTTCTCGACCACAACATTCCGAAGGAGGATGAAGAGATGAAGATGAAGTTGTCCGTATTCGTACTCGTACTCGCCATGCTTGCCACAACGCTGGTGTTCGCAAGCGGTGAGTCGGAGCAAGCCGCACTCGGGACCGAAAGGAATCCGGTTATTTGGTCATTCGTGCCGTCCGGCGACACCCAGGAAATCGTCGCGGGCGGTGAGGCCATCGCCGACATGATCTACGACAAGACCGGAATAGTTGTAGACATAAGCGTCGCTACCGAGTATGCAGGTGTCATCGAGGCACTCTCCACCGATCCGCCGTCCGCACACATGGCGTCCCTGGCAACCTTTGCCTACATCGTCGCAGCGGAGCGTGGCGTAGCGGAAGCCGAGCTTGTTTCCGTTCGGTTCGGAAGCCCGACCTATAACGGTCAGATCATTGCGCGCACCGACAGCGGCATCAACACGGTCGCCGATCTCGAGGGCAAGACCTTTGCCCGTCCGGATGGCTTTTCGACCTCGGGCTGGATCATCCCTTCCATCACCATGCGAGCCGAGGGCGTCGATCCGGACGAAGACCTGGATGAAATCGTGGATGCCGGTGGACACCCCGCGGTCGTGGCTTCGGTCTACAACGGTGATGTCGATGCAGGCGCGACGTACGTGGATGCCCGCGGAACCATCGAAGAGGACAATCCGGACGTTATGGAGGTTGTCAAGGTCGTAACCGTGTCCCAGGACATCCCCAACGACGGTGTCCAGTTCCACCCCTCCATACCCGATGAGATGCGCCGGCAAATCATCGATGCGCTGCTCGAGATTGCCGAGGAGAACCCCGACGCTCTCGACGACGCGTACTCCTGGACGAGTCTCGTCGAGCGCGACGATACCTTCTACGATCCATTCCGACAGACGTTGCAGGCCGCGGGTGTGAGTCCTCAGCAGTTCATGGACTGAGTCCGCTCCGTGCTGCCTTCGACACGCGTTTCCGGGGGGTGACGTCGGCCGACGTCGCCCCTCGACCATATTGCAAACCTCCCTGGAGGCCTTCCATGTTGCAGGTGAAAAACCTGACGAAGGTATACAACGATGGAACCGAGGCGCTGACCGATGTCAGCTTCAATGTCGAGGAGGGAGAGTTCCTCGTCGTCATCGGTCTCTCCGGTTCCGGCAAATCCACTCTGCTTCGCTGCATAAACCGTCTCATCGACCCGACCGCGGGACAGATCCTCTGGGACGACCTCGACGTGACGGCGGCAGAGGGCCAGAATCTGCGCCGACTTCGGTCACAAATCGGCATGATCTTCCAGCACTTCAACCTCGTGAAGCGCTCGAACGTCATGACAAACGTTCTCTCCGGGCGTCTCGGCTATGTGGGCACCTGGCAGAGCGCCCTCCTTCAGTTCCCCGAGTCCGACAAGGAGAAGGCGCGGGCTGCGCTCCACCGGGTGGGCCTGGAACCGCAGGCGAGAAAGCGCGCGAGTGAGCTCTCCGGCGGTCAGCAGCAGCGGGTCGGCATCGCCCGGGCGCTCATGCAGGAGCCGCGGATGATCCTTGCCGATGAGCCGGTTGCAAGTCTCGATCCGGTGCTCGCGCACACCATCCTCGGATACCTCGAGCAGCTGAACCAGGAGGACGGCATGACGGTAATCTGCAGCCTCCACTACCTCGATCTCGTGCAGCGCTACGCCACCCGGGTTATCGGCCTGAAGGACGGCAGGGTGGTCTACGAGGGCACGCGGGAGGAGATCCGCCGCATGACCGACGAGGAGTTCAAAGAGATCTACGGCCAGGAGGCCGAGCGCGTAAGCGCGGCTCAACGGCAGGTGGAGGAGGGCTGATATGGGCGATATCAAACCGATCTCCCGCCAACGAAAGAAGGCGTTCGTGTCCGCTCCCGTGGCCGCCGTGCTGTCGGTCATACCGGGGCTCGGCCAGGCCTTCGCGCGCGAGTACTATCGCGGGCTGCTCTTCTTCGCGAGCTTCACCACCGCAATCGCGCTTTTCGTGTGGCGGCTCCATGACATCGCACGCCGAGACGACACCCTCGTCGATCGCTTCACGAAGTCATTCGACCTCGCCACCGGGTTCATCCTCCTGGTGCTGCTCTTCATCCTCCTGCTGTGGGCGTTGAACATATTCGACGCATTCATTCTGGCGCGGGACGGCAAGCGGGGACGCACCGGCGTGTTCCTCGCGCTCATCGCCACCTATTTCGTCCTCGGATGGCAAATCAGCGAAATCGACCTCGTCCGTCTCGTCCGGGAGGCGCCCGAGGCCCTGCCTCCGCTGTCGCGGGTCGTGTGGCCATGGGAGGCCGCCATCACCTACGAAACGGACACGGTGCAGGCGACGGCGAAAATCCTCATCGGCCACGAGTACGAGCCGCCGGAGCAGCCGGAACTGGAGCCCGGAGAGCCCGTGCTGGAGTCGGATCGCTACTACGGGGAGCTCTCCGAACAGGATGCCGAGGGAAAAATAATCCCCGGTACCGAGCTCGAGATAGAGGGCCGAAACTTCGAGCCGAACACCGAGACACAGATATGGTGGCTCGATCCCATAGGAAACCAGTTTCAGCTTCGGATGGGCGGCGAGTACGTCACCGTCATGACCGACGATCAAGGGTCCTTCGAGACAACCATCACCATGCCCTACCGGGTCGTGCCGCCGAGCTCCTCCGGACCACAGATCCACCAGCTCCAGGCCCGCCAGGTCAGCGAAACCGGGCCGCCTCTGCCGAGCCAGCCGCTTCGCCTGACCATCGGCCGGATGATCGAGACCATCTTCATGGGGATGATGGCAACGATGTTCGGCATCATCTTCGCCATTCCCCTGGCCTTTCTCGCCGCGCGCAACATCATGGGCGTCTCGCCAATCGGCATGGCCATCTACTACGTTTCCCGCACGTTCATGAACATCGTCCGCTCCATCGAGCCCCTTATCTGGGCGCTCATCGCCGTCGTGTGGGTTGGCCTCGGACCCTTCGCGGGTATCGTCGCCCTGACGCTGCACTCCATCGCGGCGCTCGGAAAGCTCTACTCGGAAGCCATCGAGAGCATCGACCACGGCCCGATCGAGGCGGTGCAGGCAACCGGGGCAAACCGTATCCAGACTATTGTCTTTGCGGTGATTCCCCAGATGATTTCACCGTTCATCAGTTTCTCGATCTACCGCTGGGACATCAATGTTCGCATGTCCACGGTCATCGGCCTGGTCGGAGGCGGCGGTATCGGATTCCTGCTCGTGCAGTACATCAGGCTGCTCGACTACCGCGCGGCCGGAATCGCGGTGTGGTTCATCGCCGTCACTGTCGCCATACTCGATTACGTCAGCGCGGAGATCCGCGCACGGCTCATGTAGGCCCGGGGTAGCGTATGCCCGTCGCCGCACCGCTCCTCGTGGCGGTGACAGCCCAGATACTCTGCCAGATCTTCAAGGTGGTCGCGTACTCCATCCGCGACCACCGTTTCTCCCCGCACTACTTCACGACCGCCGGCGGCATGCCGAGCTCCCACTCCGCGTTCGTCACCGCCCTCGCCGTCTCGGTCGGCATTGCGCGCGGCTTCGACTCCGAGCTCTTCGCCGTCGCCTTCGTCTTCTCCGCCATCGTCATCTACGACGCCTACCGGTTGCGCGGTCACGTGGAGTTGCAGGCGAAGGTGCTCAACCGCCTGCAGCGACAGCTTCCGGCAGAGGAGCAGACGGAGCTTTCGGAGATGGTGGGACATTCGGTCTCGGAGATTGTGGCGGGAATCGCGGTTGGAGGCGTTTTTGCCGCGGCGGTGAGCGCCGCCTTCGTGGCCGCGGGCCCCGGATAGCGCGGCGCCCGGACCGCCGCCGGCCCCCGGCCAGGCCGTCAGTACACCGTATACTGCCGGATCTCGTCCACTTTCACCTTGATATCGACCCGAGCCTGGTAGGCCGCGCTTCGCACATAGATGCGCGGTGAGCCGAGGAGGATGAGGCTGCCCCGTGCCTCCCGCGGTTTGTTGTCGGTCATCGTCTGCAACAGCCCCCGCACGGCGAGTCGCATCGCGTCCTCGATAGCGGGAATGCGCGCATCGTGTCCCGTCCAGATCGGCTCCTCGCCCTGCGCCCCGACGCTCGGGAGGTCACCGCTGAGCCACCCGCCAAGCCGCGAGCGCTGGAAATCCGCCAGGCGGTATTCGAAGCGTCCGTGGAGCCGGTTGTCCTCGGTGCGTGTCGAGAGTACCGAAAGCCGCGGATCGCCGAAGCGAATCTCTGCGACAGGCTCGAGCTCGAACTCCTCGGCAACTTCGCGCCGGCGGTCGGAGGGGACGTAGCGGAAGCGAAAACCGTAGATCATCCCGCCGAGGACGTAGCGCGCCTCCTCGAGCATGAGACGCACCGCGGCCTCTTCGGAGAGCGGGTAGTCCTCGCCCTCGCGGGCGACCGGCGGCTCGAGGTCAACCCAGAAGCTCTCGGTGAGGTACTGCGGGCTGCGATCGAGCTGGGTCTGCGCGGGGACAGCGGCGGCGGCGATGAGAAGCAGGAATATCCACGGGAGGCGACGAGGTGCCATCGTATTCAGAATATCGACGAAAAGCCGCCCGCCGGTGAGCTCAGGAGCGCATGTCGTCGATGAAGACCCGGATCGGATTGATACGGAGTCGTACGACGAAGTAGAGGAACGCGAAGAAGAACCCGGCAAGGTGAGTGAAATGCGCAACGTTGCCACGCGTTCCGCCGATCTGGGAGAAGAGCTCGATGAAGGTATAGCCGATCACCAGAATGGGCGCGCGAATGGGGATAATGCCGAAGAGGAAGATCACCGCGTCCGGAAAGAGCGTTGCGAAGGCCAGCAGCACTGCGAACACCGCACCGGAGGCGCCCAGCAGGATGACCCCGACATTGCCGGTCATCAGGTAGAAGCCCAGGGAAAAGAGGCCCGCGAGGAGGCCGGTGAGCCCGTAAAAGAGCAGGAACTCGTAGCTTCCGAGTCGAGCCTCCACCTGGGTGCCGAAGAAGAAGATCCCGAGCATGTTAAAGAGGATATGCGTGACACCGGCGTGGGCAAACATGTAGGT
>CAZVXU010000049.1:0-16153 GCA_964631585.1 uncultured Spirochaetaceae bacterium | reverse complement strand
CGAGCTGCGTTGCCCGCCTTTCGGTCTTCGGGCTCATAGAAGTCTGCTCCCATCAGTACGACGCCGTCGAGGGTGCAGCCGGCCTCGACGACGCTTCGTATGCCCACGATGGAGCGTGAGATCGCCGAGTCGGTGATAATGGAGCCGTCCGCTGCGAGGACCTCCGTCAGGGTGCAGGAGTTGAACTTGGAGGCGGGCAGATCGCGGCGGTGCGTGTAGATCGGGCTGTCTTCCTCGTAGAAGTTGAAATCCGGTTTGAAGACCGCCAGGTTGAGATTGGTCTCGTAGAAGGAACGAACGGTTCCGATGTCCTCCCAGAACCCGGTGAATACGTAGGCGGAGACCTCGGCTGAGTCGATCAGAGAGGGGAGGACCTCCTTGCCGAAGTCGGTAAGGCTGTTGTCGAGGGCCTTGTCCATGGCCTCGGCGTTGAAGCAGTAGATGCCCATCGATGCGAGGTATTCTTTACCCGAAGCGCGCTGCGTTTCGCTCGGGTGGAGCTCCTTGGGAATCCGCAGATGGTCGATGTTCTCCGGGATCGGAGGTTTCTCGACGAAGGAGCTCACGCGGCCCTTGCGGTCGGCCTGCAGGATACCGAAGCCTTCCGCCTGTTCGCGGTTGACCGGAGTGGCGGCCACCGTGACGTCCGCACCGGAATCCAGATGACGCTGGAAAAAATCCTGCAGATCCATACGGTAGAGCTGATCTCCGGAGAGAATCATGTAGTGCGTGGGTTCCTGCGTTCGGAAGTGCGGGAAGTTCTTGCGAACGGCGTCCGCGGTACCCTCGTACCATCCCGAGTGCTCGAAGGTCTGCTCGGCGGCGAGGAGCTCCACGAAGCCCTTCGAGAACGAGTCGAAGATGTACGTGCTCGAGATGTGCAGGTGGAGCGAGGCGGAGTTGAACTGCGTGAGCACGTAGATGCGCTCGAAGCCTGCGTTAATGCTGTTGGAGAGAGGGATGTCTACCAGCCGGTATTTGCCCCCGAATGGCACGGCCGGTTTGGCGCGCTCCATCGTAAGGGGATACAGGCGGGTACCCTTCCCTCCGCCCATGACGATGGAGAGTACGCGTGCCATATGGGATCATTGTAGGTTCGCAGTTTCGGCGCGGTCAAGGAAAATGTGCGGAGAGCCGAACCTTCTCCGCGCGATACACTCGATAGCCGGCGTAGGTCGTGGGATCGGAGTCGGCAAAGACGAGCTCCAGGACGCGTTTTGCCGGGGACTCGGCTGTTACCTCCACTACGTGGCCCGAGATTTTCATGTCGTTCACCTCCATCGCGTCGAGGTTAAAAAGGGCCTGCGGATTGCCCTCGAGGTCCCTGGAGATGCCCCCGAAGGTTACCAGGCGGTTTCCGTTTTCCAGGTAATCGGCGTCGCCGATGAATGGTGTGAAGAGCTCTGAGCCCCGCTCCTCGCCGTACTGCCAGATCTGACGGATGGTGCCCGCCTCTTCATCTATCTCGTATTCCACGGCGCGGGAGTAGTTGTCGGCCGGGGCGAGGGGGGAATCGTAGCTGCGGTGGTTTCCGTTGTCGTAGATGAGGATGCGGGACGGGTCTGTCGGATGGAGCTCGGGGGCGTGCTGACCCCAGGGCCATTCGAAGTCCGGGCCGACGGGCTCGAGAAGCACGGGGTGGAACTCTTCTTTCCAGTATTGGTGATTCCCGAGGATCCAGTGGATGTCGCCCGTGTCGAGACCCACCTTTGCCAACGCGCTCTGATCCCGCCCGGAGACGACGACAGCGTTGTCCTCGGCTGCGTAGTCCAGACCGTTGAGGTGGAGCCAGTCCGCTTCGTCCAGGTTGATCGGCTGCCTCGGCCGCTCGGGGTCGAGGATCTCGCGGAAATCGAGTCTCCGCACGACGGCGCCGGTGTCGCGGTCGAGCTCCACGACAGCATCATCAACGGAGCCGACGCCCGCGCTGAGGGCCAGAAGACTTCCGTCGGGAAGCTCGGTGGCGTCATGATGCACGCCTTCGGGTACCTCGAAGCCCTCCCACGGCGTGCGCCCGAGCCAGTCCATCTGCACGAGACGATTATCCTTCTGAACCATGAGGTCGCCATTGTCGAGGGGCTTGAGCACATGGCCGTAGTCCTCGGTGTAGAGCCACCGAACGTGGCCGTGGCTGTCGATTACCGAGGCCAGGGGGATATACGTTCCCTCTTCGTCATAGGCGGCGAGGTGCAGCAGCATCATGCCGTCGCTGATGCGGCCGGGAAGCAGACGCTCGACCCGAACATCGGGGTAATGCGCCGGAAGCGGGGCCGTCTGTATCGTGCGGACGATATCGGTGACCACGCCATCCCGATTTGTCGCGGTAAAGGTCACGCGATTATCGTGGTCGGGATAGAGCCCAAGAACCGGCAAGCTGTGCTCGGTGCGAAACTCCGCCCGGGAGAACCGCAGATCTTCGCCGTCCAGGCCGTGGACCACCACCTCGACCCGCACGGGTTCACGGCTTCGCACCATTGCGAGAGCGGACAGCGGAGTGGCTTCGAAGCGCCGTAACTCGACGTTCACCTGCGAGGACCCAACGAAGAGCCGTCCGGCCACGGCACCGCCGACGCCGAGCGCGAGTATAACCACTGCCATGATGAGAGTGTTCTTCCAAGAGCCGCGTCGTCGCTTCACCGACCGTACACCTCGAACACGGGAGGATTCGCGGCCGCCCACTGGTCGATGGTGGCACAGCTGAAGCCGCTCCCCTGGTACGAATGGAGCCGGTCGAAGTCGGCGGCGGCCGCCGGCAGATCCGCACGAGCGGACTCTACGACTCGAGCGAGGTAGGGGTGCGTCGACCACGTGTCCGGGGCGAGACGGAAATGCACCCATTGTCCCCGCTTGTAACTACGCACGAGTCCCGCGTACCGGAGGCGGGTGAGGTGGCGCGAGGTGTTTGACTGGGTCAGGCCGAGAATCGCCTCGATTTCACAGGAGCAGAGGTCTTCCGCCTCCTGCACCAGGCTCACCACGCGCAGACGGGTCTCGTCTGCAAGCGCTTTGAGAAGGGTAAGTGTGTCCTCCACGCGGTATCCCTCCGAGGCTTGTAAAGCTATAGCTGTGGGCATTACGCCGAGGGCGCCGGTACCTTCCGCGGAAACCAGTGTACCGTCCGATTGGTGAACTTTACAAGGCTCAGCATGACCGGAACCTCGACGAGTACGCCGACTACCGTCGCCAGCGCAGCACCCGAGGACAGACCGAACAGGCTCACAGCGACCGCGACGGCCAGCTCGAAGAAGTTACTTGCGCCGATCATGGCGCCGGGACCGGCAATCCCGTGCGGAAGCTTCCAGAGGCGCGCCCAGCCGTAGGCGAAGCTGTAAATGAAATATGTCTGCACGACCAGAGGCACGGCGATCAATACGATATGCAGGGGATTCGCCAGAATGATCTCGCCCTGAAAGGAGAAGAGGATGATCAGGGTCAGAAGCAATCCGACCGTTGTGACCCCGTTGAACTTCTCGATGAATACGTTCTCGAAGTAATCGAGCCCGCGCTTTCGGACGATGAGGACACGTGAAACGTAGCCCGCCGCGAGCGGAATCACGACGAAGAGGACCACCGAGAGAAAGAGGGTGTCGTAGGGAACGGTGATGTTGCTTATACCGAGCAGCAGCGCCACGATCGGTGTGAACGCGACGAGGATGATGAGGTCGTTGACTGCAACCTGAACCAGCGTGTACGCCGGGTCACCGTCGGAGAGGTGGCTCCAGACGAATACCATGGCTGTGCAGGGTGCGGCACCGAGCAGCACCGCTCCCGCGAGGTACTCTCTGCCCAGCTGCGGTCCGATCCAGGGCTCGAACACCACGTTGAGAAAGAACCACGCAAACACGTACATGGTAAACGGTTTTACAAGCCAGTTGGTTACTGTGGTTACCGTGAGCCCTTGCGGCTGCTTTGTCGCCCGGACGATGCTTGCAAAGTCCACCTTGAGCATCATCGGGTAGATCATGAGCCAGATGAGCACGGCCACCGGAATCGACACCCGAGCATACTCCATCGTGCTGAGGAACTCGGGGATCGCCGGAGCGAATCTTCCGATGAGCACGCCGATTACGATGCACGTAATCACCCATAGGGACAGGTACTTCTCGAAGAATCCGATTGATCGGGTCTCGGCCGCCGCCTCGGGCGTTGCTTCCGTAGCCATGGTACCTCCGGTAACACATGAAGATATGAGTTAGTGCGCATGTAATCTACCACCTGAATCCGACTACGTCTACCGGGCCGGAGGCAGAAGCCCGTATCGCGCCTTGAGCTCGAGGACCCTGCGTGTGGCAGCCCCGAACTCGTCACGCGGGAGCTTTCCCTGTCGGACGAGTTCGACCGTTGCCTCAACGAGCTCGTCGACATCGTATCGGTCGTGCACGAGGATGATATCGACGCCGGCGGCCATGGAGAGCTCGACGGCCTCGATGAGGTCATAGTTACGGGAGATCGCCCCCATTGCGACGCCGTCGGAAATGACCACGCCTGAAAAGCCGAAATCCTCGCGAAGAATCCCGGTGATAATCTTCCGCGATAGTGTTGCCGGATACCGGGAGTCTATCGCGGGCAGCAGGAGATGAGCCGTCATGATGGCGGGGGCGCCCGAGTCGACCGCGGCCCGGAACGGCGGGAGGTGGCGACCGTAGAGCTCCTCCCGCGAAAGGGAAACGACCGGCAGCCGCCCGTGAGAGTCGACAGCCGTGCTTCCGTGGCCCGGAAAGTGCTTGGGCACCGCGATAACACCGGCCCGTTCGGCTCCGGCGAGATAGGCGCGGCCGAGGGTGCCGACAAGCTCCGGTGAGTCGGCGAAGGCTCGATCCCCGACGATGCTCTCGTCGCCGTGCTCGTACACGTCGAGAACAGGCGCGAAGTTCGTATTTATGCCTACCGACGCGAGCTCCCTGTTCATCACGTAGGAGGCAGCCTCCACGTAGTCCGGGTCATCGTGTCGTGTCCAGGCGCGGGCGGCCGGAAACGTGGGCATGTCGGGGAGTCTCAGCGCCGCCACGCGACCTCCCTCCTGGTCCGCCGCGAGGAGCAGGCCTACCGCCGGAGAGGAGGCCAGGGCGGCGCGTTGGAGGTCGGCGGTGAGTGTCCATACCTGATCCCGGTCGACGACGTTGCGCGGATACAGTATAAACCCGCCTACCAGGCCGTCCCTCGCCAGGCGCAGCTCTTTCTCGGTGGGAGCCGGACCCTCGAGCCAGGTGACGAAACGCTGTCCGACGAGTTGCTCGAGACTCATCTCTTCCAGTGTCTCCTCTACGAGTCTCTCCCGTGCGCGTGGCCGGGGAATCGCTCCGAGCGGGAGTTGCTGCTCCTCGTAGTACCCGACTAATGGGTCGCGTGCATCATCCACGGAGGTGCAAGAGGCGAGAAGAGAGAGTACAAGTAGCATTGCGGTCACCGGATATTGTCGGACAGTCATGAATCTCGATATTATGTGTAACTTGAACGGCTGTCACGCCGTGTAGGTGCGCGATCGGCCCATGAGGAGCCCCCAATGACCGAAGAACAACGCGGAGAGCTCGAAGAGCTCATCCGGCAGAAGATGGAGCAGATCGTCGCTTCCATGCCCTATCTCGAAGAGGAGACGAAGGCCATCGCGCCAAGTGTCAGCCTTGGTCGGCTTACCCGGATGGAGGCGCTCAACGACAAAGGTGTGAACGAGCACGTGCTCGAACAGAATCGCCGCCAGCTCCAACGCCTCGCCAACGCCTTGAAGCGTGTAGGTACCGATGACTACGGCCGCTGTATCCGCTGCGGAGAAGAGATTCCCATCGAGCGGCTTCGCGTGGTACCGGAAGCGCTCGTGTGCGTCCCCTGCGCCGAGAATAAGCGCGGATAGCCGCGCCGCGCCGGGACCGCGCCGCGCCCGGACGGCCCCCATCGGTCTCGCAGCACGGGCCTACCCGTACCAAACGGATGTGTGCTACAATCCGCCCACAGTATGAGTGAGCTGCAGGCAATCGTCGACGCACTGAGGTCCGACGAGGACTTCATGAGATGCGTCACACGGTGGGAGCGGGTTCCACCACGGGAGGGGAGCTACGACGACCTGCCGGCCGATCTTCATCCGATTCTCAAAGAAACGCTTGCCTCGCGAGGCGTGGAGCGCCTCTACAGCCATCAGGCGGAGTCATACCGCACGGTCCGCGCCGGCAAGAATGCGGTAGTCGTCACGCCGACGGCATCGGGGAAGACCCTCTGTTACAACCTCCCGGTTCTCCAGACCATCCTCGAACAGCCCGAGACCAGGGCGCTCTACCTCTTCCCGACGAAAGCGCTCTCCCAGGATCAGCAGTCCGAGCTCAACGATTCCATCCTCTACGGTGATCTGCCGGTGAAGGTGGCAACCTACGACGGCGACACGCCGGCCTCGGTGCGCGCCTCCGCGCGTACAACCGGGCAGGTCATCATCTCGAACCCCGACATGCTGCACTCGGGCGTGCTGCCCAACCATCCCAAGTGGATCACCTTCCTAAAGAACCTGAAGTTCGTGGTCGTCGATGAGCTTCACAGCTATCGAGGAGTCTTCGGCTCTCACGTGACCAACGTCATCCGGCGCCTCAAGCGAATTGCCCGCTTCTACGGCACCGACCCGGTGTTCATCTGTTCTTCGGCTACCATAGGAAATCCCGCCGAGCTCGCCGAGCAGATCCTCGGCGACGAAGTCTCTCTCATCGATCGAAACGGGGCTCCCTCCGGAGAGAAGCACCTCGTGCTCTACAACCCGCCCATGGTGGACCAGGTGCAGGGCATCCGTCGGGGCGTGGTAAACGAGGCGCAGAAGATCGCGCTGCGTCTGCTGCGCGCCAATGTAAAGACGATCGTCTTCGCGAAGTCCCGCGTTCGCACGGAGCTCATCGCGTCATACATCAACAAGAGCCTCGAGAACGTCTACACCGACAACGAGCGTATTCGCGTGGAGGCCTACCGTGGCGGCTATCTGCCGAGCGAGCGCCGCGCGGTCGAGAAGGGGCTGCGCGACGGGAGCATACAGGGGGTTGTCTCGACCAATGCCCTGGAGCTCGGTATCGATATCGGCGGGCTCGACGCCGCCGTGCTCGGCGGGTTCCCCGGTTCCATCTCGAGCTCCTGGCAGCAGGCGGGGCGCGCCGGACGCAAGAGCAGCGTTTCCCTCGCGGTGCTGGTTTCCTCCTCGGCCCCGCTCGATCAGTACATGGTCACCCACGGCGACTACTTCTTCGGTCGCAGTCCCGAATCCGCCTTCGTTGACCCCGACAACATGTACATCCTGCTCGATCACCTGAAGTGTGCGGTGTTCGAGCTTCCCTTCTCCGACGGCGAGGCCTACGCCGACGGACCGGTGGAGGAATACCTTGCCTATCTCGAGGAGCAGGGGACGATCCGGCGTACCGGCAACAAGTACTACTGGGCCGATCGTGCCTACCCCGCCGAGGGGATATCTCTGCGCAGTGCTACATCCGACAACGTCGTCATCGTCGACACGACCCACGGGCGTGACGCCGTCATCGGGGAGATGGATCGCCCCTCGGCCAAAGAGATGCTCTTCGACAACGCCATCTACATCCACCGCGGCGATCAGTTTGTCGTCAAGCAGCTCGACCTGCCGAACCGCCGCGCCTACGTGGAGCGCACCTCGGTGAATTACTTCACCGACGCCCTCGTCAAGCGCGACATCAAGGTGCTCGAGGAGGACTATCGCCGGGAAGCGGCCGGAGCCGAGGCAGTTATCGGTGATGTGCTCGTTCGCACGCAGGTGGCCAAGTTCAAGAAGATCCGCTATCACAGTCACGAGAACGTCGGCTACGGCGACATATCCCTTCCGGAGGAGGAGATGCACACCCGAAGCGTCGCCCTCGTTTTCGGCGAGGATACGGCCGCCGGAAGCTCCCTTGCCGCGCTTCCGGCCGAGAGTCAGGCCGGTACCATCGCCCGGCTCGGCACGGTGATCAAAAACGTTGCCCCGGTTTTTCTTCTCTGCGAGCCGCGCGACATCGGCATAGCCGAGCGCATCCGTGACCCCCACTTCGGCGCGCCCTGCCTCTACGTCTACGACTCCTACCCCGGCGGAAGCGGTCTCGCGGAGGCCTTCGTGCGGGCGGTGCCGCAGGTGCTCGACGCTGCGCTGGATCTCGTCTCGACCTGCCCCTGCGAGGAGGGCTGCCCTTCCTGTGTGGGTCCGCGTGACGCGCGGGAAGAGGTAGACCGCAATCCCAAGCAGGCGGTTCTGGATTTTCTCGAAGGATGGCGTACGGCATGGGTGCAGACCTCTACGAGCGGCTGAAGCATCTCAAGCGGACCGGGGCCGGCGCCGCGAGGGCTCCCCGCGGCACGCCGGAGCCCCCCGGTGCACCGGGCGCCGTCGGCGCCGACCCGATACGGCTCGAGCCCCCGGCCGGATGGGAGCGCATCGCCACAGGCGTCTGGCGGCGAGTCGTGTATCGACCGAGCGAGGACGCTGCATACCTCTACACGCTGCTTGGTGGCGGTGGGACCGAATCCCGCGCTCGCTCTGTCGCGGGGGCCGGGGCGGCCGCGCTGGTGCCTCCGGGCTTCGGGCCCGAGCGGCTGGTGTTTTTCGATGCCGAGACCACCGGATTATCATCCGGGGCCGGCACGAGCGTCTTTCTCGTGGGCTTCGCCCGGATCGGGCCGCAGGGAATCACCACCGAGCAGCTCTTCATGGCGGACTATCCCGCCGAGGCGGAGTTTTTGCGGGGTGTAGCAGCACGCATCGGGGAGGACGATCTCGCGGTCTCCTACAACGGCAAGGGATTCGACACCCACGTGCTCGGTACCCGTTTCCTGCTCAACGGGGCTCGTCCCCCGATCGGCGCCCAGCTCGACCTGCTCTACACCACGCGCAGGCTCTGGCGGCGGAGCCTTGGGCAATGTTCGCTGGGCATGGTGGAGGAGGGCGTTCTCGGCGTACGGCGCGATCGGGACCTGCCGAGCGCGGAGGTGCCCGAGCGGTATTTCGCGTTCCTGCGCTCGGGGGATCCGACGGGCCTCGAAGACGCGTTCGCCCATCACCTGCAGGACATTGAAAGTCTCGTTTCTCTCCTTGCGCGCATCGAGCGGGTGTTTGCCGACCCGGCGGCTGAGACGCCGGGGACGGGGGTCGTGACGACGGCCGGCGGGCCGAGGGCGCAGGTCGACCGGTTCCAGCTCGGCCGCATGCTCCTACAGGCGGATCGTCCCGAGGGAGAGCATATCCTTCGGCGTGTGGTGCAGGAGGAGGCGTCGACGCGCGAGGCGATGCGTGCCGCTCATCTGCTCGCGCGTCGCTACCGCGGGGATGGGCGTACGGAAGCGGCCGGTGAGCTGTGGCGGGAGCTGATGTCGCGCCACACGAGCGTTGCCGCCGGTATAGAGCTTTCCAAGTATCTCGAGCACCGGAAGCGGGCCTTCTCCGAAGCCGAGAGCCTCATTGTCGAGTTGCTCTACTGGCCGCACAGCCGTCTCTACCGGGGAGATCTCGAGAAGCGGCTCGAACGCGTTCGCCGTCGTCGCGCGCGTCAGTCCGGCGGCGACGCCCCCGGAGCCGATGCCTCCGGCGCTGAGCCCTCGACGGCCTCGCGGTACACCTCTTCGTAGTCGGCGGCCGCCGACTCCCATGTAAACCGCTGCTTCATCCCACGACGACGCAGGGCCCTGATGCGCTCAGGCGCCGACTCGAAGTCATCGAGGGCTGCGCTCACCGTATCGAAGATGTCGCGGGGGGAGTTTCGGGGTATGAGGTATCCCGTGCCCTGTTCCTCCTCCTCGCGTACATCCACCACCGTATCGGCGAGTCCGCCCGTACTCGTCACGATGGGAATGGTGCCGTAACGAAGCGAATACATCTGATTGAGGCCGCAGGGCTCATACCGTGAGGGCATGAGGAAGAAATCACTTCCGGCCTCGATGAGATGGGCGAGTCGGTTGTCGAAGCCCGTGATGACCGCTAAGTTCGAGAAGCCGCCGGAAAGCTCCCGCAGCACACGCTCCCGTGCCGCGGGGCCGGAGCCGAGCATGACGAGCTGTACCCGTCGCCTGGTCAGAAGTCGGACGAGGGTGGGGTCCTGCTGGGAGAGAAGCTCCGCGAAGCCTTTCTGTTCGACCATCCGGGTAACCATGCCGATGAGAGGTACCTCGTCGTCCTGCGGGAGCCCGACGTACCATCGAAGCGTGCGACGCAAGAGGGCCTTCTTCTGCAGGTCGTCCTCGTCGTAGTTGAGGGGAATGAGGACGTCGGTGGCCGGATTCCAGGTGTCGTAGTCTATTCCGTTGAGGATGCCTCTCACGGGCACCGTTCGTTGCCGCAGCACCGGCTCGAGGCCGAGGCCGTATTCGGGACGATGTATCTCCTCGGCGTATGTCGGCGAGACAGTCGTCAGGGCGGTCGCCGACGCAAGTGCCGAGCGGAGAAAGCTGATGTGCCGCCCGTCCATGAGCCCGGTGGTCAGGACCGTCTCGGGCGAGAGGCCGAGTTGCGAGACCTTGCTGAAGGCGAAGGTTCCCTGATAGCCCAGATTGTGGATCGTGAATACGGTGGCGCTGTCGGCGAACCATTCCCGATAGGGAGGCTCTCGCAGGTAGGCCGGTATCAGACCGGACGGCCAGTCATGCCCGTGGAAGATGTCGGGTTTCCAGCCGAGTGCCCTGCAGAGCTCCAGGGCCGCCCGGGAAAGCAACGAGAAACGCCACGCGTTGTCCTCGAAGGGCTCTCCTTCCGCCGTGGTGTAGATGCCGTCCCGGCCATAGGCCGCCTCGGCATCGAGCAGGTAGACAGTGACCCCCGGGCCGGGACCGTCGAGACGTGTCTCATACACCGGGATGACACCCTCGGGGTCGAGATGGACTTCCAGGGGAAGGCGTTCGAGCTCGCCGCGGTCGAGGAAGTAATACCTGGGCAGAACGACGCGGACGTCGTGCCCCCGCGCGGCAAGAGCCGTCGATAAATCGGCCACGGCGTCGGCGAGACCGCCCGCTTTCGCGAGGGGAAAGAGCTCGCTGCTGACCATAAGGATTCGATTTTTCATCAGTGGTAGTAACTTATCGCAAATTCGTTTCTGTGTTCGAACCCGAGACGCTCGTACATGGCTCGAGCCGCCTCGTTGTGCTGTTTTACGAAGAGTGTTGCATTCTTGCCCTGGGCCCTGATGTCGGCGAGGAGGTAGCGCATCAGCTCTCCGCCGATACCCCTGTTGCGTTGCGGCGGGACGGTGTACACGCCCCCGATCTGGTCGTAGGTGAGTCCGCGTGCATTCGTACTGGCCTTTGCGATCGGGACACCGTCACGCTCGGCGACATAGGTCAGGTGATGCTCGAGGGCGGAACGCATGTTGTGGTAGACCACGCTGGAGCTCACATCGCGTCCGTCGACGATCACCTCCTCCTCTTCGTAGGCGGCCTGCAGTGGAAGAAGCGCCCTCAGATCCCGGATACCCGCCCGCCGGAAGGTGATGTCGGATGGTGCCGGATGCGATCTGGCGGCCGGCGCGCCGGCCAGACTCATAATGAAGTAGTTCACCTGGGTATCGGGAGGGCGGCGGAACACGGCCTCGAGGCGTTGCACGTCACGCCGGCGCCCCATGACGGTGCGCGAGTGAAAGAAGTTCTTCTTCAGGCGGCGGGAAAGCTCGCGAAGCTGCGGCTCCCTCTCGGCCTCGGGGGTGTCGAGGACCGGGAACACGAACCCGAAAGCAGTCTGAAGCACGAGGGCGGATATTCGCAATCGGTCGGTCGGGAGATAAAACACCCGCTTTTTCAGCTTCGACGGAAAGACGGGTACGCCGTCGTCGAGAAGATGGGCGGTGAAAGCGACGCAGGTGTGCTCACGGCCCTTGAGGAATTCAAGAATCTCGCTGAGATCCTCCGGTCCGGCAAGCGTCCACGACACCGGTTACTCCATGTCGATCGGGAGGAGTCCCTCCCCGCTGATTTCCCCACGGAGGACCGCGTAGGCAGCCTCGAGGGACGCCGTGCCCCATCCGTATACGGCGACCGCATTCGCTACCCAGGGCGTTTCCCGCAGGTACACCGGGGTGAGTATGCTTACGACGGCGAGTCGTGCCTCCATCCCCTCCGTTCGGCGCAGGACCGACAGCGTTGCGGGGTCCGAGAGGCAGTACAGAATGGTATCGTAGTTGCGGGCAAGCCGGGAAAAGGTGTCCGCGGCGTCGGCTGGAGGGTCGTAGAAGGTGCCACCGCGAATCCGGTAGATGTCTGCGTCCGGATAGAGCCGGCGTCCGATGGAGATGAAATCCGGGTCTTTCCCCGCGAGAAGAACGTTCTCACCTCGGCCGAGCTCGAGGGGCAGCTCGCGACCGCGGACGACGGTGGCGCTGCGAAATGCCTGGTCACGGAAGAATGCCACGCCTTTGGGGTCGGGGATGTGCTCGCTGATGCGTTCGGCGTCGGGAATGAGCGGTACACGGTCGTCGGGAGCGAGATACCGCATTTTGACGGTGAGTATGCGTTCCACCGAGCGCTCGAGCTGGCGGCGGAACTCTTCGTTGGAACGATACTCCCCGAGGACCGTTCGCCATATCTCACCGTCGGGTGCAGGTGTCTGCGAGAGGAGAATCATGTCGCTTCCGGCCTTGAGCGCCTGCAGGCAGAGCTGGGGAAAGCTCAGTTTCTCGGTGTCCGCGTACTGCGTCGCACCGCCCATGTAGAGATCGTCTGTAACGACGATTCCATCGAACCCGAGGCGTTCCCGGAGGATGCCCTGCTTAAAATGGGACGACACGGAAGCCGGTACATTGTCTCCGGTTATGCCGGGAAAGCTCAGGTGACCGCTGAGCACTGCGGGGAGGCCCTCGCGTATGAGCATGCGATACGGGACGAGGTCATAGTCCCACAGCTCATCCTCCGAAGTCGAAAGAACGGGGAGGGTGCCGTGGGAGTCTTCGGCTGCATTCCCGTGTCCGGGAAAGTGTTTGGCCGTTGCGATGACGCCGGCATCCTCGAGGCCGCGCATGTAAGCGCTCCCGAGCACACCGGCCCTCACCGGGTCCGACCCGAACGCGCGGGGCCCGATGACGTGTGCCTGCGGATTGCGGTACACGTCGACGGTCGGAGCGAAGTTCATGTTGATACCAAGGGCCCTGATCTCCCGTCCGATGTAATAGGCAGACTTGTAAGCATCGTAGGGAAGGTTGCTTGCTCCGATGGCCATATTCCCCGGGGTGACGGCGGTGGCGCCTTTCACGTGCCGTACCCAGCCCCCTTCCTGATCGGTCGCCGTCAAAAGGGGGATGGAGTTGGGTGTAGCGAGGGCCTCACTCTGCAGGGTGCCGATCGTGCGCGCCAGCTGAGCCAGGTTATCGGCGTTCCAGCCGAAGACCTTCACGCCGCCGATGTTTCGGCGGCGGATCCACTCCAGAAGCTCCGGCGTTGGCTCGCGCGAGGGCCAGCCCACCATGAAGACCTGAGCAACGATTTCCTCCTCGCTCATTCGCGAGAGCAGCTGCCGGGCGGGATTCCGAGTGGGCTCGAGGCTCCAGAACAGGCCCTCGGCGGGCGCCGACTGCGCGGCGGTGGCAACGAGGAGAAGGAAGACGATAGGCATCAGTAGTCGGCGCAGCATATACAAAAAAAGAGACCTGCGACCGGGGGTGTCCCGGCCGCGTGGTCTCCCATTGTAGAAAAAGGGGCTCGGCTCGTCCAGCTAGACGGCGACGGCCTCCGCCCTCTGGTCGGCGAGTTCGTCGATGTACTGGGAGGCCGCGTGGGCGGCAATAGCGCCGTCGCCGGCGGCAACCACGAGCTGTCGGAACGGCGTGTTACGCACGTCGCCGACCGCATAGAGACCGGGGATGGATGTCTCCATTCGCTCGTTCGTTATGATGTAGCCGGCTTCGTCTTTCTCCGCGTCCGCGGCAAGCTGAGTCTGAGGGATGGACCCGATGAAAACGAACACCGCGGCGGTGTCCTCGTCGTACTCCTCTCCCGTATCGGTGCGCTGGAAGGTCACGCCGGATACTCTCTCGATTCCCATCATGGTCGATTCGCCATGGATTTCCTTGATGACGGTATTGGTGCGGAGCTCGATATTCGGGTTCTTCTCCACACGCTCGATCAGAGCCTTCTGCGCGCGGAATCTGTCGCGGCGGTGCACAAGGACGATGTTGTCACTGAGGTTGGAGAGAAACTGCGCCTCATCGAATGCGGCGTCGCCGCCGCCCACGACGATCATCTTCTTTCCGCGGAAAAACGGGCCGTCACAGGTGGCACAGTAGGATACGCCCTTGCCGCTGAGGCGCTCCTCACCGGGAACGTCGAGCGTGCGGTGCTGCGCACCGGTGGCGAGCACGATCGCGTGAGCCGTGATTTCACCCTCACCGGTCTGAACGCGAAACGCTGAGCCTTCCTTGTCGATGCTCTGCACGCCGGAAACGAGGAATTCCGCGCCGAAGCGTTTTGCCTGTTCCTCGAACCGGTTGGTGAACTCCAGACCGCCGATCGGGTCAGGGAAGCCGGGATAGTTCTCGAGGCCTTCTATCAGCAGACACTGGCCGCCGTTGGCAGTCTGCTCCACAACGAGCGTTCGGAGGTTGGCCCGCGCCCCGTACTGGGCAGCGGTAAGGCCGGCGGCGCCCCCTCCGACAATCAGTAGATCGTAACTCGGATTCATAATAGCGTTCTCCTTCAGTAACTGGCGTCAGTAACCTGGGTTCTTTGGTTTACAATCACTATATATAGCAAAACCTATACTAAGTCAAGCCGCCGTCGAGAGGGTGCCTTCTCGTCAACGGTAAACCCGCGCGTTTTTTCGCCGATGATAGTAAAGAAGACCGGCAGCCCCGAACGGAGGTGGATATGAATACGGCATCTGAGCTCGAGAATCTCAAGGATCTCCTGAATCGCGAAGTCGAGCTCCTCGAGAGCTTCGCTCAACAGGAGCAGAAGCTCCAGGACGCAATCGTGGACCGGGAGTGGGATCGACTCGAGGGAATAGTGAACGTGATGAGTGAGGCGTCGCAGTCCGTCCTCTCCGTTGAGCAGGAACGGCACGAGTGCTATACGCGGGTCCGCCACGAGTTCGGCTGCCCCTCTGATGCCGGTTTCTACGACTTCGTGGCGCACCTCGACCTCGGCGACCGGATGGAAATATCGGAGTTGTACCGGCGGCTGAAAGTGGCCGTGATGCGGGTGCAGGCGCTGACCGGTGGCATCGGCAGCTACATCACCTCGGCCACCTCGGCAATTCGTGACGTCATCGACGAGCTCTATCCCCAGCGTAAGGGACGAATATACTCGCGCGCCGGTCAGCACGCCGCGCCGGACGACCGTGCGATGGTGGTGGATCACCACCTTTAGGCGGAGGGAAAACACATGCAGTCGACATTCTCCGGCATCGAAATCGGGAAGCGCAGCCTCATCACCCACAATCTCGGTCTCTCGGTGGTCGGGCACAACCTGTCAAACGCCTCGAAGGAGGGGTACAGCCGCCAGCGCATCGAGCTCGAGGCGGCGGAGCCGATCTATCGGCCCCAGCTCAACCGCTCGGAGACCGCGGGCCAGATCGGTCAGGGCGTGCAGGCGTCCACGATCGAGCGTATTCGTGACGGGCTTCTCGAAGGCCGGATTATTGGTCAGGCCAACGGCGAGGGCTACTGGCAGGCCCGTGACAAGTACATCCTGATGGCCGAACAGATCTACAACGAGCCGACCGATTCCTCGGTACGCACCCTCATGGACCGGTTCTGGGACGGCTGGCAGGAGCTCTCGGTGCATCCCACCGAGATGGCCTCCCGGCAGGCGGTACTCCAGCGGGGTGAGGCCGTGGTCGAAGGAATACAGCTGCGGTACCAGAATCTCGACCGCATCAGGACGATGATCGACGACGACATTCAGGTGACCACCGACCGGGTGAACAAGCTCATCACCGAGATCGCCGACCTCAACCGGGAAATCACCAAGTCCAAAGGTGCCGGCGACAACCCGAATGACCTCCTCGACCGTCGGGACCTTCTCGTCGAACGCCTGTCGACGCTCGTGAACGTCACGATAGATGAGCGCGACCCCGACGAGTTCAATATCCACACCTCCGGCTTCCATATCGTGCAGGGCGGGATCGCGCGCCCCTTCGAGACCGTACCCGATCCGCAGAACGAGGGTCTGAGCGACGTGGTATGGCGGCATTCCGGCGAGAGCGCGATCTTCCGGGGCGGCC
>CAZVXU010000048.1:0-16248 GCA_964631585.1 uncultured Spirochaetaceae bacterium | reverse complement strand
AATGCCCTCAAAGGCGAAACCGGTCTACGTATACTACCCGGATAACCTGGGCGAGTTCCTTCAGCTCAGGCGGCGCAAGCCGGATGCGCTCGTCTATGCGGGCGGCACGTTTATCCTCAAGGGAACCGAAACCCGTCTCGTCCCTCTGCCTCAGGAGGTCATCTCCCTGCAGTGGGTGGAGGAGCTCAAGCGCGTCTCACGCACCGACCGCTACGTGGAGCTCGGCGCCGGCTGCTCCCTGGCCCGCATCGTCGAGGTGGGGCGCAATGTGCTGCCGGGAAGCTTCGTGCAGGCCTTCTCCACTGTTGCGCCGATGGGGGTGATATCGCTGGCGACGATCGGCGGCAATCTCAGCGCCGAGGACCATGTGTTGAGCTCTTACCCGCTGATCCTCGCCGCCGATAGCCGGATCGAGCTGCGCCGCCACGGAAACGCCCGCTGGATTCCGGCCGGACGCCTGCGCGACGAGCGCGGCCGGCTTACCCTCGAGTCTGGTGAGATCGTCAGCCGCATCCGGGTGCCGCTTGAAAGTTGGAACGTGCAGGTATTCGCGAGTTTCGGACGGCCCTACATATGGGAGAGCGAGCCGGTGGTGTTCTCCGGGCTTGCAAAGACCGATACCGGCGTGGTCGATGATTTCCGCATGGTGTTCTCCGCACACGACCGCATCCTGTTCCGCAGTCGGGAGCTCGAGGCCGAGCTCGTCGGGCGGCGGGCACCGCTTCCCTCCCGCGAGGCACAGGGCTTCATCCGGAGGCTCGAGGGGCTTCTCGCCGAGACGACGTCTGCCGGGGGGGAGATGCTCTCGAGCCTGCAGCGCCGCCGGGTCCTCGGCTCTGCACGACGCATGATCTCCCGGTTTTCGGGGTAGGACCCGAGCCGGCAATGTGGACATCGCCTCCCAACTCGGATATAGTAAATCAGCAGGGAGGGACTGCGTGGGCTCGTTCGTTCACCTGCACGTACATTCCGATTACAGCCTTCTAAAGGGGGCGGCAAGCATCCCGAAGCTGGTCAAACGCGCGAAAGAGCTCGGCATGGAGCACCTCGCACTGACCGACGACGGGAACATGTTCGGCGCCCTCGAGTTCTACAAGGCATGTAGGGCGGAAGACATAAACCCCATCATCGGCTACGACGCTTATGTCGCGGCGGAGTCCCGTACTACTCGCACGACCGGCGACCGGCCGTTTCGCCTCGTACTGCTTGCAACAAGCACCACCGGCTACAAGAACCTCCTCGCGCTGAGCTCCATCGCCTACACCGAGGGGTTCTACTACAAGCCGCGCATCGACAAAGAGATCCTGTCTCAGTATGCCGAAGACCTCATCGGCATGAGCGGCACGCTCTCCGGCGAGATCCCGGGACTGCTTCGAAAAAACCGTTACGAGGAGGCGCGTGACGCCGCGCTGTGGTACCGCAACACCCTCGGCGAGGATAGCTTTTACCTGGAGCTCCTCGATCACGGGCTACCGGAACAGAAAACCATAAATGAAGGCCTCGTGCGCATATCGGAGGAAACCGGTATTCCGCTGGTTGCAGCAAACGACACCCACTACGTCGCCCGCGAGGATGCCGTCGCTCAGGATGTGCTCATGTGCATCGGCTCGGGCAAGAAGAAGAATGACCCGGCCCGCTTCAAGTTCTCCTCCGACGAGTTCTACCTCAAGAGCGCAGACGAGATGGCGGAGCTCTTCAACTGGGCCCCGCAGGCCCTCGACGCCACGAGCGGCATCGCTGAGCGCTGCCGCATCGAGATCGATCTCCCCGGCCCCCGCTTCCCCGACTACGAGATCCCGGGCGAGTACGAGGGCCCCGAGGATTACCTCACCCACCTCACGTACGAGGGGCTCGCCGAGCGCTACAACCCGGTCACCGAAGACCTCAAGGAGCGCGTCGACTACGAGCTCTCGGTCATCACGTCGATGGGCTTCACCGGCTACTTTCTCATCGTGTGGGACTTCATTGCCTTCGCGCGAAGTCGCGGCATTCCCGTAGGGCCCGGGCGCGGGTCGGGTGCGGGATCGCTTGTCGCCTACTCTCTCGGCATCACCGACATCGACCCCATCAAGTACAATCTGCTCTTCGAGCGCTTCCTCAACCCCGACCGCAACTCCATGCCGGACTTCGATATCGACTTCTGTTACGAGCGTCGGGGCGAGGTGATCGAGTACGTCAACGAAAAGTACGGGCGGGAGAAGGTCGGCCAGATCATCACCTTCGGCACGCTGAAGGCCCGCGCGGTCATCCGGGATGTCGCCCGGGTGCTCGACCTCTCCTTTGCCGATGCGGACGACATCGCCAAGAAGATCCCCGAGGGACCGAAGGTGAAGCTCAAGGAGGTCCTCGAGTCGGAGCCGGAGCTCAAAGCCGTGCGCGAGCGCGGTGGCGTCTACGAGGAGCTCCTCGAGGTAAGTCTCAAGCTCGAAGGCCTGCATCGCCACGCATCCACACACGCGGCCGGCATCGTTATCGGGCAGAAGCCGCTGACCGAGTACGTCCCCCTCTACCGCGACGCCAAGACCGGGTCCATCTCCACGCAGTACACCATGGAGCTCCTCGAGGAGTGTGGTCTGGTCAAGATGGACTTTCTCGGCCTGAAGACCCTCACCCTCATCGAGCACACCGAGGAGCTCATCCGAAAGCGCGGGGTCGATTTCGACATCGAGGCGATATCGGAGGACGACGGCCCCACATTTCGCCTGCTCGGCGAAGGAAAGAGCGCGGCCATCTTCCAGTTCGAGAGTCAGGGGATGCAGAACATCCTCAAGAGCGCGCAGCCGGCGCGGATCGAGGACCTCATTGCCTTGAACGCCCTCTACCGCCCGGGCCCGATGGAAAACATCGACCAGTTCGTCAACTCAAAACACGGCCGTGAGGCCATCACCTATCCCCTGCCCGAGCTCGAGCCCATTCTCGAGGAGACCTACGGGGTTATTGTCTACCAGGAGCAGGTGATGGAGATCGCCCGGCGCGTGGCCGGCTTCTCCCTCGGCCAGGCGGACATTCTCAGGCGGGCGATGGGAAAAAAGAAGGTCTCGGAGATGGAGAAGATGAAGAAGGACTTCATCGCCGGCGCCGTCTCCAAGGGCTTCACCGAGAAGCAGGCAAACGGCATCTTCGAGCTCCTCGAGCCCTTTGCCGGATACGGCTTCAACAAGTCGCATGCCGCCGCCTATTCGGTCCTCGCCTACAAGACCGCCTTTCTCAAGGCCAATTACCCCGTCGAGTTCATGGCGGCCAACCTCACGAACGAGATCAACAACACCAAGACCTTCGCGTGGTACATGGAAGAGACCCGCGACATGGGGATCGAGATCCTCGCTCCGGACGTGAACCGCAGCGAGCGCTTCTTCAGCGTCGCCGAGGGCAAGGTGGTGTTCGGCCTCATGGGCATCAAGAACGTCGGCTCATCGGCGGTGACCGAGATCCTCGAACAGCGCGAGGCCGAGGGGCCGTACGGGAGCTTCGACGAGTTTCTCGAACGGGTCGATCCCAAGGTCGTAAACCGCAAGGTAGTCGAGGTGATGATTCAGGCCGGCGTCTTCGACTGCCTCGGCGAGACCCGCGCGACGCTGCTTCACAACCTCGACATCTTCGTCGAGCGGGCCGCCCGCAAGCACGAGAGCAAGAAGTACGGACAGACATCGCTCTTCGAAACCTCTGAGGAACAGCTCGATGACGCGCAGATCGAGCGACAGGTCGAGCTTCCCTACGCCGAGCGGCTGCGGTTCGAGCGAGAGAACCTGGGCTTCTACTTCTCGGGGCACCCCATGGACGAGTATCGCACCCGCTGGGAGGAGACAATCACCGTCGACATCTCCCGCCTGGACAGGGTGAGCTTCGATCGCGTCTACAATCTGCTCGGGCTGCTGAAAGGGCTGCGCGTCATACAGACCAGGCGCGGCGGCAACATGGCGTTCGCACAGCTCGAGGACTACAACGGCACGGTGGAGTGCGTCTTCTTCGACGAGGCCTACACTTCCGCGCGCGACCGCCTGCAGGAGGACACCGTGCTCGGACTGCTGGGCAAGTTCGATGAGCGGCGGGGCCGGATACAGTTCGTCGTGGAGGAAGTTCGTGCGCCGGAGGACCTCGAGGAAAAGGACGCCGCCGAGGTGCACATCAGGCTGGATGAGGAGGTCGACCGCCAGGAGGATCTCTACCGGCTGCGAGCCTTTCTCTTCGAGAACTCGGGTCCGAGCAATGTCTACCTGCATCTCGGTGTCAACGGCAGGGAATCGGTGGTGCGCGCCTCCTCGCAGTTGACGGTGTCTTCGAAACAAAAGACTCTGGAGAGGATTCGCTCGCAGGATCACGTTCTCGACGTCTGGAAGCAATAGTCTAAAGCAACAGTCAGGAAGAAATGGATAAACCCGGAGGATTACATGCTGCAGGATATCATGCGCTTCATATCGACCGCCATCGCCATCTATATGCTCATCATCTTTATCCGCATCGTGATGACGTGGGTGCAGGGCGCCCAGTACGGCCGCGCGATGCACATCATCGCGAGCATAACCGATCCCTATCTCAATATGTTTCGGGGGATCAGGGCACTGCAGATCGGGCACGTTGATTTTTCGCCGGTCGTCGCAATCATCTCCCTGTCGATTCTCAGTAACATCACGACGCAGATCGCCTATGCCGGCACCGTCACCTTCGGGCGGGTACTCGCGTTCACGCTGTCGGCCTTTGCCTCCGCCTTCTTCTTTTTCATCACGCTCTTTTTGATCATGACGGCAATCCGGCTTGTGGGTATATGGTTCGGAGCCAACAGCACCGGACACTTCTGGATCACCCTCGACCGCCTTCTGCAACCGTTGACCTTTCGCCTGCTCGAGCGCTTCGGCCGCAGTGAGAGTCTGACCTACCCGCAGGCGCTGCTCGCGTTCGGCATCGCCCTTCTCGCGATTCTGCTGCTCGGCAGGGTCCTCGTCAGCTTCGCCGTCGCCGCGCTCATTCAGATTCCGTTCTGATGCTCCTCTCGGAGTTGACCGGAACGGTGCAGCGACTTCGCGGCGTCGGACCGGCGGTCGCCCAGGCACTCGAGAAGCTCGATATAGCCACCGTACGCGATCTCCTTCTCCACGTGCCGCGGAGCTACGAGAACAGGAAGGACCCGGCGCCCCTCACCGAGGCCTTCAACGGCGGCACCGTCAACACCGTCGCAGAGGTTCTCGCTCACGACTATGTCGGCCCGCCGAGTCGGCGCACCCTCAAGGTGTACGTCCAGGACGACTCCCATACCGCCTCTCTCGCCTGCTTCGGCCGGAACTTCCTCGCACGGAAGCTCCCGCCGGGACAGAAGATCTACCTCACAGGAGCGTTTCAGTACCGCTTCGGTGAGCTCACCGCCTCGTCATTCGAGTTCGAGCCCTTCAGCCCTGAGCCGCGAGCCTTCGGCATGATATTGCCGGTGTACGGGCTCACCGAGGGCATAACACAGCACGGGCTGCGCAAGATCATGCGGACCGCCCTCGCCGACGCCCGCCACATCGAGGACGAGGTGCCCGACGCGCTGCGCCGTCGCCGCTCGATTCTTCCCCGGCGGCGTGCTGTACAGGTTGTGCACTTCCCCGAGTCAATGCAGGAGGCCGAGGCCGCCCGCCGAAGCCTCGCCTTCGACGAGCTGTTCGTGTTCCAGGCTGTCGTGGCCCGCCGTGTCATGGAGCGAAACGCCGGCGCCCGCGCCCCCAAGGCACTGCCGCGCAATCTGCTGAACCGACTCGTGCGGTCCCTTCCCTTCTCGCTCACTCCCGATCAGAAGACGACGGTCGAGGAGATTCTCGCCGACCTCGGCGCTGCGCGCCCCATGGCCCGACTGCTCCAGGGTGATGTCGGCTCGGGCAAAACCCTCGTCGCATTCCTCGCGGCCCTGCCCTACGTGGAGCTCGGCTACCAGGTTGCCTTCGTTGCGCCGACGGAGCTCCTCGCGAAGCAGCACGCCGAAAATGCAGCATCGCTCCTCGAGCCCCTCGGCGTGCGGCTCGCCTTTCTCTCCGGCGCGGTGAAAGGCGCCGCACGGGCGCCCCTTCTCGAGGCGGTCGCCGCAGGTGACGTGGATATCGTTGTCGGCACCCATGCGGTGTTCACCGAGCAGGTCGAGTTTCGCGACCTGCGCCTCGTCATCATCGACGAGCAGCACCGCTTCGGCGTCCGCCAGCGCGAGCTTCTCATCGGCAAGGGGACGCGGCCGGACGGCGCGCGGCCGGACGTCCTGCTCATGACGGCGACTCCCATTCCCCGGACCCTCGCCCTGACGGTGTTCGGCGACATGGACACCTCGATCATCCGCACCATGCCGCCCGGCCGCAAACCCATTCGCACACACCTCGCCCGCCAGGAGAACGAGCAGAAGGTCTACGAGCGCGTGCGACAGGAACTCTCCGCGGGTCGGCAGGCCTACTTCGTCTACCCCCTCGTGCAGGAGTCGGAGAAGCTCTCTCTTCGCGACGCGGAGGGCATGTACGAGCGGCTCGCCCGCGAGGTATTTCCGGAGTTCCGCCTCGCCCTCATCCATTCCCGGGTCCCCGAGGACGAGAAGGTCGAGCGCATGCAGCGGTTCACTCGCGGGGAGGTTGATGCTCTCGTAGCCACGAGCGTCGTGGAGGTCGGTGTGGACGTTGCAAACGCCACCTGCCTCGTCGTGGAGCATGCCGAGCGTTTCGGGCTCGCCGCCCTTCACCAGCTGCGGGGCCGGGTGGGACGGGGGACACATCAGTCCTATGCCTTCTTCGTGTACGACGATGCACTGACCGAGGAGGGTAAGCAGCGGCTTCGGGTGCTCTACGAGCATTCGGACGGGTTCACCATCGCGGAGGAGGACCTGAAAATCCGCGGACCTGGCGAACTCACCGGAACGAGGCAGGCCGGCTACGTGAGATTCCGGGTGGCGGAGCTCGCCCGCGATATGGACCTCATGAACGCGGCGCGTACCGACGCCTTCGATATCCTCGAGCGCGACCCCGCCATCGAGGCCGAGAGTCATGCGCCTCTGCTGCGGGCCGTCGATCTGGCGCAAGTTGAGCTCGGGAGGTAGGCTGATGCGTGTGACCGGAGGAGAGTACGGCGGGCGGCGGATCAATGTACCACCCGGGGAGATCCGCCCGGCGATGGACCGCATGCGCGAGTCGGTCTTCTCCATCCTCGGCTCGGCTCTGGGCAGCTTCGAAGGCCTCGGCGTGCTCGATCTCTTCAGCGGGTCCGGTTCCATGGCGCTTGAGGCGCTCTCCCGCGGCGCACGCTATGCCGTCCTCGTCGAGCGCGACCGGGGGAAGGCGAAGGTGGTGCGGCAGAACTTTTCCTACGTGGAGGCCGAGCGCTGGAAGCTCGTCATTGCGCCGGTCGAGCGATACATAAAGAGGGCCGGTCGCGGAGCCCGCGAGGGCGGCGCCGGCCCCGCCGGGGCGGAGAGCGCCGCCGGGGCGGACCCGGGTGGCGACGCGGGGGCCGCGGACGCGGAGGGCGGCGCCGGCCCGCCGTTCAACCTCGTGTTCTGCGATCCGCCCTTTCGCTATCCGCACAAGGACAGGTTGCTCGCCACCATTGCGGCGGCCGGCGTGCTCGCACCCGGCGGGCGGCTCGTCATCCACTATCCCAGGGAGGACCGGCTCAGCGGCCAGGTCTTGGGACTCACCCTCGTCGACGAGCGCGCCTACGGCCGGTCCATCGTCCACATGTACGAGCCTGTACCAACAGGCTCGTAGATACCCGGGACTATCGCTCCTCTTCAGGCCAGGCCTGATCGATGTTTTGGAGCACCGTCTCGAGGTCCGCTCCGCCGACCCAGTTTGTCATCTGGTTCCAGAATGCGCCGGTACCAACCTGCCCCGGCATCATGTCCGAGCCGTCGAAGCGGAAGGTATCCGCCTCCTGCAGGATTTCGGCGTAGCGCCGATTGGCCTCGGTCGGGTACCATTCGAGCTTTGCATCCTTGTGGGGCGCGACGACTCCGCCGGACTGCACCCAGGTCCGGATCGACTCTCCGGTAGCGAGGTAGCGCATAACCGCGCGAACCTCCGGGCGGTCCTCGAAGGCTCCCATGATGTCGCCGGCACCGAGGACGGGCTTGCCCTGCTCCTCGTCGATTGGCGGAAGATAGAAGAAGTTAACATCTTCGCCGACGTTTGCATCCTCGGGGAAGAAGTCGGTGATGAAGCTTGCCTGGCGATGCAGCCACGCCTGCGGCGGGTCGCGGAACAGGGGTTCCACCGCGTCACCGAAGGGCACGGTCAGGATGGACTGCGTCCCGCCGAGGACGAAGTCCTCGTTGAACCAGATCTCTCCCATGACGTTTGCCGCGCGTTTGACCTCTTCGGAGTCAAAGGGAAGCTCTCCCTCCACCCAGGCGTCGTATTGCTCGGGGGTGACGGTGCGCAGCATGATGTCTTCCATCCAGTCCGTAGCCACCCATCCGGTCGCGCCGGAGCTCTCGATACCGATCGACCACGGAGGTGTGCCGTCGTCCGCCATGGTTTGCGAGAGCTCCATCATCTCGTCCCAGGTTTCCGGCACCTCGTAGCCGGCTTCACTGAACTCGGGCGCGGGATACCACACGAGGCTCTTCACATTCGCCCGGTACCACAGACCGGCCATGATGTCCTCCATGGTGGCGATCTCGAGCCAGCTGTCGTCGTAGTGCTCTTCGAGGAAGGAGCGATCGAACCAGTCGTTTAGGTCCTGGATGTGGCCGCGGCGCACCATGTCCTCGAGAAGACCCGGCTGGGCAAATGATGCGATGTCGGGCGGATCCCCGCCTTCCACGCGCACGCTGATGAGCGATTCGAAGTCACCGGAGCCGGTGTACTCGACCTCAATCCCTGTCTGCTCCTCGAACGCCGACATACTCTCGATGAAGTAGTCGGAGCCGGGTTCCACAAACGCGCCGAAAATCGTCACGGTGTTGCCCGAAAGATCCTCGCCCTGTGTCCAGGGGTTGTCGGTGTAAGATGCCTGGGCTCCGCCGGCGCCGTCCTCGGCCGCCTGCCGGCCCTCCTGCTGCTGTTCGCCCTGCCCGCACCCGAAGGTCACGAGCGATGCGATCACTACTACTGCAATTAGTAGTCTGTTCATGATAACGCCTCCTTACGTTTGATCACTATCGGAAGACGCCGCAGCGCCTCCGTCGTTGCTGCTGTTGAGCGCCGGAGCCGTGCTCCGACACACGAGCCACGGCTCCAGTACCTGGTGAAGCGCCGGCTCGGGGGCCGCCCCACCGAGAAGCTCGACGAGGCGGCGACATGCCGACCTCACAAGTTGTTCCTGCGGCTGGTGAACGGTTGTGAGAGGGGGATCGGTGAGCCCGGCCATCCGTATGTCGTCGTAGCCGACGAGCGGGATGTCCTCAGGCACCCGCACGCCGAGCTCACGCAGGGCGGCCAGCACCCCGAAGGCGGTAATGTCGGCCTGGGCAAAGATACCGTCCGCCGCAGCGATGGTTTCCCGGTTTTCGAGGATGGTCCGGTACCCCGCCTCGAAGGTTGCGTCGGCCGAGAAGACGAGATGCTCATGAACCGGCAGCTCTCGCTCCCGATGAACCCATCGGTAACCTTCCGTGCGCTCTTTGAACTGCCGCTCTCGTTCGGTGAGGCAGAGAATCCGACGGCATCCGGAATCGATAAGGTGTTCCGTGGCAAGGCGTCCGCCGAGGACGTGATCGACGTAGACGTAGTCGGTTGCCGCGTAGTCGACACCCTCCGGCAGGAAGTGCAACAGGACATAGGGGAGTCCTGAAGCCCTCACCGCCTCGAGGTCCCCGGGCTCGAAGTGAGGCTGTATGAGCAGCAGCCCGTCGACTTTGCCCTGCCGCAGAAGCCGGCGAATGTTACTCTCCCCGCTGTAGTAGTTGCGGTTGAAGGAGATCAGCGTGTCGAGGGCAGCTTCCTCCAGCACCGAGCGCACGTTCCGCAAGAGCATGCCGGCAAACGCGAAGTTGTCGGGGTTATCGAGTGACTCGGGGAAAATCAGGCCAATGGTACTGTTTCGCCGGGTCGCGAGGCTCTTCGCGCTCATGTTGAAGTCGAACCCGTAGCGCCGAGCAAGCTCCTTTATTCGCTCCCGTGTTGTCTCCGAGATGGCGGGCTTGTCGTTGAGGCTGCGGGACACCGTGGAGAGGCTCGTCCCCGCCATCCGGGCCAGGTCCTTCATGGTAATGCGCTCACGCACGGCTCAACTCCCCCCGGCCGGCGGGCGTCCATGCCGCACTTTCTCTGCCTGCGTCGGTCGGACGCAAGATGCAAGCGCTTGCATCTTTCTCTTCATACGAAACGCTCAGGCAAAGAATTGGAAATGGGACAAGTACCGAGTAATAAACAACTTCGAGAAATATGTTTATCATATACCATCGGAAAGATTCGAGAATACCACCGCACGGCGGCACGGCTATTTGCGCAAGCGCTTGCATTAAATTCAGGGTACACCCGCGACGACGTGCGGTCAAGGGCCAGTTCCCAAACCGACCCGATTTTTGCTATCGTACCCTTTGCCAATCGCCCGTGCAGAGGAGCATCATGTGACGGCACAGTATAAACGCGCGCTGCAGGTCCCCCAGGGAACCGAGGCGTTCTATCTCGAGGAAGCGTACCGGCACCGTCGCCTCTCCGCGGCAATCGAGGAGCGCTTTCTCCTGTGGGGATATCTCCCTGTCCAGACACCCTCGTTCGACTTCTATGACGTCTACACGCCCCTCCTGCGTGAGGAGGACGCGCGCAGCATATATCGCCTCATCGATCGTGAGGGTGATCTCCTGATGCTGAGGTCCGACATTACCCTCTTTCTTGCAAAGCAGATGGGGTTGATCCTGCGCCCCGGAGACCTGCCGTCACGCGTCTTTTACGCCGACAGCATTCTCCGCCACCAGGCGGCCGAAGACATCTCCAAGAACGAGTTCTTTCAGATCGGAGCGGAACTGATCGGAAAGCCGGGCATAGAAGCGGATGCCGAGATCGTTCTCATGCTCCTGGATGTGCTCGAGCGCGTCGGTGTCGGCGAGTTCTTCGTGCATCTCGGCTGCCGCTCCCTCTTCGACGCCGGTTTTGCCGGCGCGGACGACGAGTCCCGCCGCCAGGCCCGTCGCGGCGTGCGCCTGCGGGACTGGAACGCCGTCCGGACCGCCCTCGAAGCCCTCGACCGGGACAGGGTTGAAATCGACGCCCTTCTCGAGCTCTATGCCTTCATCGGGGATCTCGCCGGGCTCGAGGATCTGCTCGGCCGCATCTCGCACGGTCTCAACGAAGCGGAGCGCGGGGCGATCGAGGAAACGCGAGCGCTCTATCGTCTCCTCGACAGGCTCGACGCAGCCCCCCGGCTGAGGCTTGATTTTTCGGAGATCGGCAATCAGCCCTATCACAGCGGCGTGGCGTTCCAGGTGTACATGGACGGCCTCGACAGCGCGGTTGCCGCCGGCGGGCGCTACGACGGGCTGCTCTCGGTGTTCGGCCTCGACGCCCCGTCGGTGGGATTCTCACTGATGTTGCGCAAGATTCAGGATCACCTCGAGATCGATCATGAGCTGTTCTCTCCCCCCGAAGCGGAGACAGCGCCGGGCGATGACTTTGCCGCGCGTGTCCGCGCGGCCCGCTCGATGCGCGCCGAGGGAAGGACGACGATCCTATGAGCACGGCTTCCGGCACGCCACTGACCCTCGCCCTTCCAAAGGGCAGGCTGTTCGATCAGACACAGGAGCACTTCGCCCGACGGGGGATTCACTTCGAGGTGGAAAAGCGCAAACTCGTTGCCTACGATACCGAGGGCCTGCTCAAGATCATTCTCGTCAAGAACAGTGACCTGCCGGTGTACGTGAACCACGGCATCGCGGGGCTCGGAATATGCGGCGGCGATGTCATATACGAGTCGGGGCAGTCCTTCTTCACCCTCCACGAGTTCGACTACGGCTCGACAACGATGTGCCTCGCCACGCGTCGCGATCACGATCCGCAGGAGGATCGGGGTCATATGACCGTCGCCACGAAGTTTACCCGCTATGCGCGTGACTACTTTCACCGGCAGGGGATCCCGGTCGAAGTCATCAAGCTGAACGGATCGGTTGAGCTCGCGCCGGTACTCGGACTCGCGCCGTACATCGTCGACCTCGTGGAGACAGGCTCAACTCTGAAGGCAAACGACCTCGTCGTGCGCGAGGAGCTCGAGCGCATCAACGTTCACCTCATCGCCAATCCGGCCTACTATAAGTTCCACTATCGCCGCGTGAATGATTTTCTCAAGCGGTTGCGCAGCGAACCCGAGAAGTAGCGTATGGCAACACGACATGCGGAGGTAACCCGCGAGACGAAAGAGACCCGCATCTCGGTGGGGCTCACACTCGATACACGCGAGGACATCGAGATAGACACCGGTGTGGCGTTCTTTGATCACATGCTGCACGCCATGTCTTTTCACGGCGGATTCAAGCTGGTCGTCAGGGCCGAGGGTGACACCGACGTCGACCCCCATCACGTGGTGGAGGACGTCGGCCTGGTGATAGGAGACTGCTTCTCCCGGATTCTTTCCGATTCCACGAATCTCGTCCGTTTCGGGCACGGCATCGTACCGATGGATGACGCCCTCTCCGAGGCCGTCGTCGACGCCGGTGGCCGCCCGTACCTGGTATACGACGCCGACTACCCCCAAGCATACTCCGGCGACTTCCAGATGGCGCTTTTCAGCGAGTTCTTCTGGGCGCTGTCGGTGCGCGCGCGCTGCAACCTCCATCTTCTGTGCCGCTACGGCACCAACAGTCACCACATGGTGGAGGCACTCTTCAAGGCCCTCGGCATAGCCCTCGGTCGCAGCTTCAGTGAGCGTGCAGACGCGGCCGGGATGTCGACGAAGGGCGTCATTTGATTCTCTCGATCCCGGACCGTATAATGGGACAACTGGTCGATGGAAAACGTGAACGCAAAACTCCCTCCGGCACCCGGTTTCATAAAGGTCGGCTCGGACCAACTCCCCGACCTGTCGCCGGAGAAACGAAGTGCCCTTATCCGAAAGGGCAATGAGCTCTACAACCAGGGCAAGCTTGCGGACGCCCAGCGCATATTCCTCACTGCGCGCTACTCCGACGGGCTCATACGGCTCGGCGAACAGTATCGCAAGAAGCAGAGACCCCTGGAGGCGTTTCGCATGTTCTGGCAGGCTGGTGACACCGCCCGATCGGATGCCATGATCGAGAAGATGGCGGGCGTCGTGCGTCACTGGCTGCATGAATCGAGCGAGGAATGACGGAACACAATCAGAATCCCGACGAGGGCACTCCGCGAGAGGAGCCCGGATCCAAGGCCCATATCGCCCGCCTCTCTCAGGAAGGCTATCAGCTGCTTCGGGAGAATTATCTCTCCGATGCCGAGCGCCGCTTTCGCGAGATCCTCGAGCATGACTCGGAGAATAACTACGCCCTTGTAGGACTCGGCGACGCCGCTCGCAAGCGGAGCGACTGTCGGGAAGCGGTAAAACACTACCGCCGATGCCTCGAACATCATCCCCGGAACAATTACGCGCTCTTCGGGCTTGCCGACTGCTACAAGAACATGAGGCAGTTCCACCGCGCCATCGAGGTGTGGGAGCAGTATCTCGAGCACGATAACGAGAACGTGACCGTACTAACGAGAGTCGCCGACGCGCACAGAAAGGTTCGCTCCTTCGACCGCTCGAAAGAGCTCTACGACCGCGTTCTGTCGATCGAGGAGAACAACGCCTACGCGATTATCGGTCTCGCGCACCTGCACTACGACTTCAAGAACTACGAGAGTGCCCTTTACTACTGGAACTGGATGTTACGCATAAGCGGGCCTCGAGTCGACATCCGCGTTCTGACCTCTATAGGAAACTGCTACCGCAAGCTCAAGCGCTTCGACACCGCGGTGGAGTTCTTCAATCGCGCCCTCGAGCGCGAGCGGAACAACTTCTACGCACTGTTCGGGCTGGGAGACTGCTACCGAGGCCTCGGCCAGCCGGAGACCGCTCTCGAGTACTGGGACCGTATCCTCGCGCGTGATCCGAAGAACAAGGTGATTCTCACCCGCGCGGGCGACGCCTACCGCTCGATCGGGCGTCCCGACGCCGCGCGACAGTACTACGAACAGGCGCTGAACATCGAGTTTGACGCCTACGCCGTTCTCGGGCTCGCGCTGCTCAATATGGACACGGGAGACTATACGAGGGCGACAGAGTCTCTCGAGGCCCTCATACAGTCCGCTCCGAAGAATGCGCGGGTCTACGAGACCCTTGCCGAATGCTACCTGAAGGCGGGCCGTCGCCGTGATGCCGTCAAGCTTCTCGAAAGCTTTCCGCAACAGGGCAAGCGAAACCGACGCATCACGGACACCCTCGAGCGTATCCGTGGCGACCGGACCTGAGCTCGCGGGCCCGCCGATTCTAGCTGCACGCCTGCCGGAGGAGCTCGCCACCGCCGCGACCGTTCCGGGCCCCGTACACGCCCGCGTCCTCTTTCAGGCCGCCCACAACAGGCTGCGGCCCGGCGATGCGCGACAGTTCCGTCGCCTTCTCGACGCCCATCGCGCCCTACTCCATGCGCGAGGCGCCGAAGTCGAACGTACGATACGGGACCACTCCGGAAACGTGAAGCTCAAGCTGCGCTTCAGTGACGGCGTTGCCGTGGAGACCGTGGTGCTCACCGACCCTGCCGCCCCGGGGCGTGGCTCAAGGGCCGCGGCCCCGCGCCACAAGCCGAGACGCACGCTGTGTCTGTCGACGCAGGCCGGCTGCAGCATGGGTTGTCGGTTCTGCCGGACCGGCCGTCTCGGGCTCCGCCGAAACCTCAGCACCGAAGAAATCGTGGAGCAGTACCTCGCCGCTCGCGAGCGACTCGGGCCTGTATCCAATATCGTGTTCATGGGTATGGGGGAGCCGCTTCTCAACACCGAGGCGGTGTTTGCCGCGGCGCGCGTCTTCGCCCATCCGCAAGGGCCGGAGATTCCCTTCAAGCGCATAACGATATCCACATGCGGTGTCCCGGCGGGAATAGACCGCCTCGCCTCCGAGAGATTCCTCGATCGTCTACCCGGGGCGCGGCCCCGTCTCGCAGTATCGCTTGTCACTGCAGATCCGATGCTTCGCAGCCGTCTCATGCCGGGCGCGACACGACTCGCCGCAGGGGCGCACTCCGCGGCCGCCGCAACCGTGGCCCTCGAGAACCTCCACGCGGCCGTGGCCCGCTACCTCACGCGCACAGCTCGCCCGGTCACCTTCGAGGTCCCGCTTCTCGGCGGCGTAAACGACAGCGCGACGGACGCGGCCGCGGTCTGCAGTTTCCTCGACACGTTACCGCGGCGCGATCGATGTGATGTGAATCTTATTCCCTGGAACAGGGTTGCCGGCGTGCCCTTCGAGCCGCCGGCGGAGGCGGCGGTGAGCGCATTTGCCGCCCGCATCCTTGCGGGCGGTTATCCGGTTACGGGGCGATTCCCGCGGGGCCGCTCCATCGCAGCCGCCTGCGGTCAGCTCGGCGAGGACGAGTAACGCCGCAGCGCGGCGGCGCGGCCGCCGCCTGGAATCCGGCGCCTACCGGCCCTCGCCGTTACCGACGACCGCCTTGATCCGGCGCACACCCTGGGAGGAGGATTGCTCCTTCGTGATGCGGAATCCGCCGAGCTCACCCGTGTGGGAGACATGCGGGCCGCCGCAGACTTCCTTCGAGTAGTCGCCGACACTGTAGACTTTGACCACCTCGTCGTACTTGTCGCCGAACAGGGCCATCGCACCGTTCCGGCGGGCCTCTTCGAGGGTCATGTTTTCGTAGCGCACCGGCAGATCTTCCTCGATTTTCTCGTTCACGATGCGCTCGACCTCTTGGAGCTGCTCTTTGCTCATCTTCTCCGGATGGGAGAAGTCGAAGCGAAGCCGCTCCGGGGTGATGTTACTGCCCTTCTGGGCCACGTGATCGCCGAGAACATCGCGGAGCGCTTTGTGCAGAAGATGGGTTGCGGTATGGAGCTTGGTGGTGTGCTCCGAATGGTCGGCGAGTCCGCCCTTGAAGGTCTGGTTCGCGTCCATCTTGGAGCGTTCCTGGTGCTCGCGGAACGCCTCATCGAAGCCTTCACGATCGACCTTGAGGTTATGCTCGGAGGCGAGCTCCTCGGTTATCTCGATCGGAAACCCGAAGGTATCGTAGAGACGAAAGGCGACCTCCCCCGGAATAACTCCGGAGGGCTCTTCGAGGAGCTTCGGCAGCTTCTTCTCGAACTCGTGCTCACCCTTCTGCAGCGTATCGAGAAACCGCTTCTCCTCGCC
>CAZVXU010000047.1:0-16362 GCA_964631585.1 uncultured Spirochaetaceae bacterium | reverse complement strand
CACATCTGGGATACCTGTGTTCCGACGTTTCTCCATTACAACATTCCGCTCATGGCTGTGGGCATCATCGGGGCGGTGGTCTTGTAGCGCCCCGAAGCTCAGCCCACGTGCGGTGTACGGCCTGCCGCCCGGATGAGCCGCTCGGCCTGTTCGCGTGCCCGGGCGTAAATCTCCGCCTCGTCCACCATCGTCATACGACCGTCGCGGACCACCTCGGTACCGGCGACAAGCACGCGGGAGACCTCGCTGCCGTATGCGCTGTAGACGAGGTTCGCGGTGATATCATGGATGGGCTGAAACTGGGGCTGTTGAAGATCGACGAAGATGAGGTCGGCCTGCTTTCCCACTTCGATGCTGCCGGTCTGTTTGCCGAGGGCGAGCGCGGCGGCACCGCGCCGGGTTCCCATCTCAAGGGCCGTGGCGGCGGGGAGTCGCGTGGTATCGTGGTAGTGGCCCTTCTGCAGGAAGGCCGCCATCCGCATCTCCTCCCACAGGTTGAGGTTGTTGTTGCTCGCCACCCCGTCGGTGGCGAGGCCGACTGTGGCGCCGGCTGCAGCGAGCTCTACCACGGGCGCAACCCCGTTTCCGAGTTTCATATTGCATTGGGGGTTGTGTGCAACCGCAACGTGTCGCTCGCCGAGAATGGAAATATCCTCTTCGTTGAGGTGCACGCAGTGCGCGGCAAGCAGATGCTCGTGCCCGAGCACCCCGAGCTTCTCGAGGTAGCGCACAGGAGACATCCCGTGCTGGGCGTAGGAGTCTTCGACCTCTCCCTTCGTCTCGGACACGTGCGTGTGAATCGGGATTCCCAGATCCGCCGCGGTCTCGAGAATACGCCCCATGTAATCGGCGTCTACGGTATAGGGTGCGTGCGGCGCGAGCATCGTCGTGATGCGACCTCCCGCGGCTCCCTGCCACTCGCGACAGAAAGCCGCAGCCTCCGCGAGCCGCCGGTCGGGTTCGTCGGAAAAGGAGAACAGGCCCGGTGCGACCACCGCACGAATGCCGACATCACTGTAGGCGCGAGCGGCATCACTCATAAAGAAATACATGTCGGAACACGTGGTCGTGCCGCTCTTGAGCATCTCCACCGCCGCAAGTGCCGTCCCCCAGTACACGTCCTCGGCCGAGAGATGCCCCTCCACGGGCCAGATCTCATTCTGCAGCCAGTCCATGAGGGGAAGATCATCCGCATAGCTGCGAAGGAGGGTCATTGCCGAGTGGGTGTGCGTGTTCACGAGCCCGGGCATGACGAGCCGGCCGTCCGCGTCGATGACCGTTTCCGCTGCCGCACCGTCGGCTGCCCGATTGTCGGCTACGCGACCTCCCGCCACAGCGGAGCCCTCCGGTCGCACCTTCGCAATGAAGCCGTCCCGAATGACGATCTCGCCGTCGTCAATGATCCCACTCCGACCGTCGATGGGAAGGATCCGTGCATTGGTGATACGTGTGTCGGCCACAAGAAACTCCTCGTTGTAAGATGGCCCCTCTACGTGCCGGGCGTATAATCGTTTCCGAGCGCAGCCGGAGGGCGCGACTTCACCACGGCGCCCGCAAGAACGACAATCGTCAGCACGTAAGGAAGCATCTGGATCAAATTGTGCGGCAGTGCCATGTCCACCCCCTGCAACCGGATCTGTACCGCGTCGGCGAACGAGAAGAGAAAACTCGCTCCCAGCCCGCCAATCGGGTTCCACTGTCCGAAAATGTTTGCCGCGAGCGCCATGTAGCCCCGTCCGGCACTCATGTTCATGCTGAACCAGCTGAGGTGTCCGAGCGACAGATAGGCTCCGCCCACGCCGGTCACGGCGCCTCCGAGTATGACGCTGAAGTGTTTGACGAAGCGGACATTGATCCCGAGCGTGTCCGCCGCTTCGGGGTGCTCGCCGGTCATGCGAATGCGAAGTCCGAACGGCGTCTTGAACAGTAGAACCCATGCCCCGCCGACGAGCAGCAACATCACGTAAAGAAAGGGCGATGTCTCCCCGAACAGCTCGCCGAGCACCGGCACCCGCTCCAGTCCCGGTATGCGAATAGTCGGTACGCCGTTCACGTCCGGCGAGGTGCCACGGGATCCCCAGATAACCTGCATGAGCCAGGTGGTCAGCCCGAGGGCGAGAATGTTGACCCCGACCCCCGCTACCACATGGTTTGCCTTGAGCTCGACGGTGAAGAATGAGAAAACGGCGGCGGTCAAAGCACCCGCCACGACCGCGAGCAACACTCCCACCAGTGCGCTGCCGGTGAGAAAACTCCCGAGTACTCCGGCGAATGCGCTTGCCAGCAACATCCCTTCCAGGCCGATGTTTATGATGCCCGCGCGCTCGGAGAAGGTGCCGCCCATCGCCGCAAGGGCGATAGGAGTAGCCAGCCGCAGCGCCGAGTCTATCGTCCTTAGGCTGAAGATCGTGCCCAGGATTTCACTCCACACGGCGACCCTCCCGCAGTCGGCGTAGCCGTGTCGAGATGAATGTCAACGCCGCAGGTGCCGCAACGAAGAGGATGACGAGCCCCTGTACCACCGTCATGAGATCGTTCGGGATTTGCGCGAAGAGCTGCATCGACATCCCGCCGGCGGAGAGGGCGCCGAAAAGCAGTGCAGACAACAGCACGCCCCAAGGGTTTCCACGGCCGAGCACTGCGATGGCGATACCCGTGAATCCGTAGCCGGGCGAAAACCCGGTGACGAAACGATCGAGCTGGGTAAGAACCACCGAGCTGCCGGCAAGCCCGGCCAGGGCTCCACCCAGGCTCATCGAGGCGATGATGATGCGAGAGCTACGTACGCTCCCGTACTCCGCGGCGGCCGCGTTGAGGCCGACCGCGCGGAAGTCGTACCCGAGGCTGGTGCGCCTGAAGAACCACGCGATGAAGGCCACGACGAGAATACCGACCGCGAAATCAAGCGAAATATCGGTACCCGAAATCAGCTCCGGCATGCGAGAGCCTTCCGGAATACGAGCGGTCTGATCCACGGGACCGGGCTCCTTGAAATAGGAGGCCGTCAGATAGCTCGTACCGAGGACCGCAATGGTATTGAGCATGATCGTCGTGATGACCTCATGGGCCCCGGTCTTCGCCTTCAGGAATCCCGGTATCCAGCCCCAGGCAGCACCCGCCGCGGCGCCCGCGAGAAGAGCTCCGAGAATGACGATGGGAAGCGGCAGACCCGCGAGGGCAAGCGCCGCAAGCGCCGAGGCGAGCCCACCCCAGTAGAGCTGCCCCTCTACGCCGATGTTGAACAGTCCCGCACGAAACGCGACAGCCACTCCGAGCCCGGCAAACAGAAGTGGTGTCGTACGCATGAGGGTCTGGGACACCGCATAGACACTTCCGAATGCACCGGAGGCAAGGGCAGCGAAGGCCCGACCGACGTCGTATCCGAAGGCCATGATCAGCAGCGCACCGACGCCGAGCGCTGCCGCGATGGCAACCAGAGAGAAACCGATCTCGGAGAGCCCGGGCAATCCCCGGAGACGCGCAAGAAGGCCCGCGCGCCCGCTTTGGGTCCGGCTACTCATTCCCGCTGATCCTCCGAAACCGCCACGTCGCCGGCCATGAGCATGCCCAGTTGGTGCTCGTCGGCTCCGCCCTCCACTTCGGCGACGATCCGCCCCTCGTACATCACGAGGATGCGGTCGGCAAGCGCACGAATCTCGTCGAGCTCGGCCGAGATCAGAAGCACTGCGCGGCCCTGCTCGCGCATCTCGAGCAGCCGGTTGTGTATATACTCAATGGCCCCGACGTCGAGGCCGCGGGTGGGCTGACAGGCCAGAATACATGCCGGGTCTCGGGCGATTTCGCGCGCAACCACGAGTTTCTGCTGATTGCCGCCTGAGAGATCGCCGAGCGGGGTGTCGAGTCCGGGAGCCCGCACCTGATACTGTTGAAGCAGCCGGTCCCCGTGCGCACGCACGGTCCCCTCCTGCAAAACACCATAGCGAGCGAACGGCCGCTCGTGCTGCTGCCCGAGAATCGCGTTCCAGGCAAGATTGAATGCCGCGACCAGTCCTCGGCGCTGCCGGTCCGACGGTATATAGGCGACACCCGAGCGACGTCGCCCGCGGGTACCATCGCCTACCTCCCGGCCGCCGACCCGGATGCTGCCCGAGGAAACCTCGCGCAAGCCGAACAGGCCTTCCTCGAGCTCGAACTGCCCGTTGCCCTCCACTCCCGCAACGCCGACGATCTCGCCGGCGCGAACCGTAAACGAAACATCCCGAACGCCGCTTACGGCCGTACTTCCCTGCACCGAGAGCCCCGCTACCTCGAGCACCACATCACCGGCCTCGCGAGGGGGCCGGTCGACCGACAGAATGACGTCCCGTCCGACCATTGCGCGCGCGAGCTCCGGTGGGCTGGTTGCTGCAGTATCGAGGGTACCCACCGTCTTCCCGTCGCGAAGGACGGTGACGCGGTCCGATATCGCCATTGTTTCGCGAAGCTTGTGCGTAATGAGAATGACCGTCTTTCCGTCGGCGGTGAGCTCGCGAATGATCTCGAAGAGCTCGTCGGTCTCCTGTGGGGTAAGCACTGCCGTCGGCTCGTCGAGAATCAGAATTCTGGCCTCTCTGTAGAGGGCTTTGAGAATCTCCACTCGCTGCTGCTCGCCGACGGAGATGTCTTCCACACGCGCGTCCGGGTTCGCGTGGAGCCCGTATCGCTCCGCGAGCTCGACGATATGCGCGCTTGCGGCCCTCATGTCGAGGAAACCCCGACGGGTCACCTCGGCGCCGGCAACGATGTTTTCTCCCACCGTAAGCCGCGGCACGAGCATGAAATGCTGATGCACCATACCGAGACCCAGTCGTATGGCGTCGGTCGGACGCGCGATGCGCGCCGGCTGCTCCCACACGCGGATGGCCCCGCTCTCGGGGGCGAGGAGCCCGAAGAGCACCTTCATTAGCGTGCTCTTCCCGGCCCCGTTCTCGCCGAGGATACAGTGCACCTCGCCCTGTTCGACCGATAACGAGACGCCGTCGTTAGCGACGACGTCTCCGAACCGTTTCGTAATGTTTTCCAGCTCGACGGCGCGCATCGGCTACATCGAGCGGGCATCCTCGATGGTCGAGGGAATCTCCACCTCTCCGTCGACGATCGCCTGTCGAATCTGCTCGAGCTCCGCAATGGCCTCATCCGAGAGGAGGCTCTCCGTATAGCCGAGCGCGCCTTCGGCGACCCCGAGGGCGTTCACCCCGGCCTGGAAGTTTCCGTTGACAACCTGCTCGACAGCGATCATCACCGTTTGGTCGACGAGCTTCATGCCGTTGGTCAGAACGTGCCCCGGCGCGACGGAGCTCTGATCGGAGTCGGCACCGATCGCGTAGACCCCGGCCTCCTCGGCGGCATTGAGCACGCCCAGTCCGGATCTGCCTGCCGCGCCCCAGATCACGTCTACGCCGTCCTCGATCATCGAGATGGCGATTTCCTTACCCCGCGCAGGGTCCGCCCAGCCGCCGACATAGGCGTGGGAGACTTCGGTCTCGGGGTCCACGAGCTTCGCCCCGGCGATATAACCGGCAATGTTGCCGTCGATGATGGGGATCTTCATCCCGCCGACCATACCGATCTTCTTCGCGGGGTTGGTCATCTCGTCGTCCGCATCGGCGGTGGTAAGTGCCGCCGCCGCCCCTACGAGAAAGCCGCGCTCGGGTTCTCGATAGACGAATGACGCGACGTTGTCCGCCTCCACCGCAGTATCGACGATGGCAAAGCGCTGATCGGGATACTCACTCGAAACTTCCGTCAACGCATCCGCCTGGTCGAAGCCGATCGAAATGATGAGGTCGTATCGACCGGAGGCGGCGAACTGGTTCAAAAAGTTCTCGTAGTCGGCGATCGCCTGCGGCTCGGCGTATTGGTAGCTTATGCCGAGCTCCTCTTCGGCCTGTTGAATACCGCGGAACGCGGAGTCGTTGAAGGCCTGGTCTCCGAGTCCACCTGTGGCAAACACGATCGCCACCTGCACGGCGGACTGCGCCTGCTGTTCCTGCGCCTGCTGTTCCTGCCCCTGCCCGCCTTCTTGCTCTTGCCCGCCACCGGCAAAGCCGAACGGCGCGATGGCGATGAGAAGCGCCGCTGCGAGAATCGGCGTCGTTACTGCCTGCAATTTCATTCTATCCCTCCTTAATCGGTTCGCGTTGTTACTCTGCATTCTGCCGGGTCGGGCCCGGTGGACGCTCGCCTTCAAAAACAGACACTGCTATGTCGATGGAGTCCTCGATCGCCTCGGAAACCACCTCGCGGTGAGGATCGTAGGCCGCCGCGTCGAAGTCCACCGCGATCCCATCGATTGCGAAGATGCCGGCCGCCGCAATCCCGCGAAGGGATGCTATCACAAAAAGTGCGGCCGCCTCCATCTCCACTGCAAGCACTCCGGCTCGGCTGTAGTAGTTGTTCGGAAGCTCGTCGACGCCGCCGTAGAATGCACCGACAGTCAAGATGATGCCCCGGGCGACCCGCGGTGACCGGGAAGCGGCGGCCCTCGACAGCTCCGCGGTGAGCTCCGGATCGGCGACTGCAGGGAACGCGGGAGCAACGAGCTGATCCGTGAGTCCGTCGCCGCGAACCGCGGCGGTGGAAATGACGATATCCCCGTCGCGCAGCTGCTGCGGAGCAAGCGAACCCGCGGTCCCCACACGCACCAGGCGCCGCGCCCCTCCTCGAATGAGCTCCTCGAAACACACCGCCGCCCCCGCGGCTCCCACCCCATGGGAAACAACCGTCACCGGCGTCGTGCCGGCCGTCCCGCTGAACACCCTGTACTCGCGGTTGTAACTCAGCTCCCGTGCGTTCAAGAGCCTCGAGGCGATAGCTTCGGCGCGCGCCGGGTCGCCACAGACAAGCACACACTCAGTGATCTCTGTAGAATTGAGTTTGAGAATCGGCAAATACGAGCCGGATTCCTGAGAGCCCGCCGACATGGTTGATCAGGCTACCAGCAGCAGGTGCGGGGGTCAAGCGTTCCTTTACAATTGGCCCATGTTTGCGCTACCGTGAGCCGTACTGTATGCCGGTAACGCAAAGCTAACCGGGACGAGGAGGCCTCGTGCAACGGAACATCGTACGCGATTCGAAGCCGGCACCCGAGGGCCGACGCAAGATCGACTGGGTGCGGAAGAGCATGCCCGTGCTCAGTCTGATCGAGGATGAGTTTCGCTCCACCCTCCCGTTTCAAGGAATGCGGATAGCGGTCTCGGTGCATCTCGAGGCGAAGACGGCGTACCTTGCCGAAGTTCTGGCCGCGGGCGGAGCCGCCGTCGCCGTCACCGGAAGCAATCCGAAGTCCACGAAGGACGACGTCGTAGCCGCCCTCGCGGAGTCGGGCCTCAACGTATACGCGTGGTACGATGCGACGCCGGAGGAGTTTCACTCCCATCAGCTCGCCGCCCTCGAGATCGAGCCGAACATCGTAATCGACGACGGCGGAGACCTGGTCCACCACCTTCACACCGAGCGGCGTGGCGCCATCGGCAGCCTCTACGGCGCCTGCGAGGAGACCACCGCCGGCGTCCTGCGCGACAGTGCCCGCGAGCGAGCGGGGGAGCTCAAGATACCGGTGATCGCGGTAAACGACGCCATGTGCAAGCATCTCTTTGACAATCGTTACGGTACCGGGCACTCAACGATGGATGCCTTGATGCGCTCCACCAATCGCAGCCTTACCGGCGCCGTGGTGGTGGTCGCGGGCTACGGCTGGTGCGGCAAAGGCATCGCCGCCCGGGCGGCCGGCATGGGAGCGCGCGTGGTTGTCACCGAGGTCGAGCCGATCAAGGCCCTCGAAGCGGCCCATGACGGCTTCTGGGTCATGCCGATGGCCCACGCGGCGCCGATGGGCGACTTCTTCGTGACTTCCACCGGCACAAAACACATTCTCACTCCCGCGCACTTCGAGACAATGAAGGGCGGGGCGGTGCTTGCCAACGCCGGGCACTTCTTCGAAGAGATCGACGTGTCCGGCCTCCGCCGGATTGCGGTGCGGGAAGCACCGCAGCGCACCGACGTACACGGCTTTCAACTCTCCGACGGCCGCTGGATCAATGTTCTCGCCGACGGGAAGATCGTCAACATCTCTGCCGCGGACGGTCACCCGGCGGAGATAATGGACATGAGCTTTGCGCTGCAGGCCCTTTCCGCCCGGTACGTGGCGGAACACCACCGTGAGCTCGCCCATTCGGTCATTCCCGTTCCTCAGCAGATCGACAGCGAGGTGGCACGGTTGAAGCTGCATGCGATGGGAATCGCCATCGACACGCTGAGCGAAGAGCAACGCCGGTATCTCGAAGACACCAACAAGTAGGTCCCTCCGTCCAGCGCGGATGACGCCACCCTAGGCACCGCAGGCTCGCCGACGGCCGACGGCATACTCGCGCGATTGGGAGATTTGAGGCGACGGTGTTGCAAGCGGTAGCACAACAGCCCAAAATCGTGCTACGATCGCCGACGTGATGAACCGATTCGGCGTATCGATGGAACAGCCCCTCGTCGACCTGCTCGATGCTTTCGTAGAGCGGGAGGCGTATCCGAACCGCTCGGAGGCAATACGATCGCTCGTGCGTGACGCGCTCGTGCGCTCGGCCGATGCCGATCCCGAGGCTGATGCGGGAGCCGGGGACGCGCAGAGCATCGCCGGTGTCATCACGCTCATCTACAAGTACGGCCGGTCGCTGCCGCGGGTCGCGACGGACGGCTACCCGTCCATCCATATCGCCTCGAACCTCCAGCTTCATCTTTCGGGGGACGTCTGCATCAAGGTCATCGTCGTCCAGGGCACCGCAAACGAGGTCCGCGCCTGGGCGGCCCGCCTGATCTCCGCAAGAGGTGTGCTCGGACACCTCAACCTAGTGGCCAGCGACGACATCTACCGGGAGCTCGGCGCGTGAGCGCGTGTTCGAACGGGAGTTCGGTGCATGAATAGGCCCGCAACTGCCGCCGACCCGTCGATCGAGCTCACCGACGTTCGCGTCGGCTACGGCAAGACACCGGTCCTCGAGGACTTGAGCCTGCGCATGGACGCCGGCGAGTTCGTGCTGCTGCAGGGCGAGAACGGCGCGGGGAAATCCACGATTCTCAAGACCATTCTCGGTCTGCTCAGGCCCATGGACGGTGAGGTCCGGGTGCTCGGCGAGAGGCTGACCGGCGTCGGAGCTGGCGCCCGCGCGCGGGCGGTGCGCCGGCGGATCGGCTATCTCGCACAGATCCACGACCCTCCGGCCCTGCCGATGACGGTCGCGGAGGCGGCGCTTCTCGGCCGCTGGGGCAGCTCCTTCGGAGGCATACGGCGCGCACGCGCCGTCGACCGACGGGCCGCCGCGCGGGCTCTCGAACAGGTGGGCATGAGCGATCTCGCGGGCCGCGATGTCCGGACACTTTCCGGCGGGCAGCGGCAGAGGGTGGCCCTTGCCGCGGCACTCTCGCGTGAGCCGGTGTTGCTTCTTATGGATGAGCCGACCACGCATCTCGACGTCGAGTCGCAGGCCGATCTCGGCCGGCGGATCGTCGAGCTCAACCGTGACTACGGCATCTCGGTGCTGCTTGTCTCCCACGGAAGCTTCGCCGAGTCGGCGGCCGACCGGGTCGTACACATCGGCGGCGGCCGCCGGAGAGTTGCGTCGTGAGTGAGCTCTACAGCGCCCTCTCGATCCCGGTCATTCGAAACGCACTCATCGGCATGGTGTTCGCAGGCGCGACCTTGAGCCTGCTCGGGGTGGTGGTCGTATCGCTCCATTTGCAGGTGATGCGGTTCATGCTCATGCACGTGGGCCTCCTCGGCGCGGCGGGGGCCCTCGCGCTCGGCGTCTCGGCAAGCGCAGGCGCCTTCACACTCGTTCCGATCGCCTCGATCCTGCTCGGGCTCTTCGGCAAGGGAAGAACCACCTCCGCCAGTGCGGCAGGCGGGCTGTTCATGACAGGCTCGCTTGCCGGTGCGTTCATACTGCTTGCCCGCGCCGGTGTGCCCGCCATGGACGTTTTCGCGGTATTCGCCGGCAACATCCTGATGCTCCGCACCGCCGACCTCGCGGCGGTCATCGTGCTCGGCGCCGTCATCCTTGCCGCCTTTGCCCTGTTCTATCGCGAAATACAGCTGGTTCTCTACGACGCCGAGCGGGCGCAGGCACTCGGCGTTCCGGTGCGTGCGGTGATACTCGGGCTCTTTCTGCTGCTCGGCGCGGGCATTGCCGCCGCCCTTCGACTCGTGGGAGCGCTTCTCGTGGATGCGATCATCCTGTTGCCCGCAGTGGGCGCCCTGCGCTTTGCTCGCGGCCTGGGATCGGCCCTCGTGCTCTCGGCGGCCTTCGGAGTGGCCGGGACGCTGGGAGGATTCCTGCTTGCCGTCTACCTGGACCTGCCGATTGGCGCGAGCGCCGCGGCAGTGGCGAGCGCGTTGCTTGGCGTGTGCGCGCTCGTCTCACCTCGAACCGCATAGACCTAAATGGAGGAAGATATGAAGAGATCTGGATTGATGAAGATGATGATGACGGTAATGCGTGCCGCCGTACTCCCTCTCGCGGTACTCGCATTCGTTCTGCTGCCGGCTGCCGCGGCGTTCGCCGATGCGCCGAAGGTCACCGCCTCGACCGCGTGGACCGGTGCGCTCGCCGAGGCGGCCGGGGCCGATGTCGATGTGCTCGCCGGCTACGAATTGCGCCATCCGCCGGAGTACGACTTCAGCCCCCGCGATATACAGCGGGCGGTGGAGGCCGACTTCATCGTGTGGGGCGGTTACGAGGGATTCATTCGCAATCTGGTCGAGGCCGCCGATATCCCCGACGAGAAGGTCGTGCAGGTGCGCACCAACAACTCCCCACCACTCATGCGTGAGGCGGTTCGCGTACTTGCCGAGCGCTTCGGGACGATGGACGCCTACGAGGCCTTCGCCGACGAGCTCGACGCCAAGGCGCAGGAGCTCCTCGAGGCAGCGGAAGCAGCCGAGGTCGCATCCGTTCGGGTCGCCGTAAACGGCTTCTACGAGCCGCTCATCGAATGGCTGGGCTATGACATCGTTGCGGTATTCGGTCCGGGAGAGCCCACCACGGGCACGATCACGGAAGTCGAGGAACGGGATCCCGACCTCATCATCGACAACTGGCACGTGCCCCTCGGCAAGCCCTTCGACACCGAGGAACGCGATTACGTTCAGCTCATCAACTTCCCGGGCCACGCCGGGACGCGCGACCTGATCGATGTGCTCGACTACTATGAGCGCACGCTCGGGCTGAGCGGCGGGGGCGGCTGACGGCGGGCTGAGCGTTGCGGGGCGGCTGCGCCTCGGCCCCTCGCATCGCCCTCCTCCAATTATTGTACGCGTTAATACACCGGAACGCCTGCGGTGTTCGCCTTGACGCCGAAGCGCTCCCGGAAGCTCGTGCAAATGCGGTGCGCCTTCTCGACGAGCGCGGGCTCGGGATAGTCACCCTCCACCGCTTCCAGTGCCGTATGAAGCTGTTCGGGCGTGTTGATGCCCACGACGGTGCTCGTTATGCGATGGTCGGCTAAGGCAAACTGAATCGCAAACTTCGTCCAGGACTCCGGCTCGGCGGGCAACTCTTTTCGAAGCTCGGTGAGCTGATCGTAAAAGCGGTCGAACTGGGGATCCCGCATGCGATCGTCCTCGGAAAGCGCCGCACGATCCACGCGCCGGTCGGTGAGCAGCCCCGCGGCGAATGCCCGTATGCCCACAAAGCCCATTCCCGCGGATTCCATGTCGGGGAAGAGGTCGACCATCTCGGTTTCCAGCGCGTTGAAGTACGCAACGACACCGGAGAAGTCGCCGGAGCTCGCCGCCTTTCGCCCGTACCCGACGGTGTAGGGAAAGGTTGCCAGGTACCCGACTTTGCCCTCCTCGCGCAACCGCTCGAACTCCTCTCCGAGCGGCTCCGTGACCTCCTCGTACTCCGAGAGGCGTTTCGGCTCGCCCTCCGCACAGTAGCCCAGTTCCCGCTCAAGGGTACCGCGGTGCAGATGCTGCACGACGGCGATGCGGTCGGTGTTCAACTCCCGCAGGGCCTCCTCGATCCGGCCCCGGAACTTCTCTCTGTCGAAGGCGGGCTCCCCCCAGTCGGGGACGTTGACCTTGATTATGTGGTGCAGCTCGTGACGCTTCGGATGCCTCCCGAGCACCTCGCCGGTGAGCCATCGGGTGCCGTACTCATAGCTCGAGTGAATGAAGTTGACGCCGTTGTCGACTGCCTCTTCGAGCGCTCGCCCGCCCGCCTTGCTGCGGTCATCGAGGTCACCGCCTTTGGACGCGTAGCGCATGGTGCCGTAACAGATCTCCGAGACCGAGAGGTCCGTGTTTCCATAGGTACGATATCTCATATAGGCTCCTCCGTGTCTCATTCTTCCACAAACCGGAGAATCGCAAAAGGCATTCTTCGGCTCACCCTTGCCCCCGAGTGCCGAATCCGAGACAATGAGGACAAACGCCATGAGCACACACGACACCGAATACAAACGCTCGCTTTTGAAAACGCGCTGGATGAACCTCGACCGCAGGAAGACCGATCACGGCCGCGGGAAGGCCATGCCGCCGATGCAGACGCCCTGCACGGGAACGACCATCGCACTCCCGGATCCGTCGTCGGCCGCCACGGCTGAGGTTTCGGTGAGCGAGGCCATACGGGGCCGCGCATCGCGTCGAAAGTTCGCGGATACGCCGCTCGCCCTCGAAGAGCTCTCTTTTCTCCTATGGGCGACGCAGGGCGTTCGAAAACACACCGAGAAGGCGAGCTTTCGCACCGTGCCCTCCGGTGGCGCCCGGCATCCCTTCGAGACCTACCTTTTCTGCTCTCGCGTGGAGGGGCTCGAGCCGGGCCTCTACCGCTACCTCCCCTTCGACCACGCGCTGTGCTCGTGTGGCCCGGTAGAGCAAATCGACGAGATCCTCGATGAGGCCCTCCTGAAGCATCATTTCGGCGGTGCGGTGGACTTCGTGTGGGCGGCCGTTCCATACCGCTGCGAGTGGAAGTACGGCTCGGAGAGCCTCCGGCTGATTCTCCTCGATGCCGGACACGTCTGTGGACAGCTCTATCTCGCCTGCGAAGAAATCGGCTGCGGAACCTGCGCGGTCGGGGCCTACGACCAGGACAAGCTCGACGGCCTTCTCGGAGTCGATGGCCATGAGGAGTTTGCCGTTTATGCCGCGCCCGTGGGTAAGAGACCCGCCCGCGAGACAATCGACTAAGAGGCCGGGATGAGCTCGGCCCCGACGATTCCCGCAACATCCGGCATTTCGCGGCTCATCGCATTGCTTGCCGGCGCGCACTTCTCGCATCATGTGCTTACCGCCCTGCTCGTTCCGCTACTCCCGTTTATCCGGGACGAGTTCGGCCTCTCCTACGCACAGTCGGGGATCGTGACCTCGGCGTTCACGCTCTCTTATGGCCTCGCTCAATTGCCGGCCGGCTGGCTCTCGGACCGGGTCGGGCCGCGCTACATGCTGCTCGTCGGGATAAGCGGCGTGGCCGTCGCCGGCGCCCTTGTCGGCCTCTCACCCGTGTTCGCGCTTCTGCTGGCGGGCCTGGTCCTCATGGGCATCGCAGGAGGAGGATACCATCCGGCGGCCTCCGCGGTGATCTCCAGGGTGGTGGCCCCCGAGCGCCGCGGTCGTGCCCTCGGCGTCCACATCATCGGAGGGAGCTCGAGCCATTTCCTCGCACCGCTCATCGCCGCCGGGCTCGTCGCGATAGTCGGCTGGCGCGGCAGCTTCCTCTCACTCTCGGCGCCCGTGGCTGTTCTCGGGCTTGCGGTGTTTGTGATGATCGAGCGACGAATTCGTCACGTCGATGGGTACTCGCGGGCGCATGCCGGCACCGACGCCGGGGACGGCACCCCCCGGGGCGTCGACGGTGCGGCCGAAGGCGGACGCGGTCGGGGCGCGGCAACCACCGACACCGGCGCCGATCGGCGAGACGGTGCGCACCGGCGACTCGGTTCCCACCGGGGGTCCGGTGCCGCGGTGCACATGACCTTCTTCCTCATCCTGACCGGCATCATTTCGGCCACCGTGGCAAGCACGATCCCCTTCATACCGCTGTACCTCGTGGACATCCGCGGGGTCGACGACCGGCTTGCAGCGGGGTTCATTTCGGTGATCTTCGGCGCCGGCTTCTTCGCAGCGCCCCTCGGCGGCTGGTTGTCCGATGTGTTCGGACGAGTGCCGGTCATGATCGGGGTGGGCATTCTCCTCGCTCCGCTTCTTGCCCTCATTCCGCTCACACCCTTCCCCGCCCTGATGTTCGTTCTGCTCCTGGCAATCGGGACGCTCATGTTCGCCCGCATGCCGACCGCCGAAGCTCACATCGCCGCGGAAATCAGCGAGCGACACCGCTCGACCGTGCTCGGGATCTACTTCTTCTCGGGAATGGAGGGAAGTGCCGTCCTCACCCCGCTTCTCGGCTCCGCCATAGACCGATGGGGCTTCGACGCCGCCCTCCCCGGCCTGGGTGCGGTGCTTGCTGCAGTCGTCCTGGCGTGCGGGATCGGGCTCGCGCTGTCTCGTCGGCGCGGGAACGCCGGGGCACTGTAACCAGGCGGCGCAGCACGCCGCTCCGCTACATGCGAGCTATTTCGATACCGCGACGATCATCTCCACTTCCACGCTCGCACCGAGCGGAAGCGTCGCCACACCGACAGCGGACCGCGCGTGTTGTCCCGCGTCGCCGAGGACATCGATGATCAACTGCGAAGCACCGTTCATCACCAGGTGGGCGTCGGTGAGGTCGGGATCGGCGTTGACAAAACCGGTCACCTTGAGCACCTGTGTGATCCTATCCAAAGGTCCCACCTCACGGGCAAAGACGCGCAACAGATTCGCCGCAGAGAGCTCGGCAGCCTCTTTTGCGTCTTCCACGCCGACCGCCGAGGGCACCTTACCGGTATAGGCGACCTCGCCGTCGCGGAACGGCACCATTCCCGACAGATACGCTACTCCGTCGTGAAGAATCACCGGCCGATACAACCCGCCCGGTTTCGGTGCGTCCGCCATTGCATAACCTCTGGATTCCATTGTCTGTTCTCTCGTCGCCATGTTTCCGCCTCCTTACGCCGGCGCTTCGACCTCTCGCCCCCGTGCTGTCACGTCCCAGTAGCCGGTAATTCCTCCGTCCTCGGAGACAACCGCAACGCGGTTGTAGTGTTCTATCGTGGGGCAGATATGGCGGGGCCAGATATACATCACATCTCCCACTTCGGGGGTGTTTTCACGCGATACGGTGAAGACCCAATGCTCCTCGCTCTGCGGGCCCGCTTCCGCCTCGGGCAGATTCAGGATGATGCCGCGCGGCTGGACGGGGTCGGCGGCGATCGCCTTACTTCCAACATCGACAGTGAACCGACCCGCGGCGGGCACGCTGATGACCCGGGCGAGGAGAACCGCCGCTCCGACAAACGGCAGGTCGGGGAAGCTCGTCGCGTAGCCCCAGTCGAAATAGGGGTAGGTTCCCGGCGACGCGCTCATGCCCTCTTCGAGGGCTTCTGCGTGACAGGGGAACGTGGGTGTGCCGCCGACGACGAGCTCGGGCACGGGAAGGCCCTCCGAGAGAAGCCGATCCCGCATGTCCGTCGCTCCGCGGCGCGCTTCGGCCGCTCGTTCCCGTCGCTGCCGAAGGTCCGAATCATGAATGTGCCCGTCGTAGGCATGCAAGCCGCCGGCGGCCAGAGCGCCGGAGCGGACTATTGTGCGGTAGAGCTCCACCACTTCGTCACCGGGGGCAATCCCGGTTCGGTGCATACCGACGTCGAGATCAATATACACGGTGACTTCTACCCCGACCCGTTGTGCCGCGTGCTCTATCGCCTCCACGGTGTCGGCATTGTCCACGAGACATGCGAAGCGGGTATCGGGAAAGCGTCGGATCATGTCGCAGAAGATCGCCTGGTTAGGGCCCACCAGCTGATATGCAACCAGTACATCCGGTGCGCCCGCCCCGACGAGCATGGCTGCCTCGGACAGCGTAGAACATTTGAACTTCGATATGCCCTCATCGAGGTGCAGTCGGACAACGTCGGTGCTCTTGTGCGTTTTGACATGCGGCCTCAGGCGGTGTGCACCACCGGCCCATTCGATCGCGCTTCGAATATTGCGGGTAATCCGGTGGGGGAATACCAGGGCCTGTGGTGAGGGTACCGTGGTTTCATCGGCGACTCTGTACCAGTTGTCGTTCCTGAGCAGCGGTCCCGGATTATTCATGGAATCGGCTCCTTACTCTGGGATTTTAGGGCCGTTTGCCCCGCCGTTACAACCGTCAAAAACTGGTGCCGAAATTGTTGATGCGGCTCACCCGCGCTCCGATGCGTGACATTGCCTCCCCAGCGCGAGGCCCTCAGGCGCGGAGGTGGTGTGGCAGCCCGCCCGGCGGGAGC
>CAZVXU010000046.1:0-16468 GCA_964631585.1 uncultured Spirochaetaceae bacterium | reverse complement strand
CGCACGGAACCCCTGGAGCACGCGACCCCGGGCCGAAGGCGCGGGGGCACGCCCAGGACCGGCAGAGGCGGAAGCGGTTGTAGGTGATCGGACCACGTGTGGGCTCTCACAAACGACTGCCCGGTCCATTCTGCCGAAGTTTCTGGCGCCCCGGGGAAAAACGGGCTATACTCTACCCCGTGCACCTCCTCGAGCTTTTGGCTGCGCTCGGGGCCGCGCAAGGTTTCCTGCTCCTTGTGTTGATCATCCTGCGGTACCGGCATCATACGAGTCTCCCGCTCGCGCTGTTCCTGCTTGCGTTCTCGCTGCGGCTCGGGACCATTCCGTCTTGGAACCCGCAGGCCCTGATTGCACATCCCTGGCTCTTTCCCGCGACGACGCCGCTCCCCTTTCTCTTCGGACCGCTCCTGTGGTGGTCGGTGCGCGAGCTGGCCCGGAACACGGAGGCGAGGCCTCGCTTTCTCCCGCTCCATTTCCTTCCCTACGCCGCGGAGACCGTAGCGATCACCGCGACCGTGCTCGCCTTAACGGCCGGGCAGACGATGGGAGAATACGTGGCCCTTGTGGAGGCGATCTTCGCCGGGACGCCGCCGCTGTGGCTTCCGATTCGAAACGCGCTCAAGGTGGGGGTGAACGTAGTCTACGTTCTGCTTGCCGCGCGCATCGCCTTCGGACCCGCGGCGCGCGACATCGCCAACGCGCGGCGACGCTGGGTGCGCGCCCTCGTCCTCGTGCCTATCGCGTCGCTGATATCCTTCGCCTTCGTCGCGCTCGCACCCGGCGCGTCGGCCGGCGTGAGCGACGGCATCACACTGCCCTTCGTCGTACTCGCTGCGGCGATGGTGCTGCTCATCTACACCTGCACAATGCTCGTGCTTGTGACCCCCGGCGTCCCGGGCTGTGGGGAGCGGGCACGCCTGTCAGCCCCGATAGCTTCCGCCGATGACGATTGCCTGCGCCTCGCCGCCCGCGTAGGGCGGGAGCTGGAGGCGGGAGCCTTCCGGGACCCGGAGCTCTCCCTGCAGAAACTCGCGGAACGCCTGGACGTACACCCGAACCGGCTCTCGCGCGCCATCAACCAGGTATACGGAGAGAGCTATCCCTCCCTTCTCTCCCGCTGCCGGCTCGACTACTTCATCCGGCGGGTCCGCACGGGCTGCCTCGACGAATGCAACATCCTCGAGCTCGCCTTCGATGCAGGGTTTCCATCCAAGAGCTCTTTCAACCGCGTATTCAAGGAGCACATCGGCGTCGCGCCGACTGTCTTCGTTGCCGCAGGCAGGGTCTGTGGCGATGGCGTGCCGGGGTTGGCAATCAGCCCCGCCCGGGCTACGATGCAGAGCAATGGAAACCCCCCGAATCGATCTATACAGCGACACGCAGACCCGTCCCTCCCGGGACATGCGGGCGGCAATGGCCGCAGCGGAGGTGGGTGACGAGCAGCGTCGCGAAGACCCCACCACGAACCGACTGCAGGAGCGCGTCTGCGAGCTCCTCGGCACCGAGGCGGCCCTCTTCCTTCCGACCGGAACAATGGCCAACCAGATATCCTTCCGCGTGCACTGCCGCCCCGGTGATGAGATCATCATGGAACGCACGGCGCACGCGCGGAACTTCGAATCCGGTGGGCCGGCCGCCCTCGCCGGAGCCAACGCGGAGATCATCGAGGGGCAGGCGGGTATGTTCACCGCCAGGCAGCTTGAGGCGGTGATCCGCGGCGGGGACAATCACTTTCCCCGATCACGAGTGGCGGTGATCGAGCAGACTGCAAACGTCGCCGGCGGAACGGTGTGGCCGCTCGAGCAGGTCGAAGCGGTTTCGGCGGTGGCACATCGGCACGGCCTCGCGGTGCACATGGACGGGGCACGGCTTTTCAACGCCGTGGTCGAGGCCCGGAAGCCGGCCTCCGAATACGCCAAACACTTCGACTCGCTCTGGGTCGACTTCAGTAAAGGACTCGGTGCGCCGGTGGGCGCGGCACTCGCGGGAAGCCGGGAGTTCATAGAGAGAGCCTGGCGATTCAAGCACCAGTTCGGCGGGGCAATGCGTCAGTCGGGTGTCATCGCCGCGGCGGCGCTCTACGCGCTCGACCACAATATCGATCGGCTCGCCGACGACCACGACAACGCGCGGACCCTCGCCAAAGGGCTCGGCGCCATCGACGGCGTCACGGTGGAGCCGGTCTCAACGAACATGGTCTTCTTCGATATTGCCGGGCTCGGCATCACAGGCGAGGAGCTCGTCGAGCGGACGATGGAGCATGGGCTGCGATTCTCACCGATGGGACCGACGCGCGTTCGGGCGGTCACGCACCTCGACGTCTCGCGCGAGCAGATCCTCGAGGCGGTGGATATCGTCGGGCGGATCGCCGCGGGCTGAACCGGGCCGCGCCGGGCCTCCCGGCCGAACCGGCCGCGCCGTGGCTTCCGGCTCCGATCCTCAGCGGTTAACCTTCCACTGCCGGCCGCCGCCCTCGGTGAGCTCCCTGCCGTAAATGGGAACCTCCGACTTCAACGCTTCGAGAAGATCACGACACAGGCCAAAGGCTTCCGGGCGGTGTGAGGCCCCGGCAATGATCACGATGGGAATCTCGCCGACCGCGACGAGCCCGAGTGCATGCTCGACGTACACCCGCAGCACGGGTGACTCATAGGCGGCGGCGGCGCGCTCTACAATCTCGCGGATGCTGCGCTCCGCCATGCTGCGGTGGGCAGTGAACTCGATGGCGCTCACGCGGCCCTCGGGCGTTTCGTCCGCTCGCACCAGACCGGCAAAGCTCGCGACCCCGCCGACACGATCATCGGCAGACCACCGCGTGAGCACGCTCGAGACCCGATCGGGCGGGAGGGCACCGTCGGTGAGAAACTGTTCCGGCTCCAGGATCAATTCGTTTCGTGCCACAGGCATGCTTCCTTTTCCGTTTCGGGTTCCGCCGTCGGGTTCCGCCCCCGTTGCCGTTTCGCCCCGCCACCGCGCTCAGCCACCGGCGAAGGGCGGCAACAGCGCGATCTCGGCGGCGGCGGTTATGCTCGTCTCCTCCGAAACGAGCCGCTCGTCGACGGCGAGGCGATAGCGGTGCCCCGCAAGTCCGGGGAATCGCCGGATGAGCTCCTCCCGCAGTGAAGCCACGGTCGTAGGAAGTGAAACGCTCACCTCGATCGGCTCACCGCCGAGTACATCGGTCAGTGGTCCGAACGCGGCTATCTGCACCACCGTGCTCATGCGACACCTCTCATACCGTCGCCTCCTCGCCAAGGGCGACGCGCCGGGTGCGCATCTCGCGTGCATCGAGGAGGAGCAGCGCATCCGAGAGCGGCGTGCGCTCGGGGGTTTCACACCATCTCAGGAACTCGCCCACCTGAAATGCCGCGGCCATCGAGACGACGTGCGGCAGGATGGGCTTCGGCGGCGTCGAGTTCGAGGCGAAGTCGGGCCCGAAGGCGCGGGCGTACCCGCCGCCGCCGGGAAGGAGCGTCGTGACCTGGGCGTACCAGGTCTCCACTCCCGCGTGGAAGACCGGGCAGGACATGCTCTTCTGAATGCGGTCGAGACCGCCGCGGGCCGAGAAAGAATCGAGGCAGTCGAAGATCACCAATGCTTCCTCGGCGAGGGCGCTCGTCTCAAAGAACCGGTCGAAATCCAGGGCCCCCGGCACAGCCGTCAAGTCGAGCTCCGGGTTTATGTCTTCAAGCCGCGCGCGGGCGGCGGCTACCTTGGAGGCTCCGAGGTCGCTCTGCCCGTAGAGGATCTGGCGATTGAGGTCCGGCGCGTCCAGCACGCCCGGGTCCCACAGCTCCATCCGCAGCGGGCCGAGCCGGGCAAGGTGCATTGCGACGTTTGCGCCGAGTCCGCCTACCCCGGCGATCAGGACCGGAGTCGTGGTAAGCCGATCCCAGGCTCGATCACTGAGCAGTGGACGATGTCTGTCGTAGCGCGTCACCGGCAATCCCCCGGTGAATCCTTATCAGCGCGGCCAGCTTTCGTCAATCTCGCGAAAGACCGCACACGCAAAAAGACGGTCAGCGCGGCCGCTTGACACCGCTTTAAATTGGTCATAATCTGACCATATGCAGACTATTTCTGTATCTGCGCTCAAAGCGCACTTGAGCGGCGAGTTGAGGAAAGTCAAGTCCGGCGCACGGATCGTGGTGCTCGAGCATAAGCGGCCGGTTGCCGTCCTCGCGCCGTACGAGGCGGAAACTCTCATTGCGAAAGAGGCACTCGAACCGTACGAGTATCGTCATCTCAACCCACTAACCGATGTGGATCCTGCGGTATTGCTGGAGGCCGAGCGAGAGGATAGATGGTAGCGTACCTGGACTCCTCGGTCATCCTTCGCCACATCCTCCTCGGCGAGGAGTCAATTCGGCATGCCCTTGCCTGTGAGCGGGTCGTGACGAGCGAGCTTACCGAAATCGAGTGTCGCCGGGTACTGCATCGTTACCGAATGGGCGGCCACCTCGACGACGACGGCTTCGTCGCCGCCGCAGATCGCTTCGAGCTCGTTCAGGCGGGGATCTCGGTTCTCGCGCTGTCGAGTGCCGTCAAGACTCGGGCTATGGGCGCCTTCCCCGTCACCGTAAAGACGCTCGACGCCCTGCACCTGGCCACCGCCGCCGTGTTCGCGCAGTCGTACCGGGAACACTCCCTCCTTCTTTTCAGCCACGACACCGCAATGAACCGCTGCGCCGCCGCGCTCGGATATTCGGCGCCGCTCGCAAGACGCACCTCTCAATAGTTTGACTTTTCCCATTTTTCGTAGTATTCTGATCCATACGCAAGAGGTACGCCATGAGTCACTACGATATCGAAGGAATTGCCACCGTCGACTCCCGGGGTCAGATCGTGCTGCCCAAGACGGTGCGCGACGCGCTCGGACTCGAGGCGGGAAGCAAGCTTGCAGTGGTACTAAAGCAGAACGACGGCACGCCGTGCTGCGTTACCCTCATGCCGGCCGTCCGGCTGGAGAGTCGGGTACGGGAGCTCATAGATTCGGGAGGAAGTGATGTCTGACGTCAGAAAAGCGGTACGGGATCGATACAGCAGAGCGGCAACCGACTCAGGATGTGGCTGCGGTGGATCGGGCACGCGCGCCGAATCCTCTTCGTGTTGCGGGGGCAGCACCGACACCCCGGTGGGACAGCAGAGCACCACTTTCGGCTACAGTATCGAGGAGCTGCAAGCGCTTCCGGAGGGCGCGGATCTTGGGCTCGGGTGCGGGAACCCGACGGCGCTTGCCGGCCTCAAGCCGGCGGAGGTGGTCGTCGACCTCGGCTCCGGCGGCGGCATAGACTGTTTCCTCGCGGCCGCGCGCGTGGGGACAAGCGGCAGGGTAATCGGCGTCGACATGACCCCGGAGATGATAGAGCGCGCCCGCACCAACGCAGAGGCGGCAGGCGCGACCAACGTTGAGTTCCGCCTCGGAGAGATCGAGCATCTTCCGATAGCGGACAACAGTGCCGACGTAATCATCTCCAACTGCGTCATAAACCTTTCCGCGGACAAGGAGCAGGTCCTCGCGGAGGCGTTTCGCGTGCTGCGCGCCGGCGGACGGCTTCTGGTGAGCGATCTCGTCCTCGACGGGGCGCTTCCTGCCGGGCTCCGCGACAACATGGCGCTCCTCACCGGCTGCATCTCCGGCGCCATGCAGAAGGACGAGTTTGTCTCGGCCCTCGAGCGAGCGGGATTCTCGGATGTGCGCATCGAACGGGAGACGGGCTACCTCGAGGGCGAGCAGCTCGCCTCGCTCGCCGCAGACGCGGGAATCTCACACGCAGATGCGGCCCGAATAGCGGATCGCGTGCGTTCGGCGAGTATCTACGCACGGAAGGACTGAGCGTAGCGCCGTGGCGGGGGCCGGTCTCAAGCGCATCTCGCATCAGCCCGCCCCGGATTCCCCGGCCTCATCCGTCGCCTCCCCCCGACGAATTGCCTCACCCATCCGCCTCGCAAAGTCGGCCTCATCGAGTGAATCATCGCGGAGCTTCCACTCCTGCACCGCAACGTGGCGCTTGAGGATCTCGATGACCCGGTCCACGGTGTCGATGACCATCCGATTGAGCTCACCCTCGTCTTCCTTGAAGAGCACCGCACTGAACGCGATATCGGCCGCCTCATCGACCACCGGCTTGTTCCGCTCCGAGGCGAGGTCGGCGGCAAGGCCGTTCATCACGCTGGAGGTCATCTCGGTGATACCCCGCTCGACGCGCATGCGGATGATCGACCCTGCGATGGGAACGCTTCCGAGCAGGGCGAACTCGGTGTTCTCCTCGAGTGCCTCACGAACCCGCTGCGCGACGTATCCGTTGAGGCGCTCACGATAGCGATCGTAATTCTCGGCGGCGACGTGCTGCACCCGATGCGACATCCACTCAACCAGCTCGGCTTTGCGGGGCTCGAGCACCTCGGCCACGATCTGATCGAGCACGGGCCCGCCGCGTTTGACCTCATCCTGCATATCGGAAAGCATCTTGATGATGACCCGGTCGGAGACCTCCTCGAGGAGGACGCCATAGTACTTGGACAGCAATCGCCCGGGCGCAGTCTCGGCGAGATCTATGAGGCCGGTGCGGTGCAGGCGATAGAGAATGGTCACAACGCGCAGGAGCCGCAGGAAGCGAAAGCCCGCCAGCGGCACGCAGCCGAGGAGATCGTACCAATGGACGAAGGGATAGAAGAACCAACGGTGGTAGAAGCGTTTCACCATCGCGATGATCCAGCTCACGAGGAAGTCGGTCAGAAACACCGCAACGAAGACGAGGTCTATAAAGATGAAACGGGGGTGGACGACGCGCCCGTACCAGGAACCGAACGCCGGTAGCACTTCCATGAGGAACCCGCGCACCGCATCGACGGCAAACAGCCAGTCGAAGACGATGAGCGCGAGGTTGACCAGCAGAAGCACGATCAGTGCAACGTCGACCAGGAGATACCGGTATTGCTCTTGCGGACCGCTTGCTCGCCTCACTTCGCTCGCCTCATTCCGGCCCCTCAGTCTATCCGCACAGCACGTTTTCGACCACCGGTAGAGTCTGATATAGTAAGGCGTGGATAAGAACATGTCGGAATCGTCCGCAAACGATAACCGCCTCGATGAGGCAAACAAACCGAAGAAAGAGGCTCTGCGCCTCCACCCCTTCTACCGCGGCAAGATGGAAACCGTGCCGAAGTGCGCGGTGCGCTCGCTCTCGGACTTCTCCATCTGGTATTCACCCGGTGTAGCAGCCCCCTGCAGCGAGATCGCGCGCGACCCCGAGCTCGTCTACGAGTACACGAGCAAGTGGAACACCGTGGCCGTGGTCTCCGACGGCAGCCGGGTGCTCGGTCTCGGCAACATCGGCCCGAAGGCGGGTCTTCCGGTGATGGAAGGCAAGGCGCTGCTCTACAAGTATCTCGGTGGGGTGGATTCGGTGCCGGTGATGATCGATTCGGAAGACCCGGACGAGATCATCCGCACGGTGCTGCTCCTTCAGCCTACCTACGGCGGGATCAACCTCGAGGACATCGCCCAGCCGAAGTGCTTCCGCATTCTCGAGACGCTGCGTCGTGAAGCGGAGATCCCGGTATGGCATGATGATCAGCAGGGCACGGCCACCGTCACGCTTGCGGGCCTCGTCAGCGCGCTTCGGTATGTGGGCAAGCGCCTCGAGGATGTGCGCATCGCGTTTGTCGGAGCGGGCGCCGCGAGCGTCGCCGGCGCGCGACTCATTTTCGGACGTGGGGCAAATCCGGAGACCGCCACGGTGGTGGACAGCAAAGGCACTCTCGGCCGCCACCGGGCCGACATCGAACGACAGAGGAATCACTTTCCGGAAAAGTGGGCGCTCTGCGAGCGCACCAACGCCGAGGGCCGCACCGGCGGCATCGAGGAGGCGCTTCGCGGCGCGGACGTCGTCATCTCCCTTGCAACGCCGGGGCCGGGAACCATCAAGCCGGAGTGGATCAGGGGGATGGCGAAGGATCCTATCGTCTTTGCCTGCGCGAATCCCACGCCGGAGATCTGGCCGTGGGAGGCGAAGGAGGCGGGCGCGGCGGTGGTAGCAACCGGGCGATCGGACTTCCCGAATCAGGTAAACAACTCGCTCTGTTTCCCCGGAATCTTCCGCGGCGCACTCGACGTGCGCGCTACCACCATTACCGACCAGATGTGCTTCGAGGCGGCAGACACCCTTGCCGACTATGTTTCGGACGAGCTCGGCCCCGAGCGCATCATCCCGACCATGGATGAGTGGCAGGTGTTTCCCGAACTCGCGGCCCGCACCGGAATGAAGGCCCAGGAACAGGGTGTCGCGCGGTTGTCCCGCACGCGCGAGGAGCTCTACGCCCAGGCGGAGGCGATGATACGCCGCTCGCGGAGCCTCACCGCATTGATGATGGATCAGGGCTTTATCGCTGCGCCCCCTGAGGCCGGGTCCGAAGGCCCGCCGGAGGAAGAATAATGCACGACCTCTTGATTCTCGGCGCCGGTCCGGCCGGCCTTGCCGCTGCCTCCTACGCGCTCAGAAAGCACCTCGACGTTCAGCTCGTCGCCCGCGATCTCGGCGGCAAGACCAATCTCAGGGTTGAGTTCCCACAGACGCAGGCGCACCAGGTGCTCAGGGCGCGTGAGCTCGTCCACGGCTTCAAGAACACCGTGGAGTATCTCAGCCACGCGCACACCATCGCCTCGGCGAACTCTGTTGCCGCGCACGACGGGCAGATAGACCTCGAAATCGCAGGCAACAGCGCCTCCGGGGGTGCCGGCGCCTCGCGCACCATCAGCGCTCGCTGCCTGATCGTCGCAACGGGCACCCGTCCGAGACCACTGGGCGTCCCGGGCGAGGCCGAGTTCTTCGGCAAGGCCCTCGGGTACTCGTCCATCAGTTACTCTCACATCCTGTCCGGACGGCGTGTGTTCCTGGTCGGCGACAGCCAGCGCACCGTGGACGATGCACGAGAGCTCGCGTGGCAAGCGCAGGATGTGGTCCTACTGCTCCATCATGCCGGACGCTACGAGTCCCTTTACCGCGAGCAGCTCGCAGAGCTCGACAATGTCACGCTGATCGAGGGAATGCAGGTGTCGGAATTTCGAGGGAGTTCCTACTGCGAGGCGGCCGTGCTCACCGATCCGGAAGGCTCGAGAGAAATCATCGAGGCGGACGCGTTCTTCGTGCAGTTGCAGCCGGAACCGCAGTCCGCGCTGGTCTCGGAGATCGTCGAGACCGACCCGGAGGGCCGCATCGTGGTCGACATGCGAAATCGCACCACCCGGCCCGGCGTATTCGCAGCGGGAGACGTGACGAACGTGGGCTTTGAGCAGATTCTGATCGCCCTCGGCGAGGGCTCGAAGGCGGCCCTCAGCGCCTATCAGTATCTCATGCACCGCAGCTGATCATGCAGCGCCGATGATCGACGTCACGTCGGCGACGATCCTGTCGATTTCGCTCTCGTGGATGTCGCTGAGATCCGAGCTGACCCTGGCGACCTTCTTCATGATGATGCGATCGATGAATCGCAGGCGAGAGAACTGCACCGCGCCGCCGACATTGTAGCGTCCGAAGGCGCGAGCAAGCAGCCATCCGGGGAAATTGGCGCCGATCTGGTCGCCGGCCTGCTCTCCGTCATAGAGGCATGAGATGAACACCCCGACACGCGTCGCCGAGAGGGCTTCCTGATGCCGCTCGCAGAACTTCGTGACCTCGGGCCGGATACGGCCGGCGTAGATCGATCCCCCGACGAGGACGACATCGTACTGGTCGACCGGCGGATCGGGCGTCATTTTCAGGTTCACAAGGTCCACCTGACCCGGCAGCTGGTCGCGTACGCGCCCGGCTATCGACGCGGTTGTGCCATACTTGGTGGCGTAGGCAATGAGCACTCTCACGAAACTCCTCCTGTTCCGGCGCTGCCGGCCTGGCTCCTCCGGGAGGCCTCCGCGGCACTCTTCTTCACCTGATACATGCGGTTTCGAATGTAGAGAGCAATGTCGATTCCGACCATCGTGCCGTTGAGCATATAGAGGAAGATAACCGGGTCATACAGGTAGAAGATCTTATGGAGCACACCGGATATGTAGCCGAGGAACAGCGCCACCAGGAAAATCAGACTCTTTGACCCCACCTGCCAGGTCGTGTAGGACTTGTAAATCGAGAACGGCCAGGCCATCCCGAAACAAATGAGCATCAGAATCTCGAAGGGACTCATATCCATATGCGTGTCACGATATGGTATTCTTCCGGCGGTGTAAAGAAGCGCCGTCCAAATGTCCAAAACCATTAACGTTGCGCAACACGGGTTGACGAATTCTCCGGCGTGAGGTATTTCTGGTGGTATTGAAACAAATGGAGTTTCATTCGGCTCCGTTTCATGCACCAGACTGTCATTTTCGCCGGTCCCGGGTCGGACGTATCTTCCAGACTGTCCCGCCCCATGTATCGCCCCACAAGCATGAGTACACCCGGGGCCGGCTTTTCTTCAACCGATTCGCGGGCGTCGCCGCCCCGGACGCCGTACGCCCGGCGCCGCCGGTCCCTGACCGCTATTGAGCTCCCGTGCCCGGAATCCGTGCGATCGCCTGGGCAATCTCATCCCCGAGCGTGTTCACCATGCTTCGCACTCCTGCCTCATCGGCGCTCCCATATTGGGAGAAGAGAACCTCTCCGGTTTCCAGACGGATGACCCGGACATCGAGCTCTATCCGCTCGCCGAAGCGACTCACGCTTCCGAGTATGATGATCTCAGCGTTCAGAATGTTGCCGATTTCTATGGACTCCTCGGTGCTCGTCACACCCGAGAGCTGAAATCTGCTTTCTTCGAGAACAGTCTCCACCTGACTGCGCTCGATCACGGTAACTGCCGGGCTGTTGGCCACCGCGGTAACGAGCATCTCCGAGAGGGCCGAGCCGAGACCGTTCCCGCCCGCCGCAGTGTTGACCTCCCGAAAGGGAAACACCACCGACCGGCGCGCGGTGACGTCTTCCGGCGCCTGCCGTGACACACTTTCAGGCTCGGTGGCCACTGGGGCGTCCGCAGAAGGCGTGTCGTCCGCTATCGAGCCCCGGTCTTCGAGGACTCCGGCCATCCACGCGGCGATGCCCCCGAGCACCTCGTCGCGGCCTGTTGTATCGGCTCCGTCGCGGAACGCCGCCGCTGCCCGCAAATAGACGGCCGCCGGCTGCACGGTGACATTCCCGTTACTGGACTCGACTTCGAGCCAGCCCCCGGCTTCACTGCCGACGAAACCCTCGAACTCTTCCCGATCGCGGCTCAGAACGGTCACGGGGAGATTATTGACCCGGAAGCCTCCGTTGGAAGTCCCAAGTCGGAGGTTGAGGTCACCCGAGGGGACACCAACGTGAACGGGAGCATTCGAAGTTTCCAGCGAGTATTCGTCGATGCGGCCCTGTCGCTTCACGAGGAGAATCGGCGCGTTGGACGTTTCGATGTCCACGTACTCGCCGGCCTCGAAGACGAGGATGTCCGTGTCGGAGAGCTCCGCGTAGACATCGCCCCGGGTACCGGCGATAACGACGCTGCCGTTCTCGTTCTCGATGTACAGCTCGGTCCCGTACGGGACGGCGACCCGGAACTGCTCCCCTCCCTCGACGGTGAGCTCGAGTTCCTCGTCGTCCTGCTCGCGCGCCGTGTAGCCATCATCAAAAACAATGTCCGACCGCTCCGTCCCGCGCACGAGGATGCGCGTGTCCTCGGCGTATATCGAGACCGCGCGAATGCCTGCGGCGCTGCCACGCGCGTCGAGCTCGCGGTCGTCGGATTCTCCGACTGTGACGCAGGAGGCAAGCACGAGCACGGCGAACGCGAGCGGTATAAAAAGCAGACGTCTCATTGGTTGTGATTATACCCTCGCGGCGTCCCTTGGCAAGGAGTTCTTGACGACGTACGCTGCTTCACCGCCCCCCGAAAAACTGGTTGAGGATTCCCTGCTCACCCTTCTCGCGCCCGGCACCGGCCATCGAGCTCCGCACCACCCGCTCGGCCAGGCGGGAAAACGGGAGGCTCTGCAGCCACACGGTGCCGGTGCCCCGCAGCCGCGCGAGGAACAGCCCTTCACCGCCGAAGAGCATCGACTTCAGGTTCCCGGCGCGCTCGATGTCGTAATCGATGGTATCGGTGAACGCGGCGAGACAACCGGTATCGACGCGCAGGGTCTCCCCCCGCAGCTCCTTCTTCACCACCGTCCCTCCGATGTGGATGAACGCGCGGCCGTCGCCGGAAAGCTTCTCGAGGATGAAGCCCTCGCCGCCGAAGAACCCCGCTCCGAGCCGCTTGTTGAAGGCGATGCTCAGCCGTGTGCCGAGCGCCGCGGCGAGGAAGGCATCTTTCTGACAGAGCAGGCTCCCGCCGTACTCGGAAAGCTCGATCGGGAGAATCTTCCCCGGATAGGGCGCGGCAAACGCCACACGCCGCTTCCCGGTCGAAACGTTCTCGAAATGCGCAACGAACAGCGATTCTCCGCTGAGCGCACGCATACCGGCGTTCATCACGTTCTTGAGGAAGCCGGTTCCGACCTCGCTCCCATCACCCATGCGCGCGGTGCCTTCGATCCCGTCCTCCATGTAGTTCATCGCGCCGGCTTCGGCTATGACCACCTCCCCGGGATCGAGCTCCACCTCGACGATCTGCATGTCGTCACCGAGAATCTCATAGTCGACTTCGTGGCTCTTCATATTCGCGTTCCTCCCTCATGTGTGTGGCCTCATTATACGCACCGGCCGCCGGGCCGAAAACTTGCGTGCCCCCACCCTTCATGCTATATTCAGTGAGCAACGCTCTCAACAATAAGGGGAGATAACAATTGACACATCAATTTGACGCAGTGATCGTCGGGGCCGGCGGCGCCGGGCTTTATGCGGCACTCGAAGCGAGCAAAACTGCGAAGACAGCCGTCCTTTCCAAGCTCTACCCCATGCGCAGCCACACGGGCGCGGCCCAGGGCGGCATCGGCGCTGCCCTCGGAAACGTGGACGAGGACAGTCCGGAATGGCATGCCTTTGACACGGTGAAAGGCGGCGACTATCTCGTCGACCAGCAGGCGGCGAAGATCCTGGCCGAGGAGGCCGTTCAGGCAGTCTACGATCTGGAGAACCGCGGCCTGCCGTTCTCCAGAACGCCGGAGGGCAAGATCGATCAGCGCCGCTTCGGTGGCCACACGCACAACTTCGGCAAGGGACCGGTGCGACGGTCCTGCTATGCCGCCGATCGCACGGGTCACATGATTCTGCAGACCCTCTATCAGCAGTGCATCAAGAACGACGTCCACTTCTACGATGAGTTTCAGGTCGTCGAGGTGATCATGGACGGAACCCGCGTCGCGGGCCTCGTCACCTTCGAGCTCGCCACAGGCGAGATACACATTTTCCGCGCCAAGGCGGTGCTCTTTGCCACCGGCGGCTTCGGTCGGATGTTCAGCATCACCTCCAACGCGCTTGCAAACACGGGCGACGGCCCGGCAGTGCTTGCCCGCGCCGGTATCCCCCTCGAAGACATGGAGTTCTTCCAGTTCCACCCCACCGGCATCCTGGGCATGGGCATCCTCATTACCGAGGGCGTTCGGGGTGAGGGCGGTATCCTCAAGAACAACAAGGGCGAGCGCTTCATGGAGCACTACGCGCCGACCATGCTCGATCTCGCACCGCGGGACATGGTCTCGCGGGCCATCATAACCGAGATTCAGGAAGGCCGCGGCATGCGTGGGGATCGCAAGATAAACGATTACGTCATGCTCGACGCGAGCCACCTCGGTCGCGAAACGGTATACAAGAAGATCCCCGACATCGCCGACTTCTGTAAGACCTACCTCGATGTCGATCCGGCAGAAGCGGCCATGCCGGTGCAGCCCACAGCGCACTACGCCATGGGCGGCATCCCCACCGACGTGGACGGACGCGTGTGCACCGACGACCTCGTCTACGAGGGCCTCTACGCCGCCGGTGAGGCGGCCTGTGTGTCGGTCCACGGCGCGAACCGCCTCGGAACCAACAGCCTCGTCGACCTCGTGGTCTACGGCCGTCGCGCCGGGCGCCACGTGGCCGAGTTCGTGAAAGGCGCCGACATGCCGGCGCTTCCCGACGGCGCCGGTAATCACGCGAGAGAGAAGATCGCGAAGCTCAAGGAGGCCAAGGGTGAGCACCCCGGCCCCCTCTTCGAGCACATGCAGGAAGTGATGATGGAAAAGGTCGGCGTCTACCGCGACGACAAGGACATGTCGCAGGCAGTCGCCGAGGTGCAGAAGCTCCGCGAACGCCTTCAGGGGGTGAGCGTCCAGGACGGGAACAGCTCGTTCAACCAGGAGGTCCTGTCCATCCTCGAGCTCGAGAATCTGCTCGACCTCTCGCTCATCACCGCCACCTCGGCGCTCAACCGCACCGAGAGCCGCGGCGCGCACTCACGCAAGGACTATCCAGACCGGGACGATCCGAACTGGCTCAAGCACACACTGGCATACCTGAAAGACGACGAGGTGACCATCGATTACAAGAAGGTGGACACGAGCATCTGGGAACCCAAGCCCAGAAAGTACTAGATTATTTTCGGAGCCAAGGAGCCATCATGGACATAACACTTGCCATTGAACGATATAATCCCGAGACTGATGCCGAGCCCTATGTGAAAGAGTACAAGGTCTCGGCAAAACCGACCGACCGTGTCCTCGACGCCCTCATGGAGGTGTGGCGGAACTACGACGGGACCCTCACCTTCAGAAAGAGCTGCGCGCACGGGGTGTGCGGATCCGATGCGATGCGCATCAACGGCACCGAGCGGCTTGCCTGCAAAACACTCATCAAGGACGTCGTCACCGACTCCGAGACAACCATCGAGATCCAGCCGCTGAAGCACCTCACCGTGCAGCGCGATCTCATGGTCGATCAGGCCCCCTTCCTCGAGAACTTCCGCAGCGTCAAACCCTTCATGCACCCGGCCGAGGCGGAGCCGAAAGCCGCCGAGTTCTTCCAGTCCCAGGAGGATCGCGAGGTTTTCGACGACGCGACCAAGTGCATCAACTGCCAGGCCTGTTTCTCCGCCTGTCCCGTCCTCGACAAGAATCCGGAGTTTCTCGGGCCGGCTGCCATCGTACAGGCCGCGCGCTTCGTCTTCGACAGCCGCGACAAGGGCCTCGAGCCCCGGCTTGCCGCCCTCGACACGCCGAACGGAGTGTGGCCCTGCGAGAATCATTTCCAGTGCACCCGAGTGTGCCCGCGCGGGATCAAGGTGACCAAGCTCATCAACCTGACCAAGCGGGAAATCAAGAAATACAGAGAATCCAGAGGCGAAGAGACCGCTGAACCGAAGGAGTAGGAATGAAGATTCACGAGTATCAGGCAAAAGAGCTATTCGCTGAGTTCGGCATTCCCGTGGAGCCGCAGGAGGTGGTCGACAACGCCGCCGACGCGAAGAAGGCCGCGGAGAAGATCGGCGAAACGGTCGTGGTCAAGGCGCAGGTCCTCGTCGGCGGACGTGGCAAGGCCGGCGGCGTGAAGCTTGCAAAGACCCCGGAGGAGGCCGAGAAGGCGGCGGCGGACATCCTCAAGCTCACCATCAAAGACATTCCCGTGGAGAAGGTGATGGTCACCCGCGCCGCGGAGATCGAGCAGGAGTTCTACGTCGGGCTCACCACCGATCGCGCGGCGAAGCAGCTCATTCTCATGATGAGCCGCGAGGGCGGCGTCGAGATCGAGGAGCTCGCGGTCACGAACCCCGAGAAGATCATCCGCTTTCATATCAACCCGGCAGAGGGAATCGACGACGCGGGGCTCAAGAAGGCCCTCGGTGAGGTCTTCGGGGCGCCGGAGCTCGTCTCCCAGGCCGAGGATGCGGTGCGGAAGATGCTCACGCTCTACCTCGAGAAAGATGCATCGCTCGTCGAGATCAACCCCTACGCCCGCATCGACGGCAACACCCTCAAGGCTCTCGACGCGAAGATGAACTTCGACGACAACGCTCTGTTCAAGCATTCGGATGTCGAGAAGATGCGAAACGCGGAGGAGTACTCCCAGGACGAGATCGACGCCCGCCAGGCGGGACTGAGCTTCGTCAGCATGGACGGCGAGATCGGGTGTATCGTCAACGGCGCCGGGCTCGCGATGGCCACCATGGACATCATCAAGCTTTACGGCGGAACCCCGGCGAACTTCCTCGACGTAGGCGGAAGCTCGAATCCGGAGAAGGTCGTAAACGCCCTTCGGATCATCACCCGCAACCCCAAAGTGAAGGCGATCCTCATCAACATCTTCGGGGGAATCACGCGCTGCGACGACATAGCGAAGGGCATCCTCACCGCGATGGAGCAGATCGACCTCGACCTGCCGATGGTGATCCGACTGATCGGCACCAATGATGAAGAGGGACGCGCGATGCTCGCAGAAAAAGACATCTCCGCCTATCAGAAGCTCTCTGACGCCGTCGAGCAGGTCGTACAGAGCGCCTAAGCGAGGAAGGAAACAGCCATGAGTATTCTTATCGATCAGAACAC
>CAZVXU010000045.1:0-16625 GCA_964631585.1 uncultured Spirochaetaceae bacterium | reverse complement strand
CCTCGAGCTCCACGCCGAGGCCGACGACCATACGGTTAACGAAATTGAAGTAGGAGACGACAAGGGTTGCATCGAGGATGGCCCGGTCGGAGAGCCCCTCGGCGCGCAGCGCCGCGGTGGGGTCGTCGCCTTCGGCGGCGCCCGGGTCGGTGGTCAGCTGCCAGGCATAGTCGCAGAGGGCGCGATCCACCGGCGAGAGATCCGCCTCCCGGTAGTTGTCCCGCAGCGCTTCCGCCCGCCCCGGCTCCTTCCAGAAGTGCTCGAGCGCTTCGAGGTGATGGCGCTGGCAGTAGGTGCACTCGTTCGCACGGGAGACTACAACCGCCATCATCTCGCGCTGATAGCGCTTGAGCGGCGACTTCCCGAACATCACGCTCATGTAGAGGTCCATGTGATTGGTGATGGTCTCGGGATTCAGGCTCTGGATCTTGTGGACTTCGGCGACCTTGCCGCGGGAGCGCTCGATCTCGTCGTAGATCTCTTTGAGGCGGCCGTCGGCGTCTTCGGGCTGGACGACGTCAATGCGTGGCATGGGGGAAGTGTAGCACTCCCGGTAGAAGCGCTTCTACCGGAAGCACGAGGCACCAGACACACCGCCCTTCTACTCTTTGTTATCTATGTCACGCAAAGGCATCTCACTATGACGTCACAGTGGCTATATCGAAGGTCTCGCCATCGACCGTGATTGAGCCGGTGAAAGAGCTGCCCGTGATGGAGAAACTCCACGACATCGCAGACACCGCCGCGTTAGAGAGCGTGAAGGAGCCATCATAGTCGACTCTTCCGCTATCGTATTCCTCGAGGGTCGCCGTTCCTGTAATGACAATGCCTGTGTTCCCATCAGTGCAGCCACTGAAACTGATCGTTGTCACCGCCGGATTACTGCCGGTAGGGCCACTGATGCTCAAACAAGGCGCCGAACCGGATGAAGTCAATGTGAAGGCAGCGTTGTACGCTTCCGTCGCCTCCTGCTCTGTGACAGTGCTACCGCCATCAACACCGCCGCCGGTCCCGGCCTCCGAGCAGCCGGCGAGCAGAGCGATGCCCACAACCACTACCGCGAGAGCGACAAGTTTCCAGTGTGCGTGCGTCTCCATACGATTACGTCCTCCCATTCCATGATTCTTCTATACAGAGGATACCCGATAAATGACACATATTCCATACTAAAAAAATCAGGCTCGCCCGGCGAGTAGACTCGTAAAGGAAATGGCCCACCCGGCAGAGCCGGGTGGGCCATTCGTCCCCGCGGAAACCGCGACAGCACCACCACACTCGGTACTCATGCCGCCGAGGAGAAAGTAACCACCTGGTCTTCCTTGAAGCCCTGCTCCTGACTCAGCTGCGTGGACACTGCGTTGAGCATCACACCGTAGATGATCTTGGATGATATGTCCGCGACGGTGTAGGTCAGCTGCTGTGCGACGATGGTGAACCCGTAGCCTGCGATGCCCCAGTCCAGCAACAACGGCATGAGATAGGCGCCCGGATACAGGAACCAGGATACGAAGAACAGGGGAAGGATGTATCCGAAGAGCTTCTGCGCACGCGAACCCTGCATATTGGCCTGGCCCTCCCGAATGACGCGGGTTATGAGCACAAGGACCCAGATGAAGAAGATAGTGGAAATCGTGCCCCACACCAGCCATGCACCGGTGCTCTCGTTGAAACGACCCGGCTCGTAGAACTGACCCACATAGCCGGTGATGATCATGAGTGAGCCCGCCACACTAAACTGGAACATGTATCGCCTGCGCGCAGCGCCGGCAATTCCGGCAACGAACAGTATCTGTATGAGCAGCATCGGCACGTCGATGAGCCAGTTGAGGTACCGATACCCGTTGGTGAACAGCTCGGCTCCTTCACGCAGTGCGTATTCTGACCCCGTGAAGGTATAGGCACTGCTCCAACTGTTCTGCTGTGCAAACAGAAGCAGCAGGGCGGAGACCATGACAACGACCGAAAGCACAGACGACATGCGGTACTTCGGCATGTTGGAGTTTTTGGTCAGCACGAAGTACAACAGTGCGGCAGCCATTGCCGCGTAGCCGAGCGTCAGAACGTGGTTTACCACTTCAAACGCCTCGATAGAAATGGTGAAGATCTCTGTATTCATCCTTACACCTCCGTACGATTCAACTACTTCTTCGGCGTCTCATACGCCTTTTCCTGTTCGTCGGAAGGATATCAATGTGTATCACGATTGTCAATGTTATGCACATTCTAAGTTGTACATGAACTGTCCGAAAGGCATCCAATCGCGCCGTTCTGCATCAGAGAGCTGTACAGTGTTGTAACAACAAGGTGGATCTACTATATTCGAGGCAAAGATATGAACTATCCGATTCAGGTTGCGGCGAAACGTACAGGACTCACAGCGTCGACGCTCCGTGCGTGGGAGCGTCGCTATGACGGTGTGACCCCCGACCGAGACAAGGCCGGCAGGCGTCGTTACTCCGAAGAGCTCGTCGAAAAGCTGTCCCTGCTTGCATCACTGGTGCAACGGGGGTACCGCATCGGCGAAATCGCCCCGCTGTCTCCGGGTGACCTTCGAGAACGCTACGTGCGCATCGCGGATACCCGTGCTGAAACACCTTCAGCAGACGACTCGTCCACGGACGGGGCGGTGGTGTCCCACGCGGCCCCCTCCTACCTCGACGCGGCAATTCAGGCGGTGAAGGCGTTCGACGATGTCGCGTTGCATCGCGTGTTGGAGGAGGCGATGCTTGTTTTCGGTCGCCTCGATATCATGGACGAGTTCGTCTTCCCGCTCCTCCATCGGGCGGAGGATATGGTCGCGACCGGAGATTTCAAGCGGGTGCAGGCGAGCATGCTGCGGACCACCATGAGGTCGGCGCTTGCATCCCTGCATACGCCTTCGGAGAACGATGTCGCGTGTCCGAAGGTGGTTGTCGGGGCGCCGATCTCGCAGCACGGTGATATCGGCCTCGTTGCCTCCGCTATCCACTCGTACGCCGCCGGATGGCACCCGGTAGTACTCGGGAGCGGAATACCGGCCGAGGAGATCGTTGAAGCCGCCTCCCGCGTCGGGGCGGCCGCCATCATCCTGTCGGTAGTGAGCTCTCGTTACGACCTTGCGGCGTGGGAGGAGCTAACCCGTGCACGGCGGGCCGTTGGGAGCGACATTCCTGTCTATTTCGGTGGACGGATGCCGGCGCGTCTCATCGATGATCTTACCGAGGCCGGATTGCGGTACCTCGAGAATATGACGGAGCTGAGATCCACGCTTGCCGCCCAGCCAACAACATCGGCAGCGGCACCCATCACTTCTTTCCCTGCATCGTGACGATCATCAGGAAGAACATGCGCTGACCGGGTCGCGGTCTACGGGATTACCACCCGCTTCGGGCTCCTCGTAGAGCACGGTGGGCGAGCCGACAGTGCTCGAGCGGAGACCTGACTCCTCTCTCCCATTTTGCGCGAGAGAAGCTTACCCGCCTCAATCTGCCGATGGAGGCCTACGACGAGCGCCTGCATCGGGTACGCGCTCAGGAGGGCCAGATAGCCGTTGCAGGCGGCCTACTCCTTCCGCTGCGTGCCACAGATTCTCGGACCGCCCGTCGAAGCGCTTCGACGGGCGGCGGTGAACCTGGAGCGGGAGCTGAACGGCGTAACCGACAATCCGTTCTTTGACGATGCAGACGAAGAAGTGCTGCACGGCGGCAATTTTTACGGGCATGTCGTTGCTCAGCCGGCCGGTAGCCCTTTACTTGCCTCAGCGAACCTCGCGGTCCTTCTCGACCGCCAGATCGCGCGGCTAACCGATCTCCTTCTGAACGGGGTATTGCCTGCATTCCTCTCTCCCGTGGATATCGGTCCGAACTCGTTACTCATGGGCGCTCAGGTTACCGCGACCGCGCTCACGGAGTGGATCTGCTCTTCTGCCTCCTCCCGAAGCATGCTCTTCAGTCGTTCCACGAATGCCGCCAATCAGGACGTGGTCAGCATGAGCACCGGCGCGTCCCGGCGACTCTACGAATCGACGGCTCGTCTGCGTGAACTCGTTGCGATACATATTCTGACCGCAGTGCAGGCAGGAGAGCTTGCGGAGGTCCGGGACGAGACGGGGGTGTCGCAGATGGTCCGCTCCGTGTCCGCCCCGCTGCAGGAGGATCGGAGTCTCGCTTCGGATATCCGGCACCTCGCCGCCCGCCTGCGACCGGACTCGGAAATCGGCCGGGAGTTTAGAGCGAGTCCCGGCTGGCAACTCCTCTTCCCGGGCTAAGGTTCACGCTTGCCGCCCACTCCCGCTGATGCTATGATCGCGGTGCATGCGGGTGAAGTCACGGCTGAAGAACATGGTGATTCGTGGTCTCACGCAGTCGATGGACGTCAAGACGATGACCCACGTCGCCCGACGGCTCATCGACAATTACGACGTCCACGAGCGCTCGGGCTTTCCCGGTAGTGTACCCATCCCCAACCAGGAAGCGGCCCGGCAGATCGTCGAGGACATGATCGAGCACCAGCAGTTCCTCGCCTTCATCAGCCTGCTCATCGACGTGAACCGGTCGGGTTTCGTCGGGCGCAAGTATCGCATTCCGCGGATGAAAGACATCCTCCTCGAGGTCATGGAGGCGGGCTACAGTTTCGACACCGAGCAGCGGGTGTTCGTCGAGAACGCGGGACAACGCCGCACACGCAACTGGGGCGTGCTGCTCGGCGGTCAACGCTACACACTGGCCTTCCTCATCATGGACATTGTCAAGAACTCGGAGCTGGTACGAACCTACGATCAGGAGACGATCTCCCGTCTCTACCGCGATGTGCGCAAGCTTATGCAGCGGGTCGTGGAGAAGCGTGACGGCCGGCTGTGGCTGTGGGAGGGTGATGGCGGGCTTGCCGCGTTTTACATGGGAGACACAAACATCGCCGCGGTGCACAGCGGCATGGAGATCCTTCACGAGCTGTTTCTCTACAATCACCTCTGGAGCTCGCTCGACGAGCATGTCGCGGTGCGCCTGTCGGTGCACAGCGGGCAGGTGGAATACCGGGAGCAGCTCGACTCGATCGAGAGCCCCGTTCTGGAAAAAGCCAGGCATATCGAGGCGAGAATCGCCGGTCCGAACGAGCTTGCCATCAGCGAGCTTGTCTACGACACCGTTGACCCCCTGGTCGCGAGATGGTTTCGTGAAAATGCCGTGGCTGATGAGAGCTACTACCGCTACGCGCTGGAGTTTGCGGAATAAATGAAGGTGCACCTGTTCTCCAACGGCGCACGCGCCGCGTCGGCGTTTGCCGCGCTCAAACGCAGTCGTCGTTATGACCTCGAGATTTCCCAGCCCTCCGATCCCCGGCGAGCCATTCGCTCTTGTGATCCGGGGGAATTCGTCTATGTCGATGTGAGCCACCTCGAGGGTGAGGAGCTCGTCGCCTTCGCGCGAAAGCTGACGCCGGTCGCAAGCTGTCCCTTCGGACTCGTGCATGCAAGCGACGGGCCGGCCGACCCCTCGCGCCTGTTCTTCGCCGGCGCCTCCGACTACATCGGAGCGAGCGCTCTCGAGCTCGGCGTCACGACCAAGCGTATGGACGAGGTGATGCGCTTCATCGAGCGCCGCGAGGTCGAGCATCGCGAGGCGCTCGAGGCGAGCGCCTCTGCCGCCACCGCCGCCGCGGTCGACACCCCCGGGGATGCCGCCGCCCCTGCACCTGATTCGAGTCGATACATCCTCTCCGGCTCCGACTGGGACGGCATCGAGCCCTCGCACGAGTACACCTTCTGGCTTCTCCTCGCCGAGCTTGACGACATTTCCCGCTACGCGAATCACGCGAGCGGGACGTATACCGAGGAGCTTGTCGCGGCGTTTCGCAAACGGGTGACCGATGCTGTAGACCACTACAACGGTCGCGTGTGGATCTGGAAGAAGATGGGGGGGGTCCTGCTTTTTCCCTTCGACGGGTCCACCTGCAACCCGATTGTCCCCATGATGCGACTGCTTCTCAACCGGGCCATCGCCGACGTGGAAGACTACGGGTTGAAGTCGGAGAGCTCCTTCCGCCTCGCGTTGCATCTGGGAAACACGGTGTTCGAAAGCGAGGGGCGCACCGGCCGCATCGTCTCGGAGACGGTGAACTTCATCTTTCATCTCGGTCAGCGCTACCTTGAGCCGGGCGATGTTGCGGTTACCGCCGAGGCATTCTCCTTTCTTCCGTCGTCTCTCAAACCCTACTTCGAGCGCTCGGCTTCGTTCGAGGGGCATCGCATCGCGCGCCTGCGCCGCTTCAGTACAGCCGCACCGCCGAAGTCTTGAAGGCGAGGTGGACCTCCGCATCGGGGCGGAGGCCGAGCTGTTCGACGGCGTAGGAAGTAACGAGTGCCGACATGATTACCCCATCGCAGTCGACATCGATGCGGCGACCTCCCTCGAAGGGCGCGATCGCGGCAATACGGCCCTGGAACCGGTTCTGGGCGCTGCTTCGCAGCGGTTCCGTCGAGACGATAATGTCGTCCATGGGGATAACCGCCGCCACCGCGTCGCCGTCCTGTGCCGGTGCCCGGATGACAACGGGTGTCGCCCGCCCGCCGCCGGAGCCTGAGCCGCGGGCAACCCGAAAGTAGGTGAAGTACTCGTCGGTTTGCTCGACGCCGCCGTGAAAGACCGCGTTACGATCACCATGAATCCTTCCGGCTTCCATGGGATACACCGCAGTGGCCAGTCGGTAGGCGGTGGCGAGATTGTGCGTGGTGATGATGATGGTCGTGTCGCGGCGGTTCGCCTCGCGAAGAGCCTGCTCGATCGCCCGGATGGACTCGGGATCGATGTTGCTCGTCGGCTCATCGAGGAGCAGGAGCTCGGGCCGCACGGCGAGGGCCCGGGCAATGGCAACGCGCTGCTTCTCTCCCCCGGAGAGCCCGGTGGCCCGGCGATGGGCAAAGCCCTCGAGGCGTACCGCGGCAAGTGACTCGGCGATGCGTGCCTCAAGATCGCGGGCGTCGGGCTCGCGGAGCTTTACCACGTAGCGGATGTTCGCGGCGACGCTCTCATGGAAGAGATAGGGCCGCTGGTGAACCAGCACCGATCGGCTTCGAAGCAGGCTCCGTCCCCGTCCCGTGCGCCCCCGCCCCGTGGCGATCGACTCGCCCCAGAGACGCACTACGCCCCCCGACGGCGAGAGCAAGCCATTCAGCACTTTCAACAGTGTGGTTTTGCCTGAGCCGTTGTGGCCCGTGAGAACGGCAACATCGCCCCTGTCGACGCTGAGGCCCTCAACCGCGAGAACGGGCTCGGCGTCGTAGGCGAAGCTCAGCCCCTCGACCTCGAGGAGGGCTCGCTCGCCCCGGTTCTCAGGCGTACTCACGGCGTACCATCCAGTTGAGTGCGGCATTCACGGCAAAGGCAATGATGATGAGGATCATGCCGAGGGCGAGGGCCAGGGCGAAGGCCCCCTTCTGAGTTTCGAGGGCCAGCGCGGTGGTCATCGTGCGGGTGTACCAGCGGATATTCCCGCCGAGCATCATCGAGACGCCCACCTCACCGATGACCCGTCCGAAGCCCGACAGCACCGCCGAAAGAATCGCAATGCGCGCCTCTGACAGGATCTTGAGAAGCATCTGAAGGGGGCCGGCGCCGAAGGTCACGAGCGTTTCGCTGAGCTCCGCGTCTATGCGGCTCAACCCTCCGTAGACCAGCGACGTCACGATGGGAAGGGCGAGAACGGCCTGGCCGACGATGATAGCCGCCGGGGTGAAGAGCAGTCCCCATTGCCCGAGCGGCCCGGAGCGGGAGAGAAGTGAGTACACGAGAAGCCCGACAACGACCGTCGGCAGGGCCATCAACGTGTTGAGGGCGGACACCAATAGCTGCCTGCCCGGGAAGTCCCGCAGGGCAATGAGCGTGCCCGCGGGAATTGCAATGGCCGATGTGATCAACGTGGAGAAGACAGAGAAGTGGACCGAGTTAAAGGCGATCGCAAATAGCTCGCGATCGCCCGACAGGATCAAACTTCCCGCCTCGAGAAGCGCGGCGCCCATGGCAGTGTTGTATCAGATTATGCGTCCGGCACGAAGAGCTGCTCTCCCTCTACACGGTAGCTGCCGATGATTTCCTGCCCCTCCTCGGAGACCACGAAATCGATCAGTGCCTGAGCGAGGTCACGCTTGACGTGGCCGTGCATCTCGGGGTCGACCGCGATAACGGCATAGGGATTGAACAGGAGCGGATCGCCCTCCACGGCGACATCGATGCCGATGTCTCCCCGGTAGGCCAGATACGTGCCGCGATCGGCAAGGGTGTAGGCCAGCTGATCATTGGTGATGGTGATGACGGCGCCCATGCCCTGACCGGCCTCCCGGTACCACGAGCCGTCGGGCTCGACGCCGGCTTCGGCCCAGATGTTTCGCTCCTTGGCGTGGGTCCCGGAGTTATCGCCGCGCGAGATGAAGGTGGACCCGGTTTCGGCGATGCGGGCGAAGGCATCGGCAGCGGATTCCATGCCGGCGATCCCCGCCGGATCACTCTCGGGGCCGAGGATAACGAAGTCGTTGTACATAAACCCGACCCGTTCCACGCCGTAGCCTTCGCCGACAAACTCACGCTCCAGTCCGGGCGCGTGGACCATTACCAGGTCGACGTCGCCGTTTCGGCCGAGCTCGAGGGCCGCCCCGGTGCCCACGGCTACCACGTCGACGATGACGTTGTGCTGTTTCTCGAACGCCGGGAGCAACTCGCCGAGAAGCCCGCTGTTCTCGGTGCTTGTCGTGGTCGCCAGACGCAGACGCGTTGCGGTGGAGCCGGGGCCATCCATCTCGGAGCGGCCGCTCGTGTGTGCACCGGGGGCTATGAGCACGCCGATGAGGGCGCCGATGAGGGCGGACAAAGCTATCCTCAGGGCGTGTCTCATGGTTTCTCCCCCGATTCCTCCCTCGAAACGTCTATCGCCTCGCGTCCGACCTCGCCTACGAGATCCCCCACCGCCACGACCCCTTCCTGCGTGACTCTGCCGAAGGCGACCCGCCCGCGGATGCGGCACTCACCGGGTGAGAGGCTGCACTCCGCGTGGCAGCGCTTTTCGACCGAGGTGATCTCCACGACGGCGCTGCCGAGTGCGAGCCGGTCCCCCGGCGCGAGCGCGCCGAGCTCGAGCCCCTCCACCCGTACGTTCTCGTGGAACCGGGCGTAGCAGAGCCCCCGCTGCTCGGCGGCATCGAGGGCCCGGCGGGCTCGGTCCTCGAAGAACACCACCTGTCGGTCGCCCGGACCGGCGTAGGCATCTCCCCCGATTCCGTGCTCCGGGCTCAGATACAGCTCCGAGACCGCCCGGCGGGGCGCTTTGCGTTGCGGCGCAATAAGCAATCCGGTGATGTGCGTGCCCATAGCGCCACCCTACATGCACCCGTGGCGAACCGCAAGCGCCGGAAGGATGAAAGTGAATCCTTCGTTGACGACTGGAAGATCGAGTGCTAAAGTAACCTATCGAATTATAACGGGCTGCGGCCCGGGAAGGGCAGCCTTGATTTCATTTCATGAGGCCCTCTCAATCGTCGAGTCGCAGGTTGGTAGACTCGATACCGAGTTCGTAGAATTGACGTCGGCGCAGGGACGCTACCTGACCGGCGCACCGGAAAGTACCATCGATCACCCTCCGTTCACCAAAGCCGCAATGGACGGCTATGCGCTCGTGCGAGGTGACACATCAACCGAGCTCCGCATTCTCGAAACCATCGCCGCGGGGGACGTACCGACGCAGGCGGTGGGCTCCGGCACCTGCTCCCGCATCATGACCGGCGCCATGCTCCCCGCGGGGGCTGACAGGGTGCACCGTGTGGAGTATGCCGAGGAGCGCGACGGCCACATGATCCCAACCCGCGCGGAGCCTGCGCGAAACGTCATCGAGCGAGGCGAGAACCTCAAGGCCGGCGAGTCTGCGCTCGGTCCGCGGGTGCTCGCCGCGCAGGATATCGGCGTTGCCGCCTCTCTCGGCCTGGCCCGACTCGAAGTCCTCCGCATGCCGCGCGTGGGCATTATTGCCACCGGCAGTGAGCTCGCCGAGCCGGGGAGTGCGCTTGCCACCGGGGGCATCTATAACAGCAACGCCTACCAGCTCATCGCACATGCGCGCTCGGCCGGCTGCGTGCCCACTTACTACGGCATTGCCGAGGATACCGAGGCGGCGCTCGATGAGGTGCTCGGCCGCGCCTTCGACGCCGAGGACATCATCATTCTCACCGGGGGCGTTTCCAAGGGCCAGTTCGACTATGTGCCCGGGGTGCTCGAGCGTGCCGGCGTGGCGGTGCTCTTTCACCGGGTGGCCATGAAGCCGGGGCGGCCGACGCTTTTCGGGCGGAGGGGTGAGCCGGGCCCGGGGAATTCGGCCGTAGGCCCCGGCGGTACCCAGTACGTCTTCGGCCTGCCCGGCAACCCGGTCTCGGCCTTCGTCACGTTCGAGGTGTTCGTGAAGGCGCTTCTGTACCGGCTTGCAGGGTTGGGGTTCAGCCCGACGCTGCTGCCCGCGACACTCGCCGTTGCAATCGACAAGAAAGATGCCGAGCGCGCCGAGTTCATCCCGGTGCGGTGGAACGGCAACACGGTGGAACCGGTGCGCTACGGCGGTTCCTCTCATCTGAGTGCCCTCGCGGATACCGATGCGCTGCTCATGCTCGATATCGGAACCACGAGGCTCGAGAAGGGAGCACGAGTTGATGTTCGACCGATTCGGACGTGAGATAACATACCTTCGCGTATCGGTAACCGACCGATGCAACTTCCGCTGCAGTTACTGCATGCCCGAGGAAGGTGTGGCCTTCCGGCCCCATGCGGAGATCCTCTCCTACGAGTCCATCGCACGGGTGGTTCGCGCCGGGGCCGATCTCGGTATCCGCAAGGTCCGCCTCACCGGGGGCGAGCCGCTGGTGAGAAAGAACTTTCCCGATCTCGTTGCACAGCTCGCCGCGATCCCGGGCATCGAACAGATCGCGATGACGACCAACGGAGCGCTTCTTTCACGCTACGCGTCTGTGCTGCGTGACGCCGGGTTGGACAGTATCAATGTCTCCCTCGACACGCTTGATCCGGAAAAGTTTCGTCGCATCGCCCGGCGCGGTCGCCTCGAAGATGTCCTGGCCGGTATCGACGCGGCGGTGGCCGCCGGGTTTTTCCCGATGAAGCTCAACATGGTTGTGGCGCCTGACACTACCCGCGAGGAAATCGAGACCATGCGGATCTTCGCCGAGAGCAAGAGCATGACGCTGCAGCTCATCGCCCATTACCGTCTCGACGTCGAAAAGCTCGATGAATACAGCTTCGACCGCCCGCCCAACTGCGCCGCGTGCAACCGGCTGCGACTCACCGCCGACGGCGTTCTCAAGCCCTGCCTGCACTCCAATGTCGAGGTGCCGGTGGACCTCGCCGATCCCGCGGCGTCGTTCCGGGAGACGGTGCGGCTGAAGCCTGCCGCCGGTACGGTTTGCACGAACCGCACCATGATGTCGATCGGGGGCTGACGTGGCGGAGTTTTCCCATCTCAGCGAAGACGGAAGCGCTCGTATGGTCGATGTCTCGGCCAAGTCGCCGGTGCGGCGCATCGCCGTCGCCGCCGGCAAGATCTATCTCGGCGCCGAGACCGTGCGCATGATCGGCGAGAAGCTCATCGAAAAGGGTGATGTCCTCACCGTCTCGCGCCTTGCCGGTATCATGGGCGCCAAGCGCACACCCGACCTCATTCCGCTATGTCACTCCCTCGGCCTCGATCACGCGGACGTCGACTGCCGCCTCGAGGACGACGGCGTGGCGATTCGCGGCACCGCCACCTGCACCGGCCGCACCGGCGTCGAGATGGAAGCCCTGACCGCCGTATCGGTGGCCGCGCTCACCGTCTACGACATGTGCAAGGCCGTCGACAAGCAGATGCGCATCGGCGACATCCGGCTACTCGAGAAGCACAAGGCCAAGCCGACGGAGGAGCGATAGCCGTGCGCATCGCCGTTCTCACCATTTCCGACCGTGCCTCCCGCGGCGAGTACGAGGACCGATCCGGGCCCGAGATCGAGCGCGTGCTCGAGGAGGCCGGGCTCGGCGCCGCCGAAATCGTGCGGGAGATCGTCTCCGACGACGCCGATGAGATCCGCGCGGCTCTGGAGCGCCTCGGGGCCGATCCCGCGGGCCCCGGGCGCGGCCCGGCGGGAGGGGCCGACTTCATAATCACCACCGGCGGTACCGGCCTCGGCCCCCGCGATATAACCCCCGATGTGACGCGCGAGTACTGCGAGCGCGAGCTTTCCGGTATCTCAGAAGCCATTCGCGCCGCCTCCCTCGCCGAAACGAAGACCGCAATGCTCTCGCGGGGCTACGCCGGCGTTCGCGGGCGGACGATCGTGGTAAACGTGCCGGGGTCGGTTCGCGGTGCGGGGTTCGCGGCGTCGGTCATCGCCCCCATCATGTCCCATGCGGTTTCGATGCTCGAGGGCGGGGGACACTAATCGTCATCGCGCCTGGGCCATGGGCCCGGCCGCGTGGTCGCTGCCACCACCCGAGTGGCCGGTCTCAGGGCGACAGCTGAATCTCGTCGAAATCGTAGGACAGATAGTCGAGCGACAGAATCCGGTTGTAGAGCAGTTGCTCCGCAGGGCGGCCGAGGAGGAGCTTGATGCATTCGGTCGCCTCCGCGGTGGCGGTACCGACGACCGCCGGGGGGAACATCGGCTTGTTCGCCTCCGCGTCCTGAGCGGTTGCCTCAGGCCCGAAGAGGGCGCGCAGGCTCTGCGTGTGATCCCGATGGATGGTGGTTACCTGGCCGAAGTACTGATACACGCCGCCGTGAACCAGCGGGATGCCGGCGTCGTAGGTTACCTCGTCGACAGCAAAGCGCGTTTCGAAGTTGTCGAGGCAGTCAACGACGACGTCCGCTCCCGAGAAGTCGGTGCCGGCATCTACGCGCCCGCCGTACGCCTCGAGCCGCAGAGCCGGGTTTATGCGTGACAGGCGCGCGGCGGCCGCATCGGCCTTCGGGCGGCCGAGCTCATCGTGGGTGTAGAGGATCTGGCGGTTGAGGTCGGGGATGTCGAGGACACCGGCGTCGTGGATGCGGATTCTTCCTACGCCGGTGCGTGCGAGCATCTCCAGGACCGTCGACCCAAGCCCGCCTGCTCCGACAACGGCAACGGTGGCCGCGCTCAGGCGCTCGAACCCCTCCGTGCCGGTGAGGGCGAGATGTCGGGAGAATTGCTCCTGTCCGCCGGGCGCGCCGGAGACACCTGACAAATCGGGCATGCCTGCCTCCTCAAGCCTCCGTCTCAACCTCCGCCTGAAGGCGGAAAGATGGCGACGTCGGCGTCTTCGATGAGTGTGTCGAGGCCGTCGAGGTGGTGGATGTTCTTGCCGCCCACGAGGATCATGGTGCCCGGAAGAATCGTTTCGTCGCCGTCTACGAGATGAGGAGCGATGTCGTGGCCAACCTGCTCGCTTATACGGCCGAGCAGCTCGCGCACGGTCAGAGGGCTATCACTCTCGACGGTGACACGCCCGACACCGAGCTTGAGTTTGAGGGTTGCGAAGAGCTTTGCTTCGACGTTCATAGGCTGGAAGATAGACAATCGCGGGCCGTTGATCCAGGACTGAATCGATTCAAAGCCCGCCGGGATCTCGAGCCGGGTCCGGCCGTGGCCGGACCCGGGGGAAACCGTTTGAATACTCTATGCGAGGTTCAGCTCTTTGAGCGTTTCGGGAGTCGGGCGACCGTCGGCCGTCCATCCGCGAAGCTGGTAGAACTCGGGAAGCATTTCGGGAAGACGATGCACCTGGCCCTTGTTGGGACCTACCTTCGCAGGCTCTTCGAAGAAGCGCTTGGGAAGGGTGTCGTCCTTCGGGTCGATACCTGAATCGAGGTTGAACTGTCGTTCCATGTTCCAGATGCGGCTTCCGATCATCATCATCTCATCCACCGATAGGTCGAAGCCGGTCGCAGCGTTGATCATGGCGTTGTACTCGGGTGCGCCGAGCGAGAAGCTCGTGAACAGGCACAGCCCCGCCGAATCGATCACACCGGTCAGATTCTGGAAGATGATGGCCCACTGGGGCTTGCCTTCGATGGCCTGCGGGTCGAGCTTCTCCGGCGCGCCGAGGATCTCCGGGGAGATGAGGTAGGCGCGCACGTGGTCAGCACCGCGGTTACCGACCGCGTATTCGAGGCCGTGGCCCTGTACGCCGCGCGGGTCGTAGGCTGCAATTTCCTGCTTCTTGATGGTCATCGAGAGCTCGGGGTGACCGTAGGACTCTGCGAGGCGATGGGAGCCGAGTGCGAGCTTGGCACCGATCTTGCCCTCGCCGAGACCCATTCTGGTCAGCCAGTAGGCAAGAGCCTCGGTGCTGCCGAACTTCGGCTCGGGGCCGTTTTCGAGGTCCTCTTTCGGAACGTAACCTTTCTCGTAGAGCTCCATGAGGCAGGCGATGGTCACGCCGGCGGAGATGGTGTCGAGGCCGAGGTCATTACAGGTGAAGTTCGCATCGCAGATGGCGTTCAGGTCGTCGATACCAAGCATCGGGCCGAATGCCCAGCCGGTCTCGTACTCGGGGCCTTCACCGCGGCGACCGTTGGGAAGCTCCACATCACGGGCACACTGAATCGGGCACATGTAGCAGCCGGTGTTGCGCTTAAGATAGCCCTTTTCCACAAGTGCCTCGCCCGACATATTCTCGGTGCCCTCGAACATGACTTCCTGGGCGTTGCGGGTGGGGTACATGCCGTTCTGATTGATGATGTTGTCGAGGACCTTCGTACCGAGGGAGGGGAGTCCCTGCCCGGTGATGGCGCCCTCTTTGAGCATTGCCAGGTTGGTCTTGACAGCCTTCTTGAACGCCGCATCGTCGGAGATGGGCGAGTTGGCGTTGCCCCAGGTAACGACCGCCTTGAGGTTCTTGCTTCCCATGACGGCGCCGACGCCGCTTCGACCGGCCGCCCGGTGCTTCTCGTTCATGATCGAGGCGAACAGGCTCTGCCGCTCACCGGCGACGCCGATACAGGAGACTGATGCGCGCTTCTGGCCCGACTCGCCGAGCAGCGTGTCGGTTGTCGCCTCTACTCGCTTGCCCCACACGTGGGCGGCGTCTTTGAGCTCAACGCCGTCGGGGGAGACCGAGAGGTAGACCGGTTTCTCCGACTTGCCTTCGAAGATGATGATGTCGTAGCCGGCCTTCTTCAGGTAGGCGCCGAACACGCCGCCGGAATTACTCGAGGCGATTGTGCCCGTGAGCGGGCTCTTGGTGACGACCATGAAGCGGCCGCCGGTGGGCGCCGTCGTGTTCGAGAGCGGACCCGTGGCGTAGATCAGCTTGTTTTCCGGCGAGAGCGCGTCGATCTTTGGATCGATCTCGTTGATCAGGATGCGGGATCCGAGGCCGCGACCGCCAAGGTACAGCTTGGCGAGATCCATCGGGGTGTCCTCGGTCGTGATGATGCGGGACGTCAGATTGACGCGGAGCATTTTTCCCATGTAGGACATAAGACATGCCTCCATCAGGTAGGGTAAGAGAGTATCCTTCCCCTTTCCAAATGGTGGGAGGCGGGCGGGTTTCCCCGCTCACCCTGTCGGCCTTATGCCGTAGCGCGCAACCTCAACGAAGCGGCGGCCGTAGGCAGGACGGCTCGGGAAAGCATGATTATTTTCGCATGGTTTACGGGGGTTGTCAAACAATGAATTGGCTTGACGCCCCCGGCCAAACGCACATACTTAGCTCAATATCCACGGAGGAACATATGAAGCGAGTGATTGTACGAATCGGGCTTGGAATTGCACTGGTTTTGCTGGCGGCCGGCTGTGCGTCGGTGGACGGAGTCGTCTCCGACGCGTTTGGTGCCGCCGTCACCGGCACCACGGAGCGTGCCCTCGAGCGGAGCATGAGCCAGTGGACCGATCAGATGGCCTTCCAGATGACCTACATGCAGGTCTTCTTTCTCGGCGGCTATGGAGCGGGGTTCGACGACTTCGAGGAAGGTCAGGGCGCCGCCTGGGAGATCACCTCCACCGACGGTGAAGAGGATTCGAGCTTCATCGGCGAGCGGGCGCTGCTGCGTCGTAATGGAGACGGGACTTCCTGGTGGTATCTTCGCCTCGATTCTCAGGAGGAGGAGGAAGAGTTCGAGTACGAAGTGCTCATAGACGAAGAGTACGACGCCCTCGAGATCTATCTGAAAGACCCTGAAACCGGTGAGATCCGCCACCGTGTGTTCGAGCAGGACCCTGAGAGTGCCGACGAGGTCGCCGACGATGACACCGACGCAGCTGACGGCGACGAGGAATGGGAAGAGCCGACCTACGATGACGAAGAGGTCGTCTTCGACGAGGACATGAGCGAGTACCGCCAGGAGCGCGTCACCGTTACCGTCGAGGCGGGAACCTACGAGACCGATCTGCTGGTCTACGAGTACACCGACGAGGAAACCGGCGACTCCGTGGAGTACCGGTGGTGGACAACCGACGAGGTACCGGGTGACGTCGTCCTCTACGAGTGGGAGGATACCACGGAGACAGACAGCGGTATGTTGCGCGGCGAGCTCATCTGGGTTCGAAGCGGGTATACGACGAAGTTCGGCGCGTTCTAAGCGAGCGGCCCGCTCTCCGGCTTGCGTCTCATGAGCGGTATTACTCGGTGGCTTCGGGGCTCAGCAGAAAC
>CAZVXU010000044.1:11955-16908 GCA_964631585.1 uncultured Spirochaetaceae bacterium | reverse complement strand
GCATCTTGCAACTGGCTCGCAGATACTCCAGAATTGCGGCGTGCCTGCGGCATAGGTCCGCCGTAAGCGGTTTGCGAGGAGGGCAACGGTGCTCGATCGAATGCTCCGGCCGGTGAAGGAGAGCGTCGTCTCTCCACTCGCCGGGGTGCTGGCCCGGCGAGTACATCCGAACACCATCACGATCGGTGCCTTCGCCTTCGGCGTCGTGGCCTTCGTCTGTCTGCTGCATCACGAGATGCTGCTATGCGCGACCTTCTGGCTGCTCGGACGACTGCTCGACGGCCTCGACGGAGCGGTGGCACGGCGGTCGGGAAAGCAGAGCGATTTCGGCGGATACCTGGACATGCTGCTCGACGTCGTGGCGTATGCCCTCATTCCGCTCGGCATGGCGCTCGCTTTCCCGTCGCCGGCGGTATTCATCGCAGTCGCCGTGTTGCTCGCCGTATTCTACGTGAACATCGCCTCGTGGTTGTACCTCTCGGCGCTCCTGGAGAAGCGAAAGCGGATAGATGACCACGTAGCGACCACGAGCGTATTCATGCCCTCGGGGCTCATCGAGGGTACCGAGACTATCGTGTTCTACACCCTCTTCATCGCGTTGCCCGGGATTTTCGTGGTGCTTGCCTACACGATGGCTGCGATGACCGCGATCACCGTCGCGCAGCGACTGGTGTGGGCCCTTCGCACCTTGCCGGCTCCGGCGGTGCCACCCGGGAGGCCGGCTGAATGAGCTCGGACACGGGCAGATCACGCGAAAAAAAGAGGTTGCGCAGCGAGGTGCTCGAGCAACTGCGTGTGCTTCCCATGGAGACCGTCCTTGCGAAGAGTAAGCGGATCGAGGCGCGCCTGTTCGAAAGCAGCTGGTGGCGACGGGCCCGTGTAGTGTACTGCTACGTATCCATGCCACGGGAGGTGCAGACTGGGGAAATCCGCCGGCGAGCCATCGCGGAGGGGAAGACACTCGCGCTGCCGCGTGTGGCAGGTGAGGAGATCCACTTTCACCGAATGAGCGAACCCGATCAGCCGCTTGTTCGCAGCTCCTTCGGCATCGACGAGCCGGCTGCGGATTTGCCGCCCGTTGTGCCGGGGGGCGGGGAGACGGGGGGCGATGGTTCCCGAGTCCCGCTCGGGGCCGCAGGCGACAACGCCCTTGTCATCGTGCCGGGGCTTGCGTTCGATCTTGCGCGCTACCGTCTCGGCAGGGGGCGCGGCTACTACGACCGGTTTCTGGCCACGGGCCTCGGCTACATCTCGACGGTGGGCGTGTGCTTCGAGGAGCAGCTCGTAGACGAGGTGCCCAGGGAAGGCTGGGATATGCGGATCGATCGTGTGATGACCGACGAGCGCGTCATTGGTGAGTAGTTTCTCTCGGCGCAGCTTTGTTGTTATCATTAATGACACACGCAGCAATCGACCTCAGGGGGAATATTCGTGGGAGAAATAAAAAGCGCCCTCGAGCTGGCACTCGAGAAGACGAAAAACGTAACGAGCGACCCGAAGACCGTAGAGGCGCACGAGCATCGCAACGTGGGAAAGCGCCTCGCATCCCGCTTGCAGGAGGAGAGCGACTTCGATCTGAAGAAGGAGCTCAAGCAGTACTCCGGCGAGCGTCGCGATTGGGTTGAGGAGGGGTTCTTTCAGGTCGTGCTCGCCGCCATCTCCCTCCCGACTTCCGAGGAGGAGCTCGAGCGACTAACCAGACTGCATGATGGGCTTGCCGTGGTGCTGGGTAAGGGGAAAGATCTCGACTACCTCTTCCAGCAGGTGCATGGGTTGTTCAAGCAGTACCTCGATAACCGCCGGCAACTCATCGAGCAGATCCGCAACCAGTACGCGCAGCGTATGCGGCAGCGAGAGCAGGAACTGTCGCAGCAGTACGGCAGCCGGGTCCAGATGGACCCCGCTTCGGATCCAGAGTTCAGCAAAACACTGCAGGACAACCTCGGACGGCTGCAGGAGCAGTACCAGGGGGTGCTCGAGCAAGTGCGTGACGAGTTGAGCCGGATGTTCGAACAGCGCCGGTAACAGCGCCGGTGACGAGACTGTAACGGTGCCGGCCCGCGACAACGGCGAGGGCCACCGGCTCGGGGCGGCGTTCCCCGCACGCTCGCGGCCGAGTTGCATCGGCGAGCGCATTTCATATAATTCCGGTCATGCATCTCCCCTCCGCGCTCGACGCGAGAGAGCGCGTACTGTGCCTGTACAGAAGTAAGTCGGAGCGGATGCATGCGGCCGTGCACTTCCTGCTCTCCGGCCTGGAGCGAGACGAGCGGCTCCTTACCGTTCTCGACGCCGAGACCGAGGACGCAATCTGGTCCCTGCTATCGCATCTCGGCGCGGGCGACGACTCCTCCCGTTATCGAAGTCTTTCCGCGGAATCATTCGTCGAGCAGGCGCCTGTTGATCCCGCAACGGCCGTAGCACTCATCCGGCGCGCTGCCTCGGGCTGGCCCGGTCGGCCGTCGAGGCGTCCGGTTCGTGTAGTAGTCGATCTGCATTATCTGCTTGTCTCCCTTGGCGCTGATCGGGGCGTTCCGGCCCTGTCGAGGCATCTCTCCGACCTGGCGACAGAGCTTCCGGTTATCCTGGTGTGTGTTCTCTTCGTGGAGCACCTGCCCCGCCGGGGCCTCGGCGCCTTCCTTCGGGGCTTCTCGCGTATCTGTCCCTCGGAGTCTTCGCTTGCCGGATCTCCGGGAGTATCCGCCGGTTCCGCCGGTACCGCCGGAGATAACAGTGAGGAGCTCGATGCCGTACTGAATCGGCTCGTGCTCTCCGACGAGGTGGTACTCGAGAGAACCGTGACCGCGGGTCGGGCGCGCGACACCGGCCTCGACGCGCGAACTTTTCTCCACGTGGCAGCTGACCCGATCCTTATTCTCGACCGCGAGCTCACAGTCGAGTACGCAAGCCCCTCATTCGGGACCCGCTTCCGGGAGGGACGGCGGTGTCGAAGAGGCGCTCCGCTTGCGGTCTGTCTCTCCGAAGTCGGATACCGAAACGCGGAGGACGCTTTTCGCAGGCTTGGCGCGGAGCGTGTCTCCGGGAATCGGCCTGTGTTCGCCCTCGTCACCCTCACCTTCACCGGTGTGGAGGCTGATCGTGTGTTCGAGGCCTCGGTCGCTCCTCTGGTCGCCTACGGGCGCAACCGCGGCTTCGTATGTCTCCTGCGTGAGGTGGTCGACACGGAGCGGGACGGTGATAGGGCAACGGGCACCGAGGCGAGGCACGCGCCCGTTCCTCCGCACTCAACGGACGGAGCCGGGCGGGTTGCGTCCTACGGTGCTCGCGCCTGGCGGCGACTACCGCGGCAGCTCGTCGACGGGCGAAGCGTTACCATTCGCGAGGTAGAGATACTCGAGCTGACCCTCAACGGCAGCACGGCGAGGGAGATTGCCGAGCATCTCGCAATCGCCCCCGTGACGGTGAAGAAACATCGCTCGAACGGGTATCGTAAGCTCGGCATCCATGACCGATTCGAGCTCTACACCCTTGCCGAGACGCTCGCAGACACGGGCCGATAGCGCCGTGTTATAGTGAACCAATGAACCGCATCGAGCTTCCCCTCGCGAGTCGCACAACGCTCAAGGCACGGTACCAGGAATCTGAGTCCACATACCGCGACGTTCTTGATCGTGTGGTGTCCGGGGTGCGGCGCACCCTCGAGGCCTCTCATCTGCACCCGACCATCAAGTCCCGCATCAAGTCCTTCGACAGTCTCTATGCCAAGCTGCTCGCCAGGGCGCGGTCGTCGCTCGCCGGGGCCGGCGGGAGCGGCGCGGCCCTCGAGGCCACCGAGTCCGGTGAAGACGCAGAGCGGCCGGGCGAGGTGAATATCCCCGACCTTTTCGGCACTCGCGTCGTCTGTGCCTTCCTCGGCGATCTCACCCGGGTCGAGCAGATCCTCTCGGATACCTACGAGGTGCTCGAGGTCGAGCACAAGGGGGCCGAGTTCTCTTCGAGGGAGTTCGGATATGAATCAACCCATCTGCTCGTGCGAATTCCTCCCGAGGAATATGCCGATCTCGAGCTCGACGCGGAGCCACAGTGTGAGATCCAGCTGCGAACCATTCTGCAGGACGCATGGGCCGAGGTAGAGCATGAGCTCGTGTACAAGGCGGACAACGCTCCGTTCGAAGAACCGCTGAAGCGCAAGCTCGCGGCCCTCAACGCCAATCTCACCCTCGCCGACATCATCTTTCAGGAGATACGCGACTATCACCGCAGTCTCCATGCGGAGCTCTTCAAGCGGCGGCGTCAGTTCTGGAACCAGATTCAGCGTACTTCGGGGTTGCCTCTCGAGCACCCCTCCGAAGGCCGCCCCGAGGAGAGTGAGCCGCCGGATCTCATAGATCCTTCACGGCTCGGCATCGCCTCCGACACGATCGAGTCACAACTCCTGCACGCGCTCCACGCGCACAACCAGCACGAGTTCGAGCGGGCGGTAGAGCTCTACACCGAGATTCTCGATTCGGAGATCACTTCCCATCTGCGTGCAATCGTGCTGATACATCGGGGGATGGCTTTTTTTGCCATGTCGTCTTACGATCGCGCGGTTGCAGACTTTTCCGCCACCCTGGAGCTGGACGACGACAACTGGAAGGCCTACTACTATCGCGGGATGGTCCACCGGCTCCGCGGCTTGTTCGGAGAGGCATTGTCGGACCTCAACCGCTGCCTCCGGCTCGACTACGGCCGCTTCGACTCTTTGTTTGCCCGCGCGCAGGTCTACTTCGACATGGGGAACTATCAGAAAGCGCTCAGCGACTGTGACGCGGCCCTCGAGCTCGAGCCCGAGTCAAGCGAGGCGAGGCGATTCCGCAAGATCATCGAGGCGCGCCTGCTTTCGGAAGCGGGAAACTGGTCGGGGTAGACCGGCCCGGGCCGGATGCCGGCGGCCGGCCGGGTTGCGGGCCGCGTGGCCGGGCCCCGGCGATACCGCGGGGCCCGGCCGGC
>CAZVXU010000044.1:0-11855 GCA_964631585.1 uncultured Spirochaetaceae bacterium | reverse complement strand
GATACCGCGGGGCCCGGCCGGCCCCGGCGATATCCTACTCTTTTTCCTCCCAGTCCCGGGCCCGATCGACCGCCTTCTTCCAGCCGCCGTACAGCGCATCGCGGCGAGAGGCCTCCATATCGGGCTCGAAGGTCCGGTCCACGTCGAAGTTGTTGAGAATGTCCTTCTTGTTCTTCCAGAAGCCGACCGCCAGACCTGCGAGAAATGCCGAGCCGCGGGCGGTGGTCTCGATGATTTTCGGCCTGATGGCCGGGATCCCGAGAATATCGGACTGGAACTGCATGAGAAAGTCGTTGGCGCAGGCCCCACCGTCGACCTTGAGCTCCTTTGTCTCTATTCCCGAATCCGTTTCCATGCACTCGATAACGTCGCGGGTCTGGTAGGCGATCGACTCGAGCGTCGCCCGGATGACGTGTGCATTACTCGACCCGCGTGTCAGGCCGACGATGGCGCCGCGGGCGTACATGTCCCAGTGCGGGGCGCCGAGGCCCACAAAGGCGGGCACCATGTACACGCCGCCGGAATCCTCGACCTTGGTGGCGAAGTACTCGGTATCCATGGCGTCGTTTACCATGTGCATCTCGTCGCGCAGCCACTGCACCGCCGCGCCGGTGACGAAGATCGCCCCCTCGAGCGCGTACTCGACGTTCCCGTCGAGCCCCCACGCCATCGTTGTGAGAAGTCCGGTCTCCGACGCAATAGGTTCGGAGCCGGTGTTCATGAGGACGAAGCTTCCGGTCCCGTAGGTGTTCTTTGCCATTCCCGGCTCGAAGCAGGCCTGCCCGAAGAGCGCTCCCTGCTGGTCACCGATGGCGCCTCCGATGGGAATCTCCGCGCCCCCGAACGTATCGGCGGCAGTATGGCCGTAGATGCAGCTCGACTCCTTGACCTCGGGAAGCATCGAGCGCGGCACGCCCATGGCGTCGAGAAGCGTGTCGTCCCAGTCGAGATCCTTGATGTTGAAGAGCATCGTGCGGGAGGCGTTGGAGTAGTCAGTCACGTACACCTCGCCGCCGGTGAGCTTCCAGATCAGCCAGGTATCGACCGTTCCGAACATGAGCTCTCCGCGCTCGGCCTTCTCCCGGGCGCCTTCCACGTTGTCGAGGAGCCACTTGATCTTCGTCCCGGAGAAGTAGGCATCGATCACGAGTCCGCAGTTGTCACGGATGTAGTCGGTCCACCCGTCACGGGTCAGCTGGTCACAGATCGGGGCGGTGCGGCGGTCCTGCCATACGATGGCGTTATAGATGGGCTTTCCGGTGGATCGCTCCCAGACAATCGTGGTTTCCCGCTGATTGGTGATGCCGATCGCCGCGACTTCGCTTGGACGTGTGCCGGTCTTCTCGAGCACCTCGCGTGCGACACCGCTCTGCGTTCCCCAGATGTCCATCGGGTCATGCTCCACCCACCCCGGTTTCGGGTAGATCTGGGCGAACTCCCGCTGTGCGACGCCCGCGATTTCACCGTCGTGGTTGAACAGAATCGCCCGATTGCTCGTCGTTCCGGCGTCGAAGGCCATCACGTACTGCTTCTCTGCCATGCCCCTCTCCTTGTGCTGTCAATTGTCGTAGTGCCGATTGTCGAGATACCTCATTCAATCCCATTTGTATGCAGCGGTCAAGGAAAAGGATGGGCCGGCCCGGCCAGCCGATATTGATGTTTACGCCCAAATGGAGCAAACTGGCAAAATATGATTGAAGAACAGAAAGCAGCCCAACAGCCGCCCTTCGACCTCGCAGCTCTGGAAGCCGAGTACGCCGACGCCCCGGACATTCTCGAGGAAATCTTCTCGATCTTTGTAGAGGAGACGCCGCAGCGACTTCAGATGCTTCGCGATGGTATGGCAGAGGGTGACGCAGCGGCAGTGAAGAAAGCCGCTCACTCTCTCGCCAATACCTGTGGCACTCTCATGGCGGAGCGGGCTCTTTCCCTTGCGCGGGCCACCGAATCAGCGGCCCGTGATGAGGATCTCGATGAGATGAGGAATCAAGCGAAACTGTTGATGGTCGAGGTGGAGCAGATTCTCGAACAGATCCGGGGCCGGGGATAGAAACATCGGGGGAGCGGCGGCAGGGCAAGGGTGCCGGTGGAGTGGCAGGCTACTGGAACTGAAGGTCCTCCGGACGGCGTTCGGGGATCGACTGCGGCTCGCCGCCCCCATCGAGATAGTCCGGCCGGAAGAAGAGTGCACAGAAACAGTGGCCGTAGTCCTTCTGATCGGGCACATTGTAATCGCAGGGACAGATGATGTCTTTGTCCTTCTCGCGCTCACCGGTGCCGTCGCGGCACGGACACAGATAGTAGCCGTATCGATTGAAGTTCTCGGTCAGTCCCGCAATCAGATCCTCGAGAAAATCCTCATCGGGATTGAGCTTCCATCCGTTTTTTTCGGCGACCATCGAGGCGAATCGCCGCGTATCCTCGAGCGTTTTTTCCTTTGCAGGCATAGGACCCCCCGTGTCTTCTCAGGCGATGTCGAGAATCTCTTTCCACTTCTCTTCGGAGAACCCTGAGACCGCCTCCTCGTCGTCGATGACCAGGACCGGGAAGACAGGAAGACTCGCGTACCGCGTTTTCAACTCCGACTTGACCGTGCGCTTCACCATGGGGTTGATGGTGTCGAGGTAGATGTAGCGGAACTTGATGTCGTGATCCTGGAGAAACTTTATCGCCTTCTTGCAGAACGCGCAGGTGGAAAGCGCGTAGAGCGCGAGGTCATTCTTCTCCACCGAACCCTCGTATTCCGAAAACTCGAGCTTATCAATCATACTTGCCATTGTTTTTAGTCTATCTCTCCGCGGCAGGCTTGATCAAGTGGGCTCACCGGGGGAAGGAGGGGATGTTATCGTGGTCATCCGGTTGCTCGTAGGTATCATAGCGCTCGAGGCGCTCCTCGACGCTGTGAAGCTTGTCCTGCAGGCTCTGAATGGTGCGCTCGAGACGGTGTTTCTCTTTTCTGAGCCGCTCGAGGGGCTCCTGCTCCGTTTTCTCGGAGTTCTGTCTGAGCATCGTCTTTACCCGATCGGGGCTCTGGCCGCCGGCGAACGCTTCCTCCGCTTCCTGCCGTTTGTCGGGATCCGCGATACCGGCAACGGTGGCCATGTTTTCGTAGCCGATGGAGGGGCTGATGTCATAGGTGTGGGTCTTGATGATGGTGTTCGCATTTTTGGTGTTCAGTGAGAGCACCCGCTCCACGTAATCCTCGAAGCGCGCGTTGTACTTCTCACAGAGCCGCTGCGCCTCGATGAGGGCCGCACCGAATCGTTTCATGAGCTCGCCGTTGGGGCCGAGAAAGTCGCGACGGAGGCGATAGGTGAGCGCCATGAACTCGGCATTGGTCCGGAAGATATTGCGGTACACGCCGAGCTCCTCCGCCCGTTCGAGCAGATCGTGGAGGATGTTGCGGAACTCGATCGTGTGTGCGCGGTTGCCGACCGGCACGGGTGAGCGGGTGAAGTGCACGTGGTGGGCAAACTCATGGACGGCGGTGTAGATGAGCTGGTTGTCGTCGTCGAAATTGTGGTTGTGTATGATGATCTCACGGCTGTCGGGGTAGTAGAGCCCGTTCGCCTTCTTGCTCTTCTTACCGGTGAAGACCACCGCGAATTCCTCGACGTCCTCGTCGAGGCGAAGCAGCTGTTCCTTGACCTGGTCTTGATTCATTGGTGTCCTTCTGCTGAGTGTGCCGGGCCGGCTTGTGGCGCAGGGCTGCATTGTTCAATAATCCGGGGTGGAGATCAAGGCCCCGGGAGGCGCGGCGCGTGCGCGCCCCAGTGAAACCGCGTGAGCTTGTGTGGGCCCTGCAGCCCGTGCTACAGTTTCGGTGAAGTCCCAACAGGTTCGGAGTTCGCCCATGCCTGACACGGCATATGACGAGCAATACAACAAGCGTGATCCCGGGGCGCCTGCCCGTTCCGACGATAGGGCGGATCTCGCCGGTGTAGCGCCGGCTGCCCGGGTCATCTCACCGGAAAGCAACCGTCTGTGGCATATCCTCGCTGCAACGCCGATCGGCATCTGCATCACCGATCGCCACGGCTACTTTGAATACGTAAATCCCGTCTACTGCAGACTCTACGGCTATCGCCCCGAGGCGCTGCTCGGCAGTCACTTCACAGTCGTGGTTCCGGAGGAGTCACAGAAGCAGCTCTCCGACCTTCACGATTCCTTCATCGCGGCGGGCGGTGGCAGCGGCGAGCTGCGGGGCGAGTGGAACGTGCGCTGCAGCGACGGCACGCCACTGGTGATCCTCGCCGATGCGGCGTTCATAGAGGACACACAGGGCGAGCCGAAAAAGGTAACCTTCGTCGTCGATATCACCGAGCGCAAGCGCATGGAGCGCGAGCTGCAGGACACGATTTCGGAGCTCCATGCCGAAATGCATGAGCGCCGACGGCTCGAGGCCACCAAACAGGAAGTGGAGCGGATGATGCGACACGACCTGCGAAACCCGCTGAACGGCATGCTCACAGCCGCGGAGCTGCTGCTGCGTGATGAGCTCACCGAGGGGCAGCGAGAGCTCGTGCTCGCCATCCGCGACAGCGGCCGCCGCCTCGATACGATGATCTCGAGCTCGATGGATTACGTCCGGATGGAGGAGGGGAGCTACGAGCTCGACCCCCAGCTTCTGAATATGCTCGACCTCTTCCGGGCCGTGGAGAGTCAGCTCGCGAGTATTCTTTCCGGCTCGTCGGTGACGCTCGCCTACGATATAGACGGCGCCGAGGTCGACTGGAACAGCAGTCTTCCGCTGTACGGCGAGGTAGTCTACCTCGAAGAGCTCTTCGCAAACCTGGTGCGGAACGCGGTGGAAGCCTCCCGTGCCGGTGACACGGTATCAATCTCGATCAGCACCGGCGCCACGGACGCGCGTGAGGGGTTTTATCTGGTTCAGATTCACAACAGCAAGCCGGTGCCCGCCGACGTCAGAGACAGGTTCTTCGAACGCTACGCCACCTCCGGAAAGAAGGGCGGAAACGGCCTCGGCACCTACATTGCCAATCTCGTGGCCGGAGCACACAACGGCCGGATATGGTTCGACACAGATGAGGAGCACGGCACCGACGTGTATGTGGAGCTGCCGCTGCTACCGGTGAACAAGGAGGAGGAGTCATGAAGCGCATCGCATGGATCGGCACAGGCATCATGGGACGGAGCATGTGTTTGAACCTCATCGAGGCCGGTTACGAGGTCTCGGTATACAACCGGACCCGGTCCAAGGCTGCCGAGCTCGAGAAGCTGGGAGCCGTCTGGTGCGATTCGCCGGCTGCGGCAGCCGGGTCCGCCGAAGCCGTCTTTACCATCGTGGGCTACCCGCGCGACGTGGAAGAGGTATACTTCGGCGAGAGCGGTATCCTCGATGCCTGCGAGAGCGGCACCGTCCTCATCGACATGACTACATCAGAGCCGTCGCTCGCACAGCGTATCGCCGCCGCAGCAGCCGAGCGGGATCTTCTTGCCCTCGACGCGCCCGTCTCCGGTGGTGACGTCGGGGCACAGAACGGCTCGCTCGCGATCATGGTCGGAGGAGACGATGATGCCTTCGAGCGAATGCTCCCGGCATTTCAGGTACTCGGCGAAAACGTCAGACTGATGGGGCCGGCCGGGGCCGGACAGCACACCAAGATGTGCAATCAGACTCTGGTCGCCGGCACCATGATCGGCGTCGTGGAGTCCCTCCTCTACGCCTACCGCGCGGGGCTAGACCTCGACAGCGTCATCGGTGTCATCGGAACGGGTGCCGCCTCGTCCTTCCTCATCAACAATCTCGGCCCCCGGATTGCCCAGGGGAATTACGACCCCGGCTTCTACATCGAGCACTTCGTGAAGGACATGGGGATCGCCCTGGCCGAGGCGGAGCGTATGAATCTATCCATGCCCGGACTTTCCCTCGTTCACCAGTTCTACCTCTCGGCGAAAGCCCTTGGGTGGGAGAAGCTCGGGACGCAGGGCCTGTACCGGGTGCTCGCGCACATGAACGGCATCGACTCATAGTTGGTGCGCGGGTCCGGCGGCCGGACGGCAGCCGCCCGGCTTGCGGGCCTCGTGCTGCCGCGCATTGCCTACGAGCGCGGTGCCGCCAGTGCCTCGAGCTCCCTGTCGTACGCCGGCCCCAGGCTGCTCCACCCGTAACGCTGCATTGCATCCCGTAGCCCTGCTGCCGACGGAACGCCGTCCCGGATGAAGCGGCGGAGCATGGAGACGAGCTCCTGGTTCGAGTCGTAGAGGCATATTTTGTGATACTCCGCGGGGATCACCTCCGGATAGGAGAGGCGGCGAGGCAGAATCGGGAGACAGCCGGCCGCCACCGCCTCGACGACCGAGATCCCGAAGTTCTCCTGCACCGAGGTCGATACTACGATATCCCCCGCAAGCAGCAGCTGCTCGTAGGCCGCCCGGTCCTCGAGATATCCGTACTGCACGATGTGTTTCTCCAGGCTCGCTCGTGCGGCCTCGAACTCCTTCGGGTGGTATTGAGGGTTCTCTCCGAGCACGGCGAGGCGGAACCGCCCGCCCTCGGCGGAGAGGCGCTCGAGGGTTCGGAAAAAGGGCGCGGGGTTCTTGTCGTACTCCCACCTGTGGTTCCAGATGATGAGCGGCCCGTCCATGGTACCCGCGGCGGCGCCGGCACCCGCGGCAGCGCCGCCGCCCCGTGTGCCCTCGGGCCCGGCACCACCCCCTCCGGCGCCGCGAGGCCCGGCGAGCAGCCGGTCGAGTCTGCATCCGGGGTGCAGCACGCCGGCCTGGTTGGTGGCGGTGGCGGCGAGCTCGCGCAGCTCCTCCGTGGGGGCGCTCTCCAAAGCCTCCGCGGCGGCCTCGGCGAACCGGAGATGGTGGAAGTGCGAGTTGAACAGGGTGCGGTCGGCCATGAGGACGTTGCGGATGTCCACGAAGGCGGTTGCGGCGTCGAGGCTCATCCCCTTCGGCAGGGGGTAGGTGATCTGGCTCTCGTGTACGTAGAGCAGAATCGGCGGTCCGGCGACCAGGGCGCGGAAGTCGGCGATGGTCAGCAGGTCCGTGGCGATGATGCCGTCGTACTCCCCGAGGTGAAGCGGCCGCGCGTGAGGATGCGTTGTCGGCCGGGGTTCGGTGCGCTCGTCTGCCAGTCGGTCCGCGAATTGCAGTGCGGCCGCGCGCGTTCGCCATCGCCAGTTCTCGGCGGGAAGGGTGAGCAGATCTATCTGGTGGCCGGAGTGCTCGACAAGCCCCTCCGCGAAGGCGCGGTGCGAGCCGCCGAAGAAGGATTCGAGGAACAGGAATCTGTGATGTTGCACAGCCTGTTATCAACCGGGTAGAGTGCCGCCGTCAAGGAGGACCTCGTGGGGAAGACCGCGCTCATTACAGGCGCAAGCAGCGGCATCGGCCGCGCGTTTTCGCAGTTTCTCGCCGAGCAGGGCTACGACCTCCTGCTCGTCGCGCGCCGTTCCGATTACCTGCGTGCCGTCGCCACCGATGCAGCATACCTCGGCGTGTACGCCGAAACACATGCACTCGACCTTACCGACCCCGCCGCAATCACCGAGCTCGACGCAGCTCTCGCCGGCCGGGACCTCGATCTCTTCGTCAACAGCGCAGGAGTCGGAGACTTTGGTGCCTTCACCGAATCGACGTGGGAGCGAAACGAGGCGATGATCGCCCTGAACGTCTCCGCCTGCATGCAGGTGCTCCACGTCGTCGCGGGGGCGATGGCTGCGAGGGGGCACGGACGGATCATACAGGTTGCCTCGGTTGCCGCCTTCCAGCCCGGTCCGCTGATGAGCGTCTACTACGCCTCGAAGGCCTATGGTCTGTCCCTGTCGGAGGCCCTTGCCGGGGAGCTTGCCCCCTACGGCGTCGGCATAACCGCACTCTGCCCGGGTCCGACGCGCTCACCCTTTCACGATGCCGCAGGGATGCGCATCGGGTCCTCGGAGGCGCGATCGATGGCGACCGCGCGGGAGGTGGTCGAATACGGCTATCGGGCGGCCCTTCGGGGAAGGAGGGTTGCCATCTACGGGTTCGTGTTTAAGGCGATGGTGTTTCTCGAGCGGCTGCTCCCTCGTGCGCTGGTGGCGCGAGGTGTGGGGCTGTTGCAGTCACGACGCCGTGGCGCGCGGACCGACGCATCGTAACCCGGATCGGCGCCGGGAGATGCCTCAGGCGGCGGTCGTCACGCGCTCGGCGTCGCCGGCGACGACGCGGTAGGAGAACAACGGCAGATCGTCGGCGATGCGGTCGAGGTCGCGGCGAACGGCAGCCTCGGCGCGCCGCAGTGCCGCGGCGTCCTCGAAGACGGTGTAAAACGCCCCCCCGCCGCCGGCGCCGCTCAGCTTGCCCCCCACGCTGCCCGCATCTGCGGCAGTGGAAAGCACCGTCTCCAGGTGGGCGTTCGAGAGCTCGAGCTCCCGGAGCCGCTGCTGGGCACTGTCTGCGAGCTCGCCGAGCCGCGAGACGACTCCGGGAGCGTCGGTGAGGGCGAGAAGATCGATTGCCTCCTCCGCGATGCGTCCAAGAGAGGCAAGCGCCTGCCGGACCTCAGGCGACCCGGCCTCTCGTGCAGCTTTTACCCGTCCCACGAGCTCCTTTGTGTCGTGTGTGCGGGGCACCGCACCCACCAGCAGAAACAGATCGGGGTTACGAAGGCTGGTTGCCCGCGGTAGCTTCTCGCCCTCGAAGGAGAAGGCCTGTATGCCGCCGAGATTCGAGATCCCCGTATCGATGCCGGACGGGCTTCCGTGGAAGAAGACTTCCAGTTCGTGGGCAAGCTGCCAGATGCTCGTCGCATCGGGTTCGGTGAGCGCCGGCAGCAGAGCGCGTGCCAGCGCGGTGCAGACCGCCGCCGAGGAGCCGAATCCGACGCCCGGGGGTACGGTGGTCTCGATGCGGATTTCGCCACGCAGGGACCTGACGGCCTCCGGGTCGAAGCTGCGCGACAGCACCGCCTCTGCGTGCGCCAGGAGCTCATTGAGGACCGGCACGTAATCGGCCGGGATGCCCGGAAGCTTCCACGCCCTGCCGTCGGGGCGCACGTGCAGGCGGATGCCGTCGGGAAGGGCGACGCCTACCGCCGGATACCCGTAGACCGCCGCGTGCTCACCGAAGAGAAGGAGCTTGGATGCTCCCCAGCCGCTCAACGCCATGTGCATCCCTCCCAATCGATTTCCACGGGAATGGTGTCCGTACGGGACGCATCGCCGTCAAGATAGAGAAAGAGCTCGGCGCCCGCCCCGACGGCTTTGCAGACACTCGAGTCGTCGCCCTCGTCGCCCCCGCCGCCCCGGTCGCCCTCGTCGGGCTCCGCCGGAATGTCTATCTGCCGGCCGAGCCGGCGGCCGAGCTCCGCGAGCTCGCCGACATAGGGCTTCGCCTCTTCCCAGCTGGAAGAGCGTACGAAGGCGGAAATGAGGCTGTTTGACTGCTGGAGAAAGCGCACCGCCCCGTCGCTGTGTCCCGCCTTCCACGCGGCGTACCGGTACAGAGCGTGCGCGGTCCTTGCAGGGGTGCCCGCCTCCAGGAGCGAAAGCTCGGGCAGCCAGTCGAGCTGCACCCGCTCGTACTCGGGGCGCTCTCCGCCGCGGAAGAGCCCGATTCCGCCGAAGAACGAGGCGGCGACATCGTAGCCGCTTCCGCGCCCGCCCTGCGCAAAGCGATGGGCACCGACCGCGAGCTCGAACCGCGTCTCTTCATCGTCTATCCCCGCCAGCTCGCATGCGGTGGTGCACAGTGCGACCGTTGCGGCGGCGCTCGATCCGAAGCCCCGCTTGTTTCCCGATGTCCCCATGAAGTCTGAGGAATCGATGAACACCCTCGTTTCGAATGCGGGAAGATCCACGCCGCGGGCCGCGAGTTGCTCCACCAAAAACTGCCCGACCTTGTGAAGGAGCTCGCGGTCGTCGCTGTCGTCACCGGGCCTCCAACCGACGGATCGCGCCCCGAGCTGCCCCTCGACGGAGAAGCGCGAGGCGGGCTCGAGGCGTGTGCGAACATGGGGCGCAAGGGCACAGGCGAGGCCGAGCCCGCCCTGCTCGAGAACGGCATACTCTCCGAAAAGCAGCAGATTTCCGGGTACTGTCAGCGTCGCTCCTTTCACGGCCCGACTCCTGTTGTTGCAGCGACTCGAGGACCGTCTCCGACACCCGAGACGAGAACCTGCTCTGCCGTCTCGGAAAGCGTCGCTCGCACTTGCTCGACATAATCCTCGGTCGTGAGGACCTTGATCTGGGGGCCGGCGTCCATCGTCTCGTAGGCCTGCACGCCCTCGCGGCGGAGATCCTCGCACGCGCGGATCACAGCGAGGCTGCGTGGCTGCCAGTAGAGAACCGGCGGATCGGCGGCAAACATCGTGGAGAACATCCGCAGGTAGCTCAGTCGCATCGCATGCCCGAGGCGATCGAGATCCCGTACCGACAGCGCCTCCCGCGCCTCGGAAAAGAGCTCCTCCGCGGTTTCCATCCATGGAGCAAAGTAGGGTGAGGTGCGCCGCACACGCTCCATGGCCTCCCGCGAGGAGACAGCCTTGGGCCCGCTCTGGAGCACGGCGACCACCACGCGCAGCTCGGGCCAGTGGTCGGCGTCGTGCACCGGTCGGGCCTCCGTGCCGCCCGCCGGAAGAGCCGTGAAGCCGCCGAAGACCGCCCTGGCGGCCGAGCCCGAGCCGACCCGGGCGATCCGGGAGAGCTTCCAGGCGGGAAGCTCGCTGCCGAGGAGCGCATTCACCGCGCAGACCAGCGCCGCGATCCCGGAGGAGGAGCTCGCAAGACCCGCCGCGGTGGGGAAGTTGTTGCTGCTCTCGACGAGGAAGTGTTCGGTGGTCGCGGTTTCAGCCCGTATCGCCTCGAAGACCGGGGCGAATCGCGATTCGCTCTGCGGGACTCCGTCGATCAGCACCGTGTCCGCGCCGCCCGAGCGCTCGACCCGTGTCGTGCTCGTGAGCTCCCGCAGCGTTACAGCCAGGCTCGAGGTAGCCGGGATGTTCGCCCCTCCCTCAACCTTTCCCCAGTACTTGGTGAGGGCGAGGCTCGGCGAAGCTGTGCACACCGCGTTCTCTGCTGCCCGTCCCATTATACGTCTTCTCCCGGCTGCTGTTTTCCAGACTGAACCTCACCGGGGTGACGCTCACCGGGGTGAAGGAGCCGTCGCGCGGCCTCCTCGCTTATGTCGCCCTGTTCCCAGATCGCCTGGCCGACCTCGCGGGCGCGGTCGCCGCGGGCGCCGGCCTTATAGGCGACGCGCGTGGCGTGCAGACGCATGTGGCCGTGCTGGATGCCCTCGCTGACGAGCGCGTAGACCGCCGCGAAGTTCTGCGCGAGTCCGACGGCAGCGGCGATGCGTGAGAGCGTCGGTGCGTCCGGGTGCCCCAGCAGGGCGAGGGCGCATTCGGCGTAGGGGTGAAAGCTCACCGCGCCGCCGACCGTGGCAAATGCCAGCGGAAGGTCGATGAACCCACGGAGCGCCTCGCCGTCGACGGTGAAGCTCGTCAGCGAGCGATAGACACCGTCGCGCGCGGCCCACGCATGCGCCGCGGCCTCTATCGCGCGGGTGTCGTTGGCTGTGGCGAGCGCCAGGGCCGAAATGCCGTTCATCACTCCCTTGTTGTGGGTCACGGCGCGACCCGCATCGGCATTCGCCGCGTCGGTCGCCGCGACGATACGCCGGGCCACCTCGGGGCCGGGGATACCGGCTCGCGCGAGCTTCGCCACCGGGACGGCAAACCATGCTCGTGCCCGCCGGCCCCGGGCTGCGTTGGTCAGCACCGCCATGAGCGCCTGTGCACCGCTCAGCCGGGCGGCATCCCGTTTCACCTGCTCCGCGAGGGTATTGAGGAGATTCGCACCCATCGCGTCCCGCACATCGACATCGATCTCGATCTTCACCAT
>CAZVXU010000043.1:0-16977 GCA_964631585.1 uncultured Spirochaetaceae bacterium | reverse complement strand
GCCTCGCAAAGATGGCAACCGACTGCGCTCTCGGCGGCCTCGATATCATGAAGGATGACCACGGGATCACGGACTTGCCCTACGCGCCGTTCGAGGAGCGGGTGCCCCGTATCGCGGAGGCCGTTGCCGAGGCAAACGCGAAGACCGGCTTCAAGTCGATATTTGCCGCAAACGTCACCACCGGCGTTGATCAACTGCTCGACCGCGCGCTCTTCGCGCAGGAGGCCGGCGCCGGTATGCTGATGGTGGCACCGGCGATCATCGGCTTCGACGCGATGCGTATGCTTGCCGCCGACCCGCGGATTCGTCTTCCCATCATGAGCCATCCCACCGTTTCGGGGGGCTATGTGACCGGGGAAGCGGCGCCCTTCTCCTTCTATCTGTACTACGGACAGATGCACCGGCTCGCCGGTGCCGATGCGAGCATATACGCGAACTACGGCGGGCGCTTCCCGATTACGCCGGAGGACAGTCACGCGGCAGTTGCCGGATGCCGCGAGGAGTTTTCCGGGTTCAAGCCGATCCTTCCCATGATCGGCGGCGGCATGACCGTGGAGCGAGGCGGCGAGCTGCGGGAGGAATTCGGGGTTGAATCGGCGTTTCTTGTTGGGGGGCGGCTGCATTCGGTCGATGGGAATCTAACCGAGACCGTCAAGAAGTTCGTGGAGACGGTGAGCTGAGCGCGAAAATGATGCAACGAATCATAAACGACCCCGACCAGGTCGTACCCGATTATCTGAAAGGGTTCCCGAAGGCCCATCCCGACTTCGTCGCGACAACGAATCACCCGCGGGTGCTGAAGTACGCGAAGGCGCCGGTGAAGGACAAAGTCGGCATCGTCACCGGCGGCGGGTCGGGGCACAAACCGGCCTTCGTCGGCTACCTCGGCAAGAACCTCGTCGATGCCGTCGCGGTGGGGGAGATCTTCTCCTCTCCGAGTGCGGCGGCTTTTCTCGAAGCCTTCAAGGCGGCTGACGGGGGCAAGGGGATTGCCTGCCTCTACGGGAATTACTCCGGTGACAAGATGAACGTGAAAATGGCCGCCGAGGATGCCGAGGACGAGGACATCACGGTGAAGACGGTCATCGCCAACGACGATGTGCCTTCCGCGCCGAAGGGGCAGGAGGCCGACCGTCGCGGTGTCGCGGGCGAAGTCATCATGTGGAAGGTCGGCGGTGCGGCCGCCGCGAAGGGATGGGAGCTCGACGAGGTTATCCGCGTCGCGCAGAAGGCCGTCGACAATACCCGAAGCATCGGCATCGGGCTCACCCCCTGTGTGATTCCGAGCGTGGGCAAGGCGAACTTCTCCATCGAGGCCGGCAAGATGGAGTTCGGCATCGGACACCACGGCGAGCCCGGCATCAAAGTGACGGATCTCACCACCGCCGACGAGATGGCGGAGATGTCGCTCGAGACGATTCTCCCTGACCTGCCCTTCGAGAAGGGCGATGAGGTGGTGGTGCTTGTTTCGGGGCTCGGCGCCACGCCGCTCATGGAGCTCTACATCTTCTACAACAAGGTGGAGGAGATCCTCACCGGCGAGTGGAACATGAAGATCCATCGTCCATACGTCGGCGAGTACTTCACCTCGCTCGACATGATGGGGGTGACCCTGACGGTGATGAAGGTGGACGAGGAGCTGAAAGAGCTCATGGACACCGAGTGCTACTCCATGGGGCTGAAGCAGTGGGCGTTGTGAGGGAGGCGATGCGATGAGCGACTCGTTTGCGAACAGCGCCGGCACCCCCGTACTCGAGGCTCTGGTGGCTACGATTACCGAGAACAAGGCCTACCTGAGTGAGGTCGACGGCGCCATTGGCGACGGCGACCACGGCATCAACATGGCCAAGGGCTTCAAGCTCACCAAAGAGCGAATGTCGGGCGATGAGAGCCTCTCCGACGGGCTGAAGCTCCTCGGGAAGACCCTCGTGGAGGAAATCGGCGGGGCCATGGGACCGCTCTACGGCTCGGTGTTCAAGGCGATGGCGCGGGCCTGCAAGGACGTCGAGCAGGTCGACGCCGAGGTGTTCGAGCAGATGCTCGCGAGCGCCTACGAGAAGATACAGGATCTCGGTGAGGCAAAGGTCGGCGACAAGACGCTCGTCGATACCCTCGACCCGGCCCTCGCCGCCTTCCGCGACGCTCGGCAGGGCGGCAAGGGCTTTGCCGATGCACTCTCTGCCATGGCCGAGGCGGCGGAGCAGGGCAAGGAGTCCACGAAGGAGCTCGTGGCGAAAAAGGGGCGGGCGGCTCGGCTCGGCGAGCGCTCGAAGGGGGTGCTCGATGCCGGTGCGACCTCCTGCTGGCTCATCCTCGATTCGATGGCGGGGAGCATGCGGAAACTGCTCGCGCAATGATCACAACCGAAACAATCGAGCTCGAGTCCGAGGGCAACTTCTTTACTCTGAACGTGACCGAGACGGTGCGCGATGTGGTGAGCCGGTCCGGCGTGCAGCAGGGCTCGGTGCTCGTCTTCTATCGGCACACCACCGGCGCGGTTCTTGCGGTCGAACATGAGATCGGACTCCTCGCCGACCTCGAGGAGCTCTTCGACCGGCTTGCCCCCATAGACGCCGACTGGAAGCATCATCGCCGCGGCTACGACGCGAACGGCGGTGCACACATCCGCACCGCCTTCCTCAACCCGTCAATGACGGTGCCGGTCGTGGACGGCGAGCTGCTGCTCGGGACCTACCAGGAGATTCTGATCGCCGACTTCGATCCGATTGACGAACCGCGCACACGCAAGCTCGTCGTACAGGTGGCCGGAGAATGAGTGCGGCGGATGTCTCCGCAGTGGTCTTCTATGCGCCGGGCGTACTCCTCGAGGCGGCCGGCCGGCCGGTGCGGCTCATGCCGCAGCTCGTGCGAGAGCTCGCGGACGGGCTCGAGCTTGCCACGGTTTGCCCCGACGAGGAGACGTCGTCAGCCGTTTCGCAGGTCTACGGACACGCGGTTGGCCGCCCCACGGTCGCTGCCCCTACGGACGATCACCGTGCGATGTTGCGGGAGCTTCTGGCGCAGGGCATTCTGAACGCGTCGACGACGCTCTTCATCGACCATCATCCGCGCCGCTGCATGGAGGCGGTGAAGCTTGGAATACACGCGGGCATTTTCGAGGATGCGCTGCGGCTGTACCGTGACCTCGGGCTGTGGGGGCTGGTGCCGCTGATTCACCATCTGCCCGAGGTCGAGGAACATCTCTGCGGCTGATTCGAACCTGATCAGGGCCCGATCCGCGATTCTAAAACCGTTACCGACAGGACGCTGGCCCATCACGGCCCATGCGCTTCACTCGATCCCGAAGGCCCGCTTGAGCTCCTCTGTCTGCGCTTCGTCGATGGAGGTGACCGGGCCTATCGCGCCGGCGGCGATCACCGACCGTGCGGAGAACTCGGCGACCTCCAGCCTGTCGAACGCCTCGAGAAGGCTCTCACCGGCGACGATGACGCAGTCGTTCTCGACGAGGACGACCGGAGTGTTCGGTCCCATCAGAGATGCGACGCGTTCCCGGTCGTTGAACTGGGCCCCGTACTCAAGAAGCGGAATGTCTCGTAGCATGATGTACGTTTCCGGAATGGTGCGCGTGTTGAACGGCTCGTGTGCAACGCCGAACGCCATGACCCCCGGCGGATGTGCGATGAGCACGGCCTTCATGCTCGGGTGGCGAGCGTAGATCTCCCTATGCAGCAGCGCCGAGCGGCTGGGAATCTTGCCCCGTTCGCGCATTCCGTTTTGCACGAGGACGATGTCCTCGCGCTTGATCTGCTTGCGGTCGACGCCGTACGGCGTGATGAGAAACCCGTCGTTGCCGAGACTGCAGGAGAATGTGCCTTCGGTGCTCGTGAAGAGCATCTGATCGTAGGCACGCCGTATGAGTCGTACCATCTCGGTGCGCAATTCCCGCTCGCGGCTGGAAGCCGGCTCCGGGTCGAACTCCGGCACGAGGTGTGAGTTGCCCTTGATGAATCCGAGTTGTTCTTCACTGAGCGTGTGCGGCGCACCGATCCGTCGGGCATCGATCGTCAGACGCGCGCAGAAGTCGAGCGTTTCGAAGCGCTGGAATGCCTCGAGGAGCGTCTCCCCGACACAGACGATTCCGTGATTCTCGAGAACGACCGTGTCGTGTCCCTGCGCGAGGACGCCGGCGATCCGCTCGCCGAGCGCGGAGCTCCCGGTAAGCTCGTAGGGTGCGAAGCCCACCTCGCCGCAGATCAACCTCGCCTTGGGTATGATTCTCGTGTCGGGCACCCGGCCGGTGAGGCTGAAGGCCACAAGCGCCGGCGGATGCGCGTGGACGACGGCGCGGACATCATCCCTTGCCTCATAGATCGCTTTGTGGAAGGGAAGCTCCGAGGAGGGCCTATGCAGACCGCTCGTCGACCCGTCGGTGTGGACGCACACGACGTCACCCGCGCTGAGAGCGCCTTTGTCGTGGCCACCGGGCGTGATCCAGATATCTCCGTCTGAGTCTCTGACCGACAGATTCCCGCCGGACGTTGTGGTCATCCCGTAGCCGTAGATGCGCTCCATGACCTCCGCTACCTGGTCGCGCGGATGGATGAGCTGCCGGTCCCGGGTCATCGTGCCTCCCGGGCTACATCGGGCTCCCGGGTTGCCGGTTTCCAGGCATCGGGGCCGAGCACGAAGGTCAGAAGTTCCCCGACGGTACAATGGCCCTCGACCGGATGTCGCAGGTGTGCGCCGGGGTTGATCCGGTACACATTGCGGCGTCCCACACGATAGCGTCGCAGTACACCGGCGTTCTCGAGGTCCTGGAGGATCTTCTGTACCGCGCGCTCTGTAATGTGCACGTCCGATGCGACATCCCTGATACGGGCGTCGGGGCGTCGCGAGAGGCAGACCAGCACATGCGAGTGATTCGAGAGGTATGTCCATGTCGCAGGCTGGTGCTGGTCGGTAGCATCACTCATGTTCTACCTGCAATCTCCTTGGTTTCTATGCACCATTATATGTGGAATTGCCGAGCTTGTATTGACGAACTGCAGTTCGTGCCTTATGCTTCAAGTAGTTACGCGGGTCGGGGCGAGTGACCCCACGCCGTACCGCCTCGTTCCCGGCTCGTCGTTTCGGCCGCCGCCCTGCGGCGGCTTTTTTTGAGCTTTCCCGGCGCGAACGCGTCCGCATGCGCGCTCCTGTGGCGGCCAGCCCGCGTCGGCCCGGCACCGCAGCGGCCGAGGCCGGCGGCCGGCGGCCTCGGCCGGGACGCACCTTGCTCATCGACGCCTGAGCTGCTATCCTCCGATCTTGCTATGAGTTACAACAAAGTTCAGGTTCCCGAAGGCGAGAAGGTACGGCTCGATAAGGGTGATCTGGTTGTTCCCGACAATCCGATTATTGCCTTTATCGAAGGGGATGGAACCGGGCCCGACATCTGGGCCGCTTCTCGGCGCGTGTTCGACGCGGCTGTGGAGAAGGCCTACAGCGGTCGGCGCCGCATCTCGTGGATGGAGGTGTTCGCAGGCGAAAAGGCGAACAGGGTGTACGGAGAAGAGCTCTGGCTCCCGCAGGAGACTCAGGACGTGCTGCGGGAGTTTCTCATCGGTATCAAGGGCCCACTGACGACACCGGTCGGAGGCGGCATCCGCTCGATCAACGTGGCGATTCGTCAGCGCCTCGACCTCTATGCCTGCGTGCGCCCCGTGCGGTACTTCACCGGGGTGCCCTCACCCGTGAAGAAGCCCGAGGACGTCGATATGGTGGTCTTCCGGGAGAACACAGAGGATATCTACGCCGGCATCGAATATCAGGAGGGGACGGAGGACGTGAAGCGGCTGCTCTCGGTATTGAAGGATCAGTTTCCCGACGCTTACGAGCGGATTCGCTTCCCCGAGAGCTCCGGCCTCGGCATAAAGCCGGTCTCCCGCGAGGGGACAGAGCGACTCGTGCAGGCCGCCATCGATCATGCCATTGAGCGTGATCTTCCGAGCGTCACTTTGGTGCACAAGGGCAACATCATGAAGTTCACCGAGGGGGCGTTCCGCGCCTGGGGCTACGAGACCGCAAAGCGTGATTACGGGGCGACCGAGCTGGACGGCGGCCCCTGGCTCTCCTTCAAGAACCCGCGCACCGGCCGAGAGATCATCATCAAGGACATGATTGCAGACGCAATGTTGCAGCAGATTCTCACGCGCGCCTCGGAGTACAGCGTCCTCGCAACGCTCAACCTCAACGGCGACTATATCTCCGACGCCCTCGCGGCCCAGGTGGGCGGCATCGGGATCGCGCCCGGCGCCAACATCAACTACCGAACGGGCCATGCCGTCTTCGAGGCAACCCACGGCACGGCGCCCAAGTACGCCGGACAGGATGTGGTGAATCCCTCCTCGGTGATCCTTTCGGGCGAGATGATGTTCCGTCATCTCGGCTGGGACGAGGCGGCCGACCTGATTCTGAAGGCGATGGATACGACCGTTGCCCAGAAGCGCGTCACCTACGACTTCCATCGTCTGATGGAGGGGGCGGAGAAGCTAAAGACGAGCGAGTTCGGCGACGCGCTTATTGAGAACATGGGCTGAGCCCGCGCGCCGCGAGCCGGCGCAGGCCGCGCGCCGGCTGCCGTGCGGTTCGCGCCGTGGCGTCGCTGCGCGCTGCGTTGCCGCCCGCGTCTGGGCCCCGGATCGCGTCCCAACCTCAAAGCGCGCGCGAGAGTATCTCCTCGATCTCGCCGGCGTTGAAGTCCGTGGGCTGGCCTTTCAGCCCGGACTTTCCGGCGAGCGTGCGAATCTCCTCCCGGGTGAAACCGTATGCCGAGAAGTCGGGGAGCTCGCCGGCCTGCAGAAAGCCCTCGAGGGTCTCGACGAGCAGGTCACAGTTGGCCTCGACCGAGCCCTGGTCCTGCCCCGAAATCGTGGCTCCAGCCCGGGCGTAGCGCGTGAGCGTGTTGGCGGTGCTCCCGGCCGCGGCCCCGCTGCCGGCGGTCTCGCGCTCCCCTCCGGCGCTCCCGCTCGTCGCCCCGCGCAGCTTGTCCACCGTGGCCCGGGTAACGAGCGGCAGCAGCCGGCCGCACGCGACCCCGTGGGGAATGTCGTGCATCGCGCCCGCCGGACCGGCGGCCCCGTGCACCAGACCGAGCGAAGCGTTTGCCAGTGCAATGCCGGAGGTGTGTGCCGCCCAGGCCATGTCTGCGCGTGCGTCCACGTCGCGGCCGTCCTCGAGCACACGTAGAAAACTCCGGCCGGCGGCCTCGAGTCCACTCAGTGCCACCGCGTCGGTGAAGTAGTTGGCGCCGGTGGAGACGTAGGCCTCGAGGTTTTGCGTGATGGCGTCGAGACCGCTCGCCGCGGTCACTGGTTGCGGAACGCCGAGGGCGAGCTCGGGATCTATGACTGCGATGTCCGGCACGTAGGCATCGTTGCGAAGTGATTTCTTGAACCCGTTCGGCCCCACCTCTCGGAGCACCGCGTTTTTCGTGGCCTCCGTCCCCGTGCCGGCGGTCGTAGGGCAGGCAATGAGGGGTAGGCGCCGCCGGGTCGGCTGCTTTGACCCTACGCCTTCGAGGTAGTCGCGGATCGAGCCCGAATGCATGATCGCGACGGCCGACGCTTTCGCCGCATCGAGCGCGCTTCCCCCGCCGATCCCGATGATGACCTCGGCCACGCGCAAGCGCGCGGCCGCGGCGATCTCATCGACATCGGACGGGGACGGCTCTGCGGAGACGCGGGCATCGCCTGCGTATCCGCCGTTTTTCTTGAGGGCGGCGATGAGCTCCTCCCATTGGGGGAGCTCACGGACTGAGCCCGAGCCGGTCACCAGAAACGCCCGCTTCAGGCCCAGCCGATGCAGAAGATCGGGAATCCGCTTGAGGGATCCGGCTCCGAAGTAGAGCTCCGGTGTTCGCGTCACAAAAAAGCCGTCCGCCATCGTTCACGTCCTTGTTGAGGAGATGTATCCTCCTCAAAGCCTAACGGGAGCGCGGCTGTTCTGTCTACGTGACTGTCGGTCCCCCACCCGGCTGTCAGCCGGGTGGGGGGCGGGGGCGCCGCTACAACCGCAACCCGCCGCCGAGGGATACATCGAGGCCGCCGCTGCGGTAATCGTTGCTCTCGACCTTGTAGGTTACCCCACCGATTTCCACCTTGGTGCTTTCGAAACCGAACTCGAAGAGATAGCTCAGTTCGCCGAAGAAGAACCAACGCCGTGCATCGCCGAGCAGCACCTTGGCGCCGACCGTCGGCCCCACCATGACGGTGTTGAGATTAAAGGTAGCCGAGTCCCCATCGGGCTCATACTCGAGCTTGAAGCGGTAGAAACGGGGCCCGACCACGAGCCCGGCATAGGGGTCGAGAGCGGTCGATGGTCCGGCCTGCTCGGACAGCTCTCGTATGTGAACCATCGCGCGACCAAGTATGGTGAAATAGTAGGAGTTGACCTTCCAGTCGCTTCCGGAGGTTACCAGGCTGCAGAGTACGCAGTACCCGAAATCCGCCGATCCGCCGGCGCTGATGACGACCTCGCCAAGCGGAAGGACGCCCACGTCGACAACCGGCGCGATATGGGGATATATGAAACCGCCGAGACCGCCGGTGATGCCGATGTCGATGTCGCCGGCGCCGATCACGGCATCGCTGCCGGACTCCGTGGCTTCCTCCGTCCCCTCCTGGGCGAGGGCCCCGGGGACCACGAGCACGGCGACGAGCGCCGCAAGTACCATTCCTCGAGTCATTGTTCGCATAGAATCCTCCTCCAGCACAGCACTGGGTGTCTGCGGGCGCGCGCACGGCGCGCCCTGGGTGAGGATAAAGATTAGCGTAAAGGTCTGCTACTCTGCAAGCGGAATCAGCGCGACCGCCGTTTTGAGCGCCGCCCCGAGCCCTATCGACCCGGCGGGTTCACCTCGAGGACGCTCAGGTACTTCGTCTCACGGTACTTCCAGTACAGGACGAGCATGCGTTCCCAGGAGGGTGAAACTGCGATGGTCTCGATGTAATTGCTGGGAGCATTCTCGATGAGCCGGATCCGGCAACCATCGTCGATGTCGACGATGGAATCGAAGAACGTGACGTGGCCCGTGTCCGCGCGGTAGCGCATGGCCGAGAGGGTTCGCCAGTAGTCGGGCTCGCCGACATTCGACAGGTCGAAGATCTCAGGCGGAAAACTCGCCCGGTGACCTGAGCTCCCGCGGCCGAAGTTGATCAGGAGGCGACGCGGATCCTCGTCGTACACCCACCGCAGGGCGACGGGGAGACGTTCTCCGCCGGTGTCGGAGACGAGCTCGAAGCTGTAGGTCCGCTCGTAGGCGATCTTCGAGACACGACTCCAGCCGCTCAACAGGCCCTCATCCGTCGGCTCGTGATATCTGAAGTCGCGGTAGGAGGCGAACTCCGCGATTGCATCTGCGCGGGCCGCCTCGTCAACGACGGGCTCGAGCTCGAGGGTATCGAGATCCACCCGGTAGATGTCACCGAACTCCCGGATATGGGCCCGCTCCCGGTCTATCTGCTGGCGCGAGGCGTAGTAGAGGTACCCGGTCGAGTCCGACACGACCCGAATGCCGACCATGTACTCATTCCCTTCGCCACGGGTCGAGACCTCCACGCGCTCTGTGAACATCCTCGACCCGTCCTCGATCCATGACTCGTTGAAGGTGATGCGCTCTTGCGGCGGGACGGTCGCACAGGAGGCCAACGCGGCCAGAGCGACTAACGCGGCCAGCGCGGTCTTCGCAGCGCGCGCGACCTGCGCGGCGAACGCGGCGGGCGCGGCGAGCGCAGGCGTTGAAACAAAAAGCCGTTTAACCATGGCGGAGAGTGTATGTCCGCAGGCCCGCTCAATGCAAGGCGCCGTTGACGCGGGAGGCAGGAGCTCTGCACAATGTCTCCATGAAAAGCTATCGAAAAGAGCTCTGGTTCAATACCGACACCCGCGTCGCCCTCGTGAACATCACGCCACAGGTTCAGGAAGCGCTGCGCGAGAGCGGCGTGCAGGAAGGCTTCGTGCTGGTGAACGCCATGCACATCACCGCCTCGGTTTTCATCAACGATGACGAGTCGGGTCTGCATCAGGACTACAAGGAGTGGCTCGAGCAGCTCGCCCCCCATGAGCCGGTGTCGAAGTATCGGCACAATATCGGCGAAGACAACGCCGACGCACACATGAAGCGTCAGATCATGGGCCGGGAGGTGGTGGTCGCCATAACCGACGGCAAGCTCGATTTCGGGCCCTGGGAGCAGATCTTCTACGGCGAGTTCGACGGCGGACGGCGAAAGCGAGCGCTCGTGAAGATCATCGGGGAGTAGCGGCCTCGCGATACAGTCGCGCGAGCTCGTCTACCTCGAAGCGCGGAAAGGGAACCGCCCGGCCGTCGCGCAGGGCGGTGACGCGGCCTGCATCGCGGGCGAGGCCGCGCCCGGCGTTGCTGTGGCTTCCAGCGTCGCCGGCGCTGCGGGTCTCGGCGCCGCTTCCGGTGTCGCTTCCGGCGTCGCGCCTCCCGGCGCCACTCCCGACGCCGCTGGGCGCGGTTTCCGTCGCCCGGCCGATCTCCCGCGCGTCGATACCGGCCTCGGTGAGACGGCTGAGCAGGGGTGCTGCGCCGTCGGGGCGCACGACGATGAGCAGGCTGCCCGAGCCGATCAGGCCGAGAGGGTCGACGCCGAGTGCCGAACAGAGTGTCTCCGTTTCGGGATACGGGGCGAGGCTGCCCATTTCCACCTCCACGCACGCGTTCGCAGCTCGAGCGATCTCCTCGAGAGCGGTTGCAACTCCCCCCTCGGTGACATCATGCAGCGCCACGGAAAGGCCGCTTTCGGCGGCAAGCCGCGCCTCCGGCAGAATCGCCAGACGTTCGACGAAGCGTGCAGCCGACTCGATGACCGACGGGCTCACCGCCTTCGAGCTCAGCAACCCGGCAAACTCCGCCGCCAGGATGGCGGTCCCCTCGACTCCCGGCCGTTTGGTCATCAGGATGCGGTCATCCGGGCGGATGTCCCGCTTGTTCAGCAGACCGTCGGCGGCGCCGCCGCCGAAGAGGGCGCCGGAGACCACCGGGCGCCGCACGGCGTCACTTATCTCGGTGTGCCCGCCGACGACGCGGATACCGAGCTCCCCGGCGGTGGCCAGCATCTCACGAAAAACCCGCCGGATGACGTGTCCCGTGGTCTCCGGCGGGAAGATGGCGGTAGCGAGGAACCAGCGGGGAAGGGCGCCGGAGCAGACCACGTCGTTGGTATTGATGGTAATCGCATAGCGGCCGATGTGATCGGTGGGAAAGGTGATGGGATCACTCTTGGCGATGAGCACCTCCGAGCCGCCAAGTCCCACGGCCGCCACGTCCTCTCCGACGCCGGGGCCGATCACCACATCGTTGCCGCGCGGAATCTCACCCAGCAGGACCGCGAGCATGTCGTTGGGAAGCTTGCCTGTGTCGAGGGGGCGGTGCCAGCGCAGGATGCGCGGGAGCTCTCCGAGAGACCGCATCACGTAGTCGGGCGATATCTCGTCCATCCAGGGTTTCGCTTCCGGTCCGCGAATCAGCGCGGTCCAGCTCCCCGCACCGGTCCCCGCCTCGATGTCGTGGCGGTAATCGCCCACCATCAGCAGGCGCTCGGCCTGCACACCCAGTCTGCGCGCGGCCTCGAGCACGCTTCCGGGGTCCGGTTTCAGCGGTTCGCCCTCGTCGCGGGTGATGACGAGCTCGAACCAGTCTGATCGAAGGTGCTCGAAGTTTTCGAACGCCCGCTCGACCGACTCACGGGTGTTGCGGGTGAGAATGGCGATGCGCAGTCCGGCCCGGTGCAACTCCCGCACCGTTTCCTCGGCCGCCTCGTTCGGCAGGCTCTCGGTGGCGGCACGGCGTTCGTGGCCGAGGAGAATCTCTTCGGCCTGGGCCCGTTCTTCGGTGGTCTCCCGCGACTCGACGAACTTGAGGATGCCATCGTCGGGCGGGCAGCCGATCTCGCGGCGGATGAGGTCGAAATCCAGCACGCCCGGCTGCGTCAGGGTGCCGTCGAAATCGAAGAGAACGGCGTCGATTCTTCCGGTGCTCATGGGCACATCGTATACGCTTGACCGGCGGCGGGGAACCGGATAGTACTGGAGCCGTGCAAACCGCATGGAATCGCCGTCTCTGGAGTGTCGTCGCCATAGCGGCAGTGCACGGACTCGTGCATGCCTTCAGCATCTTCCTCAGTCCGCTGAACGACGAGATCCGCCGGTACTTCCTCGCCGACAGCGTCGCCACCATTACCGCCTTCAAGAGCACCTATCTCGCCACATACGCCGCGAGCAACCTGCTGTTCGGCTTCCTGACGAACCGCATATCCGCGCGCCGCACGCTTTCGCTTGGCCTTGCGGTCAACGGCACCGCGATCGCATGTTTCGCCCTCGTGCCCCCGTCAGGTGCCGGCTTGATGCATGCGTTATGGCTGCTTGCGGCGCTCGGGGGCGGGGTTTACCACCCGGTGGCGAACGTGCTCATCACCCGGCTCTTTCCCGAGGGCAAGGGACGGGTGATAGGCTTCACCGGCACCGGAGCCGCCGTGGGCTTTGCCCTGGGGCCGCTTCTGACGACGGGGCTTACCGCCGCAGTCGGACTCGACTGGCAGGGCGTCGCGCTGGTCTTCGGTCTCTTTGGCGTGGCCGCGTCAATCTGGGTCTATGCCACGGTGCAGGATGTGGAGCGGGCGATCCCACAGGCCGCGGGGGGCGCGGGGGCCGCGTGGGCCGCGGGGGCTTCCGGGGCGGCCGCGACGCCCACCGCCGCAGCAGGACTGAAGGCGATCGCCGGTCTTCTGGTAGCGGTTGTCCTGATAGCCGGTGCGCGGGAAATGGCGATGTGGAGCGTCCTCGACATCTCCGACTTCTTTCTACTGCGTCTTCTCGAGGGGCCGGGCTACACCGGCTTCTACCTCTTCCTGCTCTACGTGCCGGGCATCATTGTTCAGCCACTCGCCGGCGGTCTCTCGGATGCCGTCGGCAGACGGTGGCTTGCAACCGCCGCCTTCGTCATCTACGGAGGCTCGGTGGCCGCTGCCGGGGTCTTGCCGCCGGAAATCGTGTTCCTTGCCTATCTGGGGATGGGCATCGGCCAGGCGGCATCGATCCCCACGATCGAGGCCTTCGTTGCGGATGTTGCCGGCCCCGAGCTGCGAGGTGCGGCCTACGGGGTCTTTTTCACGGCCGGAATTGCGCTCGGAGCGCTCGGTCCGGGTGGCTCAGGGGTCATCGTGGACGCGCTCGGCGGCGGGCTCGACGCATTCCGGGTGGTCTTTGCGTTTCTCGGCGGTGCAGTCCTCCTCGCAGCCTGCTTTATCCCCCGCTTCATGCCCGCTCGCGCCGACCTCCGACAAGCCTGAGCGCGTGGGCGCGTGGGCGCCCGCCCCCGCTACTCCCGCGTGTCGTCGAAGACGACGGTGCTCTCGCCGATCGTCAGGACGTCGCCGGGCTCGAGTTTCTTGCGCTTCACCGGCCGGTTGTTCACGCGGATCTCTTCATCCGACTGCACCGTGTAGGTGCTACTCTTCTCGTCGTAGACGACCGTCGCCGCGGCGCCGCCGCCGGGTCTGCCGCCACCTGCTCCAGCGCCCGCGCTGCGGCCGCCGCCGGTGCCGGCAACCGTCACGTCCGCCGACTCACTCGTCCCGACCACGGTCTGCCCGCGCTCGAGGGGAAAGACCTGCGTGCGATCACCAAGAACCTCGAGGTTGGCGTCGCGTCGCCGATTGGCAAAGCGGAGTCGCCGGATCACCCACCAGCCGAGAAGGGCGACGATGAGGGGAAGTATGAACAGGGGGCCGAATCGTTCCGACGGTGTTCCGAATATGGTGTTGGCAAAGTAGAAGCGGGTGGTCTCGGCCGCAACCCCCGGTCGCCGATACTCCACGCGCACGTACTTGCGTTCGGCGGGGGCGACCGTCGCGCGATAGGTAATGCGATACTCCTCGAGGACACGCCGGCGGATGTCTTCGTACACCGCGGCGAGCTCCTCCTGATTCCGCGCGTCGTAGACGTGCCCGCCGGATCCGGTGGCGATCTCGTCGAGGTTAGAGTCACGGTTCGGCGAAAAGTTCACCGCATAGGCCGAGATCCCCTCGCGTTGTGCGCGCTCCACGGCCTCCTCGTAGGTGAAGAGGCGGTCGCCGTACTCCGAATGCTCCTCGCCGGTGTACTCGTAGTAGGGGTAGTTCTCCCCGTCGGAGAGCACGATCAGGACTGTGCGTCCCTGCGCGACGGCGACGTCGTCAACGGCCTCACGGATGGACGCATAGAGCTCGGTAAACGCCTCACGCCGCTCGGGGCGCTCGATGTCGTCGAGGAGCGAGTCGATGCGGCCGGTGTCGCGGGTCGGCTCGGCGTGCATCGTATAGAATGTGTTGAAAGACGCGAGCCCCACTTCATCACGAGGATTATCGATGCCCGAGAGGAAGGTCCGGATGGCCGAGCGCGCGTGGGCGATGCGCCGGTTGGAGCTCTCGTCGGTCGGGCGACCTTCGAGGGTGTCGTACATGCTCCCGGAGTTATCCACGAGGAGGAAAAAGGTGATGCCTTCCTCGGCGGCCGCGCCGGCGTCGAAACCCGTGACGGGAACGGGCTCGAACTCCTCCCCGTCGGTGGACTCCGACACCCGAAAGTCTCCCCGGCTTGCCCCTTCGATGGGCTCCCCGGCGTCGTCGGTGAGGCTCACATAGAGATCCACGAGCTGCCGGGTAAGCAGACGCGAGGCGTCTATCTGGGAGATCGTGACCGACTGGGCCGTCACGAAAGCGCTCGAAAGCAGAAGTATCAGCGTGGCTGCTGTGGCACGTTTCATGTTCTCTCTCCTACTCCGGTCGGTAGAACAGCTTCGCCGTACCGATCTTGATTACGTCCTCGTAGCGAAGCCGCGTCTGGGTGACGACCTCGTCGTTGACGATGACTTCGGCACCCGAAGCCGCGGAAATCTGCAGCTCTCCGTCCTCGGCCCAGATGCGCGCGTGGGTATCGGCAACCTTGTTGTATCCGGTGAGGATGATATCACTTGCCGGCGAGGAGCCGAGGGTGAAACGCTGCTGGTTCAGTATGAACTCCGTCCCCTTTCGGCCCCCGTTGAGAATGCGGAGCACGCCGTGGGAGAGGCGCTGCTCGATGAGGGCATAGGCAAGGGCGATGAGGAGTCCGAAGAGGAGCAGGCCGACGAGCCGCGCGAGGGCGAGACCCGGAAGGACCAATCGGGCATACTCGATGGCAACACCGCCGAGGATACCGCCGATGAGCCCCCCGGCAACCCCCATGCCGATCTTCAGCCGCGAGCGTGCCCGAACTCCCTCCGCGGCGCCGACGAACACGCCGAGAAGCGCCCAGCCCACAGCCCGGGCAAGCGGCAGGCCGATGAAGGTTATCTCGCGTGCGCGGCCGAAGACCATCTCTCCGAGAACAAAAAGCGCCGCCTGTCCCACCAGAAAGCCGATGACGCCGCCGAGAAGACCGGTGCCTGCACCCACGAGCGTCGCCTGTCGAACACGCCGCGAGTTCCCGGAGATGAGGCCCTCCGCCGAGCCGAAGAAGGCGCCGAACACGAGCCCGAACACGGCTCCCGACGACACGGTGAAGGTCAGGACGGAAGGGAACCCGGCCTGAAGCCGGACGAGTGTTTCCATGATGGGCCAGGCTGCAAGACCTGCCAGCAGCCCGAGGCTCACGATGATCAGCCGTCGGATGGTCGTTGTCATTGTTCCTCCTCCGCGAGGTCGGGATCCGTTGTTGCCTCCACGCGCTCGATGCTCAGTGACTCCGCCTCTTCGTCGTAGCTCACTTGGAGTACGCGACGGTCGAGGGGGGAGAGCCGCAGTGTCGCAGAGGCCGAGGCGTCCCCGCGACGCAGGGTAACCCGGCGCTCTCCCGGCATGAGGCGCAGCTCGATGGGCTCGCCGTCCGGCTGGGGAACCGGCTCGAGCGAGGCCCTGCGTCCGCCGCGCAGATAACGCTCGGCGTCGTCGATGCGGAGGGTGCTGCCGGCGGCAGCACCCTCGAGGCGCACGGCCGCGGGGTAGGGGGTCAGATCGGCCTCCACCGATAGATCAGTTTGATAGGACTCGACGAGCAGCCCATACTCCTCGTCGAAGAAGTCTTCGGCGCCGATGCGGAAGCGATGCACCTCGCCGGTGGTGAGCTCCTCGCGAAGCTCGGGGGTGAGCTCAACCCACCGCCCACCCTGTCGCAGGTCGACCGTGTAAGGCACCTCGAGCGGCTCACCCGTCGCCCGGTCGGTGACGCTGAAAGAAACCGACAGGGGCAGCGCCGGCGGCGACCCCGCATCGACGGTGACCCGGCGTCCTTCCACCGTACGCGCGTCTTGCCGCTGCCCTGTCCGCGGGCGCAGCAGAAAGGACTTCCAGACCAGGTCCTGTTCGGCCATGATCTTCAGCCGGTAGGTGTCCGACGGGAGATAGATCGTCTGGGATCTGAGCACGAAGCTGTTTTCCGTTTCCTGCTCGGGATCGGGGCGAAACCGCAGTCGCGTGTCTTCGACGGCCGGAATCGTGTCGTTGTCGTCGATGAAGATGCGCGCGTCGACGTAGGCGTCCTCCGGGAGCTTCCCCTGCCGCGGCAGGCGTACGGCGACCTCGAGCGCCCCGTACTCGTCGGGGTAGAGGTACTCGTAGTGGTAACCCTTGAGATAGGCCCACCCGCCGGCTCCCGCGATGAGCACAAGCAGGACCGCGGCAAGGACTGCGGTGAGCCGTTTGCCGCGGCTGGCCTTCTTCATCTCCGCGCGCTTCCCCTGCAGGAAATCGCCGGTGATCTGGGCATCGGGCACGCGCACCCGGCGGTCGAACATGCCGTCGAGTTTCGCCAGGACTGCGTCCATCGACTGAAAACGGCGCTTGGGCTTCACGCGCATGCAGCGGCGTATCAGCCTCTGAGTAGTCGCGGAGATCTTCGGGTTGTGCTTACGGGGGCTCGTGTACTTCCCCTGCTGGATGCGGCGTATGGCGTCGGCGCTGATGGAGTTGGGAAAGGGTTTCTTCCCGGTGGTCATCT
>CAZVXU010000042.1:13563-17047 GCA_964631585.1 uncultured Spirochaetaceae bacterium | reverse complement strand
TCGTAGGAGAACCTCGTCGTGGCCCCGCTCCGCTCGGTTACCGAGCGCAGGCGCCCGGCCGCGTCACGAGTCAGCCGGCTGCTGAGCCCGTCAGGGTAGCGGACAGCGGTGAGATTCCCCGATTCATCACGTTCTCGCACGGTCGTGTAGCCACGGGCGTCGGTGTGCGAAATCACACCGCCGAACTCGTCATAGCGCCACTCGCGGCGGTGGCCTTCGGGGTCAACCTCGGCAGTGCGGTGCCCCGCTTCGTTGTACTCGTACTCATGGGTGAAGCCTCGCTCGTCAATGAGCCGCAGCAGGTTGCCGGCTTCATCATAGAACCGCTGCAGACTCGTACCGTCACCGTAGCGTTCGCGCACCACGCGCCGGCGCTCGTCGAACTCAAACCGCGTGGTGACGCCCGAGGGGTTCTCGTACTCCGTATACCCCGCCTCGGGAGCATAGCGGAAGTGCTCGGCGTTCCCTTCCTCATCAACCGTCGAGACCACCCGCCATCGCCCGGCGAGGAAGCGATAATCGTAGCGCCGTGCGCTACCGTCGGGTTTGCTGATTTCGACGAGCCTGTTTCCCGCGTAGGCGTAGCCGATTTCGTCACCGACCGCATCGGTGACGCCGACAAGCCGACCGATGTCATCGTAGCGGTAGCGAATCTCATTGCCCGCGGGATCGGTGAGCTCGGTGATCCGCCCATTCTCGCGTCGCACCTCGATCCGCCGACCCACGTCGTCGACCACCGCAGACACCTGCATCGCGGCATCGTACTCGAGCTCCACCACGTTTCCGTTTCTGTCCGTCACCCGCTCAAGGAGTCCGTAGGCCGAGTAGGAAAACTGCACTCCGTCGGCCCGACGCCTGACGTACCCGCCCTCAGAGGTGATCCACAGACGGTCCCCTCCCGCTTCGGGGCCCGCCGCGGGGTCGACGACCAGTGCCGCCGTGGCCACTGCGACCTCCGCGTCGCCGACCGCCGTCGCGTCGGGAACCCGATAGACCTGCGGCACACCGCGCTCGTCTATCACGGTAAACATACCGGCGCCCGTATTCTCGAGGTAGGCCGGATCACCGGGCCGGAGCGCGTGGCGATTCGCATCCCGGGCCCGCCGAGAGACGCGCACAGACTCTCTGATCTGCCCGTGCAATTCCGTGATGTCCGCCTCGAGCTCGAGGAGCCGACCGTGCAGACGTCGTGCCTGCCGGAACGTGGCCAGACGGCCGTCAGCTCGAGATAGCCGAAGCTCGACATCGGAGAGCAGAGATCGCGCATCTGCGGCGAGCTTCCGATACGCATCGGGCACGCTCCAGTCGCTGTGGGAGGCGTCGAGGAAACTGGCGGCGGTTATCGTCTGTCGGGCGGCATCGCGCGCTGCGGCAGCCTCCTCACTGAGGGCGGACCACTCTGCCTGCACGCCGGAGAGCTCGGCCTCGAGCTCGGCCGGCTTCGAAACCGCAATTGCGCCGAAGGCATGCTCGATGGCGTCCGTTGCCGCGGCGAGCTCGGTTGCAAGCGCTGAAAGCGCCGCGTCGGCCTCGGCGAGGGCTTCTTCCGCGCCGGGTGTGACACCACGGATGACACGTGAGTCATACGGCCAGCTCCACAGTCCGAAGCTCCCCGTCGGCCACTCGCCGCTTCGATAGCGTCTGCGGGCAGAAACGTCGATGCCGCCGTGCTGAAAGGAGACATCGGTCTCGCCCGTGATAAAGGTTCCGGTGGCAATCGCGACGGGATCGCCGGCGGTCATCGATGTCGAGACATGGGCGCGCTCGACGGCTGTCTCCCGTGCCTCTCCTGCGGCGCGGGCATTTCGGGCGGTTGCTTCCTCGAGCCGGGTCAGCCGCGAGACGACCCGCTCCTCGGCAACCCCAAGCCGCTCGACCGCCGCATCGGCGTTGACCGAAGACGGCAGCTCGTCCGCGGCAACGACCGCTTCGAAGCGAACCCGTGTTGCCGCGTAGCTCCCGCGGGCATCGGTATAGCGATTGGCGAGGTGGATCAACTGGTAAGCGGAGGGGACGTCCGGCGCGGAGCTCGACCCACCGCCGGAGCTGCCACCGGAGCTGCCGGTATCGGAATCGCCGTCGTTTTCGGAGGTCTCGGTACCGCCGTCATTGTGATAGTATTCGTCGAGCCGGCCGGTTTCGTGGAAGTCCGAACCCCCGTCATCTCCCTGTTGCCCGTGTGCCGGGGCCAGCCCGCACAGAACAACCAGAACTGCGATTAGCGGCCTCATCAAGCCATGTATGTCTGCTCTCACATTACCCTCCGCGGGCGGCGCCCGCTGCATATCCGGCCTACGGCATCGCCTCGTACCAGAGGCGATACAGCAGCCCCGCGGCGGTCGCCTCGTTGGGGACCCACGCGGATTCGGAAACGAAGCGCAGCGGCGTCTCCACCGTGCGGCCCGCAAAGTAGTGCTCGGCATGTGGCGGATAGGCATATCCGCCGGCGTCTATCGGGACGTAGTGCACCGAGAGGCCCCGGCCCCGCTCGTTGGCACCAGGTGAGCACCACGATTCGGTGACGGCACGCTCGATAGCGAGCTGTACCCTTTCAGCTTCCTCAAACACCCGGGGATAGCTCACGGCGACGGTTTCTGCGAGATCGGCAATGTCGAGGTTTAGATCCCCCGGTGTGCGGTAGAAGTCCTCGACCTCCTCGAAGAGAAGGCGGCGCAGGTCGTCGCGACGCCCGGCGGTATCGGCTTCCTCGCTGAGCCTTTCGCTGAGTGCGTCGAGCGCACGGGAACCCTCGCCCACCGCCGCAAGATCGATAGAGGAGATGCAGGCGCCCGGTGTGTCCGAGTAGGCCTCGGCGTAGGAGCTGACCGCCGTCTCCTCGACCGCCGCCCGGTCGCCGGGCGCTGCGGCCAGCGCTTCGAGGAAGCGGGTGTAGTCCCAGCCGGAGGTACCGACGGTTTGCTGGGAGGCGATGAGTGTCCGCGCGGAGCGGTCTATCTCGCGCGCTATCTCGATCTGCGCACCGAAGGCAAGGTCGAGGGCTACGATGTCAGGCGGATGGGTCTCGAGCGCCTCCGCGAGCTCCACCGTCGCGAGCGGATCACCCCCGTTTCCGTCGTCCACCGAGACTGCGCCGTAGCCGGCTCCCGGTCCCCACACGACGAGCGCCGTCTTCGGGGCGGGATACTCCGCGGCAACAAACGCCAGAAAACGGGCGAGGGTGCGCGGGTCGCCGGTATTGAGCTCGACATCGGCGTCGGATTCGATGCCGAGCCGCGGTGAGCTCAACCGCCTCGAGGCGATGGACGAGGCGTCCCCGAGGGGGTCCGGCTCAACCTCGTAGAGCCGCGTCCCGCTCCAGTCACCGGCGCCTGGGTCGTAGCCCTCCGCGCGGTCGAGCAGAACGACGACGGAGATCGGCGCCCCGCCCAGGTCTGCCGCCTCCATCTCGCTCAGGTCCGCGAGGGCCTGCGCCTCGAGCTCGTTGTCACCGCTCATGTAGACGGCGACCGTCCACTCGCGCTCG
>CAZVXU010000042.1:0-13463 GCA_964631585.1 uncultured Spirochaetaceae bacterium | reverse complement strand
CGCCTCGAGCTCGTTGTCACCGCTCATGTAGACGGCGACCGTCCACTCGCGCTCGGGGCCGTCGCCGGCACCCGGAGCCTCATGAGCGGAGGAGGTCTCCACCACGAGAGGGCCACGGCACGCGCCCAGAAGTACGGCCACGCCGAAGAGCACCACGGCCGCCACCGCGCGCCTCGGTCCCACCATCGGGGGCCGCATCCCGCTCCACCTCATGGGCTCACCTCCTCAGTCGCCGCGTCCCGTCGCCACACGTAGGCGGCGAGCGGGTCACGCCACTCCGAGCCGTCTTCGAAGCTGACCTCACGGATATGGAGCATGTCGACGGTCGGCGGATCGGCCGGCACGGCGTGGAACGCCGGGGCGAGGTCGACGCAGAACACCCGACGCTCGCCCGGTGGCAGCCCGATGCCGTTACGCCATTCGACGATCCGCGGCGCAGGGGCGTAGAGGTAGGCGGTGGCCCGGAAGCTGTCTACGGTCAGAGAGGTAACGTTCTCGAGCTCGACGCGAAGGGTAAGCCCCCCGCCGCACGCGCTCTCGCCTTCCGCGCCGTCCGCTCCATGTGCGCCGTCCGCGCTGCCTTCCCAGTCCGCCACGACCGAAACGTCGATGTAGCGAAGCGGCGCGCCGTCGGGGGATAGGAGGTCGCAGCCCGTGGCCAGAAGCCCGGCGAGGAGGACGACCGGCGAAATCAATAAAGCCTTCACATCCCCTGTTACGAGCTCTTTCGGGCTGCTGCTTCACGCGACGCCCAAATTCGGGCGGGAATTTCGCTGCAGAGTCCGTTCCTCTTTTCGCCGACGGACGGATCGTGCAACGATGGGGCATGCAGGACACACACCCCATGCGCTTCGACGATCTTATGGCGGTGCGGAGAGTCTCCGCGCCCGCGCTCAGCCCGGATGGACGCCGGATTGCCTACGTCTCCACCACCCACGATCCGGTGGAGGACCGCGTCTCCTCGACGATCATGCTCCTCGATATCGACGCCGGCACCGAATACGAGTTGACTCCCGGCACCCACGACGACACCGCACCCGCCTGGAGCCCCGACGGCAGCCACATCGCCTTTGTCTCCTCCCGCGAGGAGGGAGAGCAGCTGTGGTTGCTGCCGGTGCGAGACGGCGGTGAGGCACGGCGGCTTACTCGTGGACGAGGCGGCATCATGCAGCCGACCTGGGCACCCGACGGCCGGCGGATCGCCTTCGCCCGCGCATTGTCGGAACCAGAAGCCGCCTCGGACGTTGCGGCCGGAAAGGCCGCCGCCGAAAAGAGCGAGGAGGAGGCCGCCCTCCGCGCAAAAGCCTTCGGGCTGTCCAATGAGAAGAGCTCGGCCCGCATCGCCGACGGACTCCTCTTTCGTCACTGGAACTCGTGGCGCGACGGGCGGCGCAACCGTGTGTTCATACTCGATATCGAAACCGGGAGGGCCGCACAGGTGACGTCGACGGAGCTCGACACCCCGCCGATCTCTCTCGGTGGGGCGCATGATTTCGTCTTCTCCCCGGAAGGTGACGAGCTCTGTTACGTTGCGAATCCCGACGCGGTCGTTGCCGTCTCGACGAACAACTCGCTCTTCCTCCAGAAGCTCGAAGGCGTCGAGGCGGTTGGTGAGCCGCAGTGTATCTCGGAGACCGAGGCCTCGGACCGCGAGCCGCGCTACAGCCCCGAGGGCTCGCGGATCGCCTATCTCGGTGCCGAAACGCCGGGCCACGAGTCGGATCGCATGCGGGTGAAGATCTACGACCGCCGCGCAGGAGAGACCGCCTCCCTCACCGAGGGCTTCGATCGCTCGGCTGACGAGATCGCCTGGCGCGATGGTGATGAGATCCTCTTCCTTGCCGCCGATCGCGGTTACGTCTCTCTCTACGGCGTGGACCTTCGCGGTGCGAAACTCACAGGCCCCGAAATCCCGGTCGCCCCGGTCGTGCAGTACACCTCGGGGATCTATCAGCGCAATCTGCGCGTTCGATCACACGAGGAAGTGCTCCTCACCCGCGAGACAATGCTCGCCCCGGCGGATCTCTTCACCCTGACCCTGCCGGCTCCCGTCGAGCCGGATCTGCGCCGCGGGCAGGAATCCGAGATCAGCCGCGACGGCACGGCGAGACAACTCTCCCGCACGCGCGAGGCCCTCGCAGGGGTGACCGATCAACCGGTGGAGTCCTTCTGGTTCGACGGCGCGGACGACGACCCCATCCACGGGTTTCTCATGAAACCGCCCGGCTTCGACCCCTCGAAGCGCTACCCGCTTCTCCTTCTCATCCACGGCGGACCGCAGAGCGCCTTTTTCGACAACTTTCACTACCGCTGGAGCGCCGGTGTGTTCGCGGGAGCGGGCTTCGTCGTTGCGATGACCAACCCGCGCGGATCCACCGGCTACGGACAGCGTTTCACCGATCAGATCAGCGACGACTGGGGCGGACGCTGCTACGAGGACATCATGCGCAGCCTCGACTCCGTGCTCGCCCACTACGAGTTCATCGACCCCGAGCGCGTGGCCGCGGCCGGGGGAAGCTTCGGCGGGTTCATGGTCTCGTGGATCGCCGGGCAGACCGACAGGTTTCGCGCGCTCGTCTGCCACGACGGCATTTTCAACCACGAGAGCATGAGCTACACGACCGATGAGCTCTGGTTCGATATGTGGGAGCACGGCGGGATGCCCTACGAGGACCCCGAGCGCTTCCGCCGCCACTCGCCGCACATGTACGCGGGTTCATTTTCCACCCCCATGCTCGTCATCCAGGGCGGGCGCGACTACCGCTGCCCGGTCGGAGAGGGTGTCGCCCTCTACCAGGCCCTGCAGGTCCGCGGCGTACCATCCCGCTTCCTGTACTTCGATGACGAGGGGCACTGGGTGACCCGCCCCGCCAACGCGCAGGTGTGGTACGAGACCGTCATTGAGTTCGTGAAGAATCACCTCGAATAGCCGCCGAGAGGCGCTCGGCGGCAGTGCGCGTGCGCGGATCGGCGAGAAGCGCCTCGATGGCCTCGTGCGCACCTCGGGGGTCGCCGCGACGGTAGCGAATGATCCCCTCGAGGAGGGCCACGTCCTCTTCGAGGTTCTCCTTCCTGCCCGAGCCGTCGAGCATCGACACGCGCTCGAGCATCTCGGTAGCAGCGGCAAGCTCACCCGCGGCAATGTGGTCGACCGCGCGGGCGATGAGCTGCTCTTTCGACATGAGGCGCACGTAGGCGATCTGACGACGGTCTGTGAAAGCGAGCTCCACACTCGCCTCCTCGAAGCCCGCGCTGCGGGCAACGATCTCGTGTCGCCCCCGCCGGACCCGTGAGAAGGTAAAGCGACCGTCCAGTCCCGTTTGCGCCGCGTGCCTCCCGTCGAGGGTCACCTCGGCACCGGAGACAGGATGCCCCTCGATATCGGAGACAACACCGACAAGCGAAGCGCGCCGAAATCGCCCCGGAGGCGGCGTTCCACAGCCCGAGAGCAAAACGACTGCCGCAAGCACCGCGCAGCCCACTCGAACCGCGCGGCTCAGGCGGCAACTGATGCCGGGCAATAACATCGACTTCCTCATGGTGATTCTCCCACGACCGCCGTATGGGAACCCGCCCATGGCGGCTCTACCACACGGTATCGTCGAGTGCGGGTGACGAGCTCGAACCGCCCTTCGATCTCTTCGAGGTAGGGCTCGGATAGCGGGGCGGTGGCCGCGGCGGCGGCCGCGGCCGGCTCCAGCGCCGCCCCCGCCCCCGACACCACGCCCGCACGCAGGAGCCGCCCCTCGCGTCCTACGCGGAGAAGCCAGTACACCGCTCCTCCGCGCTCGAGACGAGCGACGACCTCGGCGCGACCTGAGGGCCTGCTCCCCGGCGACCCGGATTCCCCCGGTACCCCGGCCGAGGCCGCCGAATCTACCGGCCCTTCGGAGGGTGCCGGCCCTTCGAGGGCTGCCGGCTCTCCGGCGGGTACCGGTGCAACAGCCGCAGGGTCAGCACCGTCACCCCCGGAGAGCACCTTCGACAATGCCGCAATGCGCTCGGACGCGTCCGGAGCTGAAGCACCGCCGCCGCTCTGGACACTCGGCCGGGCGGCGAGAAAGGCCGCGGGCGCCGGCTTCGGCGCCCCGGCGGAGCCGGCCATCTCCCGGGGGCGAAGCGTCGCCTCCCGGCTTCGCAGGCCGAGCAGCAGCGCGACCAGCATCATGAGGAGAGCGGTCGCCTGTAGCGTTCTTCGGGCTCGTTTTCCGGCATCGAGGTTCTCGACCATGTCATTCCTCCCTCACCTCGCCGCTGCCTACAACGGCGCTCATGCGCCATCGGTTGCGGTCGGCTCGTGTGAGGATGAGCACCGCCACCGAGATCCCCCGCTCGGCCGCGGCGAGGCCGACGAGTGCGTGGGCCGTCGCCTCTGCGCTCGCCTCGGCGCGTATGCGGTAGCGGGACCCGGCGGCCGTGCCGCCCCGGGTATCGATGCGTTCAAAGGCGACACCCTCGGCACCGGCGTCCTCGAGCAGGGCCGCCGCCCGCGAACCTGCGGTACCCGAGGCAACCGCGCCACCGCGGGTCGCCGCACGTCGGCGGGTCGCCGCACCACCGCGGCCCGGAGCGGCGCTCCCCGCTCCTGGGTCCGGCGGCCTCGTGATCCGCTCGGGGCGGCCACGATACCGGGCCTCGATTACAAAACCGCTCTCGCGGCGGGAGACGGTCTCCACCTTCTCAAAGTCTCCGCTCGCGTCGAGAACCTCCCGCACCGCCGCGGCATCCTCGCCACTTCCCCGTACCCGCAACTCGGCGCCGGAAGCTCGGATTTCGCGCAGACGGAGCCGCGGGCCGAGGGGCTCCAGGGCCCCGCCGAGGGCTGCAAGCGAAACGGCGGCACCCTCACCACGAGTCGCCCCGGGTCCCGCCGCCTCGGTTCCCGGCACCCCCGTCTCCACCGCCTCGGTTCCCGGCACCTCCGATCCGGGCACCCCGGCGACCGACAAGCCCCAGGTCGACCCGCCCGCTTCGCCCGTCGCGTTCCGCCCGGCAGGCGCGGTGAACACGGCCGCGACGAGGGCGAGCGCACCGAGCAGGCTCACCGCCGCCGGCGTTCGCAGCTGGCGACGGCGCCGCACCCCACTCAGGACCGGCTCGGGTGACGGGCGACGGGGCTCTCGAATCGGGCGCATGCCTGCCGCGCCAACGGGTCGCAGACGGCGCGGCACGAGGAGATACCGCGGAGTAGTCGCAAACTCCGCCGGCATGCGGGCAAGGAGGCTCTCCCACTGCTGCCGCGTGAGCGCTTCGCCCTCCCGGACCACCCGGCCGCCGAGCTCCACGGGAACGCCCCGGCGCAGACACGCATACCCGATACTGTCTGCGAAGCGCCGCAGTACTATCGCCCGGCGCCTGAGTCGGAGCCGCCGGGGAACGTACCCCGTCCAGGCGACCGCCGACCCGCCGCTCTCGCGAGGGAAGCCCATACAGACGAGACCGCGGCGCAGCAGAACGTAGCCCGCGCGAAGCCCATCGACCCCTTCCGGATAGCGGCGCTCGAGCTCCGCGGCCGCCCGCTCGGGTGCCGCCCGCCCGGCCGCCGCCTCCTCGCGACCAAAGCTGCCGCCGCGCTCCCGGGCGACATACGCGAAGACGAGCGAGAGTGGCCCCATCACCTCGTTTCCTGCGCGTGCTCCGTCACTCACGGGCGCACCTCCGCGAACCGCAGCACCTGTACGCCGTCGGTGCCCACCGGGTCCGGAACGCGGGCGAGAACCGCTTCGTAGCTCCGACCGCCGCGGGCAATCAGAAGCCGCAGCGTGAAGGACCGCACACCGAGGAACGACAGCAGCCGCGCATCCGCCTCGACCGAGAGGAGCGCGGGAAGGTCGCCGCGAAGGATCTCCGCGCGCTCGCGGGCCTCGACTATCCGGCGGACGGCACGGCGGGCGTCCACCGCCGGAGCTTCGGAAGCGATGACCTCCTCGAGTGCGGCCGGCGGCGCGGTGTTCACGTTCACGAGGGCCTGCGCGGTGAGCACCGGTGCGAGCGCCTCGTGATGCGCTCCGAGGGCGAGCCTCAGACTCGCCGGGCTCAGCAGCTCACCCCGCCGGCGCGCGGCGAGAACGGGCTCGAGGACGCGCCCCGGCGGCGCGTCCACGGGCAGTCGCGCCTCAGCCACGGCTTCGAGCCGCGAAACAGACGCCCCATTCACGTTGACGTAGGCGTAGCGCGAGAAACACCGCAGCCCCGGTACGCAGCGGCCGGCGGGGAGAGCCCCGGTTATCTCGACGCCCGGCGGACGCCGAGTCCAGAGCGGATCGTGGCGCGAGTGGGCTTCCGGCGTTTCGTCGGCCTGTATGAGCTCGATGACCTCGAGGACGCCCTCGCGCGCCTGCTCGCGCGCTCGCCTATGCGCCCCGGTGCGCTGGAGGTAGCTCTCGGCAGCCTGCAGTGCCGCAGAGCTCGCCACCGCGAGCAGCACGAGGGCGGGAAGGACGATGAGCGCCGTCCCGCTTACGAACCCGCAGGCCGCTCCGCCTCGGCTGCTCACAGCGTGCCTCCCGGTGTTCCGAACCGAAGATGAGTGCTCCGCTCTGTGCCGTCCGGCCCGTCGAGGCGCACGACGATACCGAGGAGCCCGCCGGCGGCGGAGATCCACGGCTCGAGGTGCGCGTCGGCCACTCCGGAGAGCGCGTCGACGAGACGTCCGTCCACGCGGATCTCGAGCGTGTCCGACACGATGACGGCGAAGCGGCGCTCGACACCCGCAGCATCGTAGACGACTTCCAGGCCCCCGTCGGTAACCGTGAGTGCCGAGCGGGGAGAGGCGTTCCAGTACCGAAGCTCGACCTCCTCGGCGGAACGCCGGGCCGCGGCGTCGAACATCACCCATTCCCTCGACCACGAGATCCCGGTGCTGCGTTGCACGAGGCCCGTCGCTCCCTCGACAAGGCCGCCCCTCACCCACACGAGGGCAAACGCGGATGCGAGGATCACCAGAAGGGCTTCGAGGAAGACGCCGCCGTTTTCATCGCCGGCGAAAGAGGTCCGCCTCTTCCGCGGCCGAGGTTTCCCGGGCGTCGGCTTCGGCTGTGAGCTCGACCTCCAGGCGACCGGCCCGTACGGTCGCTGAACGCAGGAGCCCGTAGAGGCCGCTTGCGAGGATCGCGGCAACGGCCAGCGCGACCACCGCGTCGAGGAGTATGAAGCCGTCCTCCCGGCGTGGCCTACTGCGACCATGACACCACATCCGCCGCATCCCCGTCTCCGCCCGGGCGCCCATCGGCGCCACGCGAAACGATGCCGAATCCCAACCCGCCGGGCCCGGGAACCCCGTACTCGTAGGGCCGTCCCCAGGGGTCGGGAGCCGGCTCGCGGGTGACGTAGGGCCCGTCCCAGCGCTCGGGGACCGGCTCGAGGACGGGCTTGCGCCACAGGGCGGCGAGGCCCTGGGATTCGGTCGGTACGCGACCGTTATCGAGGGCGTAGGCGTTCAGCGCGAGCGCGTAGCTCTCGATCTGACTGCGGGCGGCAAGTCGTCTGGCCTGGGACACGAACCGCAGCCCGGCCATACCGACGGTTCCGGTCAAGGTGACGATGACGGCGATGGCGATAAGGGTTTCTAGAAACGTCCATCCGCCGTCGTCTTCCACGAATCGCTGCATGCATCCTCCTTCATGTCTCCTCATGAGATGAGATCACCGTAGGCGGTGAGAACGGGAACGATCGCCACGACGGTGAATACCAGCAACGCCGCTCCTGCAACCGCGATGAGAAACGGCTCGACGCCGCGGGTGAGCCATCGCAGGCGCTCATCGAGCTCGGCCGCAAAGTGGGCCCGCAGCTCTCCGACGACGACCGACATCGGAACTCCAGCGTCGGCGGCCGCCAGCCATTTCGTAGCAACAGGCGGGAACAGGCCGGTCGCTGCGACAACCTCGGGAAACGCAGCGCCTCCCCGCAGTGCCGCCTCCATCCACCGACAGGCGGCGGGAAACGCCGCCCCCGGCACCGCCTCCGCAGCCGCCGATACCGCGTCCTCGAGTGAGGCCCCGCCACAGAGCGCCGTCTCGAGCGCGAGGCACAGTGTCGCAAGTCGGCGGGCGCGGAGCACCCCGCCGAGAACCGGAAGGCGGTAGAGGGCCCGGTCGATGCGCTCACCCGTCTGAGTCGGCAGGCGTGAGGCACGCGCGAGACCCACCACTGCGACCGCTGCTGCCGCCGCCCCCGCGACGCCGGCGGCGGTGAGGCCCGATAGGAGCCGGGCGGCGTGGCGAACGCGTGCTGCTGCAGCGGCGTCGAACACAAGTGCGAGCTCGGCCATCGCGGGAAGGACCCAAAGCGAGAAGCCGAGCGCCATGGCGAAAAGCAGCGCGAGAACCAGCGCCGGGTAGGCCGCAGCCTGCGTGATTCGCGCCGTCGCTTTGCGGTCACGCTCGAGGCCCTCCGCGAGATCGTCGAGAACGCGTGCCAGTGCCCCGCCCTCCTCGGCGATTTCGAGAAGGCGCCGATGTCCCGGGGGCAGAGTCCGGCCGGAAGCGTCGAGCACCGCAGACAGGGGACGGCCGGCCCTCGCCTCTCGGGCAAGCTCCCGCCCCGGCGTCCATCGCTCCAGGGTCTCGAGCGCCACCGGCAGCTCCAGGCCCGCCTCGAGCATTCGCGAAAGCCCGCGGTACACGCGGGGAAGCTCCGCCGCCCTCATGCCGGCGCTCCCATACCGGCCGCCGGGCCGGCGAAACCGGCCGAGCCGACGGCCCGTGCCACCTCCGACGGAGTCGTCTCGCCGCGGGATACGGCCCGCCAGGCCTCCGCCTCGAGGGACGGCCCGCGGCCTGCGCCCGCCTCGACCTCGAAGATTCCCAGGCGCCCGCGAAACCCCGTCCCCCGGCAGTCCCTGCAGCCTCCGCCACTGCAGACGGTGGGGAGCTCTACCCCCGCCCGCGCTGCTCGTTCCCGCTCCGCGGCCGTCGCCCCGCGCTCTCTCGCGCAGGACCTGCACACCCGCCGAACGAGGCGTTGTGACACGGCTGCCGCCATGACGTCCCGCTGCAGATGCGGCGGCACACCGAGGTTCTCGAGACGCGCCGGGATCCCGGCAGTACTGGGGGTGTGAATGGTGGAGAACACCGGATGCCCGCTGAGCGCCCCGCGGACGGCAAGCGCAGCCGTTTCCGCGTCCCGGATCTCCCCCACCACGAGAACATCCGGGTCATGACGCAGTGCCCGCCGGAGCACCGCGTCGAAGTCGAGGCCGAGGTCCCGTCGTACCTGAACCTGCGTCACCCCCGGCAGGCGATACTCCACCGGATCCTCCACGGTGAGAATCTTTCGGCTGCCGTCGCAGTAGCCCCGCACGAGGGCGTGGATAGTGGTGGTCTTCCCGCTGCCGGTCGGACCGCCCACGGCTACGAGTCCACCTGCCGCAAGGTCGACTGAGGCGAGCAGCCCGGCGTTCGCGCCCCTCAGTCCGAGCTCGCCGAGCGTCCGCTCGTCCGCCGCGGTCTCGAGAAGGCGGATCGCCACCGATTCACCGCGGTCGCAGGGGAGAAAGCTGGCTCGAACGTCGTAGCCCGCCCCGCCGGCCTCGAAGGAGAACCTGCCCTCCTGCGGCAGGCGACGCTCACTGACGGTGGCGTGAGCCATCACCTTGAGCCGCGAAACTACCGGCGAGAAATCCCCCTGCCCGTAGCGTCGTGCGGTGTGCAGCATCCCGTCGATCCGGTACCGGATAACGGCGGTCTCGCCGTCGGTTTCGAGGTGCACGTCGGAGGCCCGCGCATCGAGGGCGTCGTAGAGGAGGGCGTTCACGAATCGGACCGCAGGAATCGCCGGGGAGAGGCCGTCGATCGCGACGCGCCCGCCTCCCCCGACGCCCTCGCTGCCCGAAGCGTCCCCGCTCGCCTGCCCGTAGCGCTCGCCTACGAGCCGCGAGAGGCCCGCGACGAGCTCCGCCTCGCCGATGGCCCGCACCCGGATGTCGACTCCGTGATAGCGCTCGAGGAGGTCGCGCACCGCCCGATCCTCCGGGTCTACCATCCCGACGACAACCGCACCGTCCGACTCCGCCTCCGGAAGGCGGAGCACGCGGTTCGCTCGGATGAACTCGGTTGCGTACTGCCCCCTCATGCTCACCCGTCCTCCTCGAGCAGGCGGTCGAGATAGCCGTGGAGGCGCTCACCGACGGGCGCGCCCTCGCCCGCTGCGGCCGCCCCGTCGCGGGCCTCGGGCCCGGACTGCACCACCGGCAGCAGGTAGAGCACGAGCTCGGTCTCCTCCACCGAACGCGTTGTGCTTTGAAAGAGAGCACCGAGAAGCGGAATGGAGCCCAGCAGCGGCGTCTTCCGCCGGTTGATCGAGACATCCTGCTGCATCAACCCGCCGATCACCACAGGCTGCCCGGAGCGGGTTCTGACCCGGGTGTCTACCACGCGCTCGGAGGTGGGTGGCGGGTTGGTTCCGTCCGAGGAGACGTCGGTGCCGCGGCGCGAGAGGGTCGCTGAGATATCCATGGTGATCATCCTGTCGCCGGAGGACCAACCCTCAACACCGACGAAGAGGCCGGAGGTAATCTCGCGGGTCACACCGAGGCTCTCCGCCTCGCCGGTCTCGTCGTCGATCTCCCGGTCGCGGTAGCGAAACGTGTTGGTATTTCGGAACTCCACGCGCTCGCCGGAGATGCCGTTCAGGGTGGTGTCGGCGAGAACCCGTGCCTCGTCTTCGGAGATGCGGTGGCTGAGCTCGAGCGCGAAGCGGTAGCCGAGGGACGTGACGATATCGAAGTCGAGAGAGAGAAGCTCGCCGATGCGCCCGAGTAGGACTGTCGAGTCTCCCGGCGTAATGCGCGCATTCTCCGCGTTCGGGCTCCATTCCACCGAGCGGCCCTCCTGATACTGGATGACCAGCAGCTGGTAGCGAAGCTGGGGCACCGGCTTGTCGACGACCTCGAGGGCATCGAGGAGCGCCTGCTGTGTCTCCGCGGAGCCCGAGACCATGACGACTCGCGGGTCCGGTGTCGTGTGGATGTGTTCCGGCGCGACCTCAGGCGGAAGATGCCGCAGCAGATCCTCCGCCCGGATGTAACGAAGTCTCACCACGCGGGAACCCGCCCGCCGGTCTACAAGAGCGAGGAAGCTCTCGAGCTCGGCGGCGCGCGCGTCGCCGGTGCGGGCCAGAAACGCATTCGCGCCGGGAACCCGCACGGCGGCGACCGCTGCGAAACGCTCCGGCAGGGATGCAAGAACCTCGCTTACGTCCGCGTGAGCGAGGTCGAATCGACGATAGCGGCGGTTCTCTGCGGGACGGTCCACCGCCCGGATGAACCGCAGCGCCGCAGCGACCTCCTCCCGCGCGCCACTGACGACCACCGAGTCCTGCCGGCGGTCAAGGCGAAGCGTGCCGGTGCGCGAGAGCTCGGCGGGGAGCAGGCGCTCGAGCCCTGCAACGCTCAGATGCCGCAGGTCGACCCGAACGCTCTGCTCGAGCCGGGAGAGAAGCGCCCCCCGCTCGAGATCGCGGATGTAATACGTCCCCTCGTCGATCTCGAAGGATGCATCGACTGCGGCGAGCACTCGCCGCAGAAGCTCGTCGAAGGCGTGGCCTGAGAATCGCACGTTTCGCACTTCGCGGTCGGCGGCGGCGAGCAACACGTACTCCCGCCCGGCGACCGAGAAGATCCGCTGGAGAAGTACCGCCAGGGGCACCCCGTGCGCACGGGCGCCGTAGAGCTGGCCTTCGGGTGAGGCGTCGCGTGTCACTTCGAAGACCCGCGCACCGGCGTCGGAGTCGCGACGGGAGGTGTCACGAATATAGACAGCCTCGGCGCTCGCCTCGACGGCGAAGCGGGGGTGACGGCGAACGAGCAGCCGCGCCAGCTCTTCGGCGCCGACCCGGGGCAGCCGGAGCGTTACCGGGTCGTCGGGGAGCCTGTCGAAGAGAAGCGGTCGCCCGCCCACCGCCGCGGCACGGGCTGCTACCGCGGCGATCGGCGCCTCTACGGCCTGCACGGCGAGCGTCGCATCGGCGCGCGCGCCGCCGCTGCCCTCTTCGTTTCGGAGAACCCGCACCCTCGATACCCGGACGACAGCGTCCTCGACCCACCACAGCGCGCCGTGCTCTGCGGCGAGAAGGTCGAGAGCCTCGGAGACCGCCATGGGCTGCAGAATCTGCGAAACCCGCCCCTCGACCGTGGAATCGGTTACCACCGAGACATCCGAGAGATCACCGATCACCATCAGGACGTTACGAAGCGGCTCATCCCGGAACTCGAGCTCGGGGAGCTCGCCGTCCACCTGCCCCGCCGCCACGCCGGCGACGGCCAGGAGCGTGGCCAGGACGATTCCCATCACCCGCCGCCTCATCGAAGTCCTCCCGCCGTCGCTGCCGGTGCCGCCTGCGCTGCGATCTCCAGGGCCAGCACCACAATCGCGGCGGCCGCAAGCGCCGGCGCGAACGGCAGTTTCCGCCCGCCGCTTCGCCACAGCGCGACCGCCGCCGCGCCGCCCGCCGCCAGCAGGGTCACAGGCGCCAGCGCCGGCCCCGTCGCGAGACCGATCACGACACCGTACTTTACATCCCCGCCGCCGAGCCCGCCCCGGGTAATCCCCCGGGCCAGCGCGAGAACGCCGCCCACATACACCGCGCCGGCCGCCGCCGCCAGCGGTCCCCGCACGAGGACCGCCACCGGCCCGATGACCACCGCCGCCGCGATCACCAGCAGGTTCGGAATCCGAAGCGTCCGCAGGTCACAGATACAGATCGGTATGGAGACCAGGATCATCAGTCCCGGCAGCGCAGCGTCCCTCATCACCCTTCCCTACGTTCGGAATCGAGCCAATACTTCAAAGCCCGGAGAAATTCGCGAATGTCGGGGAGCTAATGTGCTACAATTGAGGGTAGATCACCTCGAGGAGGCGACATATGAGGCGAGCTTTGATCGTCACCCTGGTGCTGCTGTTCGCAGCCGGCACCGTCTTCGCGCAGGATTCGGACGCCGATTCGCAGCCGCGCGGCGCAGTGAGCTTCGTTCTCGCAGGCTCCTTCGCCCCCTTCGGCGCCGGCGCGGAGGTATTTCTCGGGCGCGTTGGGCTCGGTGGGACGTTTACGGCGCTACCGCTCGGTGCGGGCGGTAACTTCATCCTGCTATATGAGCCGGGAGCTTACGGCAGATTCTACTTCAGCCACCCCGAGAGCGCGTTTTACGCATCGGCGAGCACCAGCTACATATCGATCGCCGGAGGCTCCTTAGATGATATCGGTTTTATCGACCGCCACATTCTTCGACTCAACGGCGCCCTCGGGTACAACGCCTTCTTCGGCAGCGATAACTCCACGCGCTTTAGCTTCGAGCTCGGGCCGCGCTACAACATTCCCTTCGTATCGGGAGCTTCACAGGGCACCGGCTGGATCTTCGTCCATTTCATGCTGATGTTCGGCAAGACCTTCTGAGGCCGCTACCGCCCCTCCGGGGCGGCGGCTTTCGTGCAGTCGCCCCGACGAATCCGCCTGCGCGGGTTGTCGTC
>CAZVXU010000041.1:0-17333 GCA_964631585.1 uncultured Spirochaetaceae bacterium | reverse complement strand
TCCGCGCGATTCCCGTCTCGGAGGCGGACTTTCGCCGCACCGCCCGGCGTGTGGAAGGTGTGGAGCTCGTCGGATACGAACTTTCGCGCGGGGACAGCGTTACCGAGGTGGAGGCCCGACTCTCGTTTTCCGACCTCGCGGCTCTCAACGGCATCTATGGCCCGGGGCGCTCGCTCATCACCGTCGAAGAGCAGGACGGAGACCGGGTCTACATCCAGCGGCTGCGCACCGGCGAGGAACCCGCGGTGGGAGATCGGGAGTTCGTCGAGGCATACTTTTCCGGCTACGATGTCGTGTTCATGGTGACTGCGCCGGCGGAAATCCGGAGCTCGAGCACGGGCGAGGTTCTCGATGACGGGGTGACAGCCCGGCTATCATTGGATATCATGGAGTTTCTGACGGCCAGTGAGCCGCTTGCGTGGGAAATCCGATATTGAGCAGGAACGAACGATACTGAGGCTCGGCACATGTGGCACCCGAAAACGAATGCCTTCGAAAAGAAAATGAACGAGGTGCTGCGCGAGGTGGACGCCGAGCTCGAGGAGCGCTATGGCAACCGCTATCCCCTGCATCCTGCCCGTGCCGAGCACGGGGAGACGGCAAGCGGGCAGCACAGCGGCCTTTTCTCCGTTGACGCCTACTTTACGGCCGGCTACGGATCGGAGCACGGTCGCGGATATGTCGTCGACGTGGAGATGGTCACCCTCGCCGATGTGCCCGACGAGGTCGAGGAGGAGATCGAGGCGGAGGCCGCACGGCGCGTAGAGGAGAAGCTACAGGAGCGCTTTCCCGAGCGCAACTTTCACGTCACGCGCGACGGACGTGTGTTCAAGATACGGGGGGATTTTTCTCTCGGAACCGCATGACGGACGTATTGCTGCCCTTCGGGCAGTCTGATACTATAGAGCAAAACTTATCGATTTAGCGATCGATGTTGTGTCAGAGGGGTTAAGGGCTCATGGATGCGCAGTTGAACGAAATCATTGAGACGATCAAGAGCGAAGGCGTGGAAAGCGCCGAGCGCCAGGCCGCTGAAATCAAGAAGAAGGCCGAGGAAGATGCCGACAAGACGGTCAAGGACGCCGAGAAACGCGCCCGCGAGATCGTAGACGAAGCCCGTGCGGAGGCTCAGAAGCTCGAGCAGAGCGGAAAGCAGGCGCTTACCCAGGCGGGACGCGATCTCATTCTCAATCTTCAGAACCGGATCACCACCCTCTTCGATGCGGTCGTGGAGAAGGCTGCCGGCGAGGCGTATTCGGCCGACGTTGTCTCGGAGGCTGTGGTTGCACTGATCAAGGCCTGGCCGGAGCAGAAGACATCGGAGCTCAACGTTCTGCTTCCTGAATCACAACGGGACAAAGTCGAGTCGCAGCTTCGCTCGAAGCTCGCCGACGAGATCAAAGCGGGGCTGGAGATCAAGCCTGTGCAGGGCATCGACGCAGGATTCCGCATCTCCGTCAAGGACGGGTCGGTCTATTACGATTTCAGCTCCGAGGGCGTTGCCGAAGTCCTCTCCGCATACCTCAACCCGCGCCTCCAGGAAGCCATCAAGCAGGCCGCCGAGCAGGCCGAGGGATAGTCGGCCATGGGGCAGTACTACTACACCGTTGCTACACTGCCGATGCTCTCGCTCGAGTCGGAGAACATGCCGACCGCGGAAGAGTTTGTGGACCTGTGTGCGCGACGCATGAGCAGGAAGGACTACGACCTGCTCCTTCGCGCCCGACTGCTTCCCGACCCGCAGGACATGAGCCGAAATCCCCTCCTGCGAACCTGGTATGAACGGGAAGTCGGGCTTCGAAACGAGCTTGCCCGTCAGCGCGCTGCCCAGCTCAATCGCGACGAGCACAGCTACGTTCGCACCACACCGGGCGGAGATGACCTCAGCGGGACGCTCGGCGTGCCGGAAGTGGCCCGGGAGGCCCTGACTCAGGAGACGCCCCTAAAGGCGGAGATGGTGCTTCTTCGCTACCGGTGGTCCACTCTCGACGAGCTGGAGGTGGGACACCACTTCGACGTCGAGCGACTGATGGTCTATTACCTGAAACTGCAGATACTCTGGAGGAAGCGGCAGTTCAACCGCGAGGAGGGCGAGAACGTCTTCGAGCGCACCTACAATACCGTGCGGCAGGCGGTATCCTCCTCTTAATCGACAGATAGACAGCACTGTAATTGGAGCGTGATTGATGACGAACACGACGGGCAAGATAATTGGGATCAACGGTAACATGATCAGCGTCGAGGTCAACGGGGACGTCGCGATGAACGAGGTCGGCTACGTTGTCCTCGGTGAGCGGCGGTTGAAATCCGAGGTCATCCGTATCCGGGGCAACACCGCGGAGCTGCAGGTCTTCGAGATGACCCGCGGTATCGGCATCGGCGACGAGGTCGAATTCTCCGGCGAGCTTCTCGCCGTGGAGCTGGGCCCCGGGCTGCTGACACAGGTCTACGACGGCCTCCAGAATCCGCTTCCGGAGCTCGCCGAGCAGAGCGGGTTCTTTCTTGACCGCGGCGTGTACCTGAACCCCCTTCCGCGGGACACGAAATGGGAGTTCACGCCGACCGCCTCGGTCGGGGATACCGTTACGCGCGCCGACACAATCGGTACGGTGCCCGAGGGTATTTTCACCCACCGGATCATGGTCCCCTTCAACTTCCATGACACCTACACGATCAAATCGATCGCCGAGAAGGGCGAATACACCGTAGACCAGCAGGTGGCCGAGATCGAGGACTCCCGGGGGCAAAGGCACAAGGTCACAATGATGTTCGAGTGGCCCGTCAAGCGCGCCATCGACGCCTACGCCGAGCGTCTCAAGCCCACGAAGTCGATGATCACCAAGGTGCGCATCATCGACACCTTCATTCCCGTGGCTCTCGGCGGCACCTACTGCATTCCCGGACCCTTTGGAGCAGGAAAGACGGTGCTGCAGCAGATCACGAGCCGGAACGCCGAGGTCGATGTCGTCATCATAACCGCATGCGGAGAGCGCGCGGGTGAGGTCGTGGAGACCCTCAAGGAGTTCCCCGAGCTCATAGACCCGCGCACCGGCCGAACCCTCATGGAGCGTACCGTCATCGTCGTCAACACGAGCTCGATGCCGGTTGCAGCCCGTGACGCATCGGTCTACACCGGCATCACCATCGCGGAGTACTACCGGCAGATGGGCCTCAACGTCCTGCTCCTCGCGGACTCGACCTCACGCTGGGCTCAGGCCATGCGCGAGATGTCGGGGCGCCTCGAGGAGATCCCCGGCGAGGAGGCCTTCCCGGCCTACCTCGAATCGGTTATTGCCGGGTTCTACGAGCGCGCCGGTGTCGTGCGGCTCAAGGACGGGAGCGAAGGATCGGTCACCGTCGGTGGTACCGTCAGTCCCGCCGGTGGTAACTTCGAGGAGCCGGTCACCCAGTCGACCCTCAAGGTCGTCGGCGCTTTCCACGGGCTCTCCCGTGACCGTGCCGAGGCACGAAAATATCCGTCCATCGACCCCCTGGACAGCTGGTCCAAGTATCCGACCGTCGTCAATCCGGATCGCGCGCAGTACGCGCGGGATCTTCTGCGGGAAGGTAACGAGGTCGGACAGATGATGAAGGTCGTCGGCGAAGAGGGAACGAGCACAGAGGATTACATACTGTTCATGAAGTCGGAGTTCCTCGATGCGGTCTACCTGCAGCAGAACGCCTTCGACCCGGTCGACGCGGCGGTAAGCGCCGAGCGACAGCAACACGTCTTCGGCGTCATGTTCGATATCCTCACCGCAAAACTGGATATCGGGTCGAAAGATGAGGTCCGCGGCTTCTTCAACAGTCTCCGTCAGAAGTTTCTCGACTACAACGGTGCGGAATGGAACTCGGACGATTTTAAATCGCTCGAGAACGAGATCCGGACGATGGTCGAGGAGAAGTCAGTCGGCATCGAGCATGGCGCACAGCACCTGCTCGAGGAAACGAACGCGTAATCGAGGTATCATACGATGCAGAAAGTCCATAGCAAGATTGAATCCATTGCCGGAAACGTCATTACGGTTACCGCGACCGGCGTTCGCTACGGGCATCTCGCCCAGGTCAAGTCGCGTCACGGCACCAGCCTCGCCGAGGTCATACAGCTGAACCGCGACACGGTCTCTCTTCAGGTTTTTGCCGGCGGTCGTGGTATCTCCACCGGCGACGAGGTCGTCTTTCTCGGCCATCCCATGCAGGTGTCCTTCTCGGACAACCTGATGGGCCGCATTTTCGACGGAAGTGGTGTGCCGCGCGACAACGGCCCGGCACTCGAGGAAAATCTCATCGAGATTGCCGGCCCCTCGGTCAACCCGGCGCGCCGTATCATTCCGCGGAACATGATCCGGACGAACATCCCGATGATCGATGTGTTCAACAGTCTCGTGGAGTCGCAGAAGCTTCCGATCTTCTCGGTCTCCGGCGAGCCCTATAACCCGCTGCTCGCCCGCATCGCCATGCAGGCCGAGGTCGACCTCATCATCCTCGGCGGCATCGGGCTGAAGTACGACGACTATCTCTACTTCCGCGACACCCTCGAGGAAGGCGGCGCACTCTCGAGAACGATCTTTTTCGTGCACACCGCCTCCGACCCCGTTGTCGAGAGTATTCTCGTGCCGGACGTCTCCCTCGCCGTCGCGGAGCGCTTCGCGCTGCAGGGAAAGAAGGTGCTGGTGCTCCTCACCGATATGACGAACTTTGCGGACAGCCTCAAGGAGATCGCCATTACCCAGGAGCAGGTCCCCTCCAACCGCGGCTATCCGGGCGACCTCTACAGCCAGCTCGCCGCCCGCTACGAGAAGGCGGTCGACTTCGAGGGAGCGGGCTCCATCACCGTTCTTGCGGCAACGACCATGCCCGGTGACGACGTTACCCATCCGGTGCCGGACAACACCGGCTATATCACCGAGGGGCAGTACTACCTGAGAAACGGCCGTATCGAGCCCTTCGGCTCCCTGTCCCGTCTCAAGCAGTTCGTCAACAAAGATACCCGTGAAGATCATCGTGCGCTCATGGACGGTATGATCAACCTCTATGCCTCCTACAATGAGACGCAGGAGAAGCGTTCGATGGGTTTCCGCATGAGCGATTGGGACCACAAGCTGCTGAAGTACGGAGAGCTCTTCGAAGCTCAGATGATGAACCTTACGGTGAATATCCCGCTCGAGACCGCGCTCGATCGCGGATGGGAGATTCTCGCGGAGTGCTTCGAGCCGGAGGAGACCGGGCAGCGCACCCAGCTTCTCGACAAATTCTGGCCCAAGCGCGAGCAGGTTGGAGCAGCAGAGCATGGCGAAGGTTAAGCTTACAAAGAACGAGCTCAGAAACCAGAAGGACCAGCTCAAGCGATTTCAGCGCTACCTCCCCACGCTGCAGCTGAAGAAGCAGCAGCTGCAGATGGTCATCCGCCAGATAGAGGCGCAGGAGGCCAAAAAACGCGAGGAGCGCGACGATCTGCAGAAGCGGATCGACGCCTGGGTGGATGTCTTCGGTGAGGACCTGGGTCTCGAGGAGCTGGTCACGGTGAGCAACGTCCAGACCAGCACCGGCAACATCGCCGGTATCGACATACCGGTGTTCGAGAGCATCGAGTACGAGGACATCGACTGGGATCTCTTCGCGATGCCCGTCTGGGTGGATGCCGCGGTGGAGCGCGTGAAGGAGCTCGTCAGGGCGGATGCCGAGCTGGAGATTCTCGAGGAGCAGCATCGTCTCATTTCCGAGGAGCTCCGGGTGACCACCCAGCGGGTGAACCTCTTCGAGAAGGTGAAGATCCCCGAGACCAGGGAGAACATCCGCCAGATTCGGATTTATCTCGGCGATCAGCAGACGGCCGAGGTCGTTCGCGGAAAGATCGCGAAAAAGAAGATCGAGGCGAAGGGAGAGTAGAGCATGATCGAGAAGATGAAGAAAGTATCGGTCCTTGCTCTCGACTCCAAGCGCCGGCAGGTCGTCTCGGAGATGCAGGATGCCGGCGTATTTCACCTCGAGGTCGAGCAGCAGGAAAGCGACGACCTCGCCGAGCTTCGCGAGCAGCGGGCCTACGTGGAGCGGGCGACGATGGTCCTTCCGCGGCAACGTCCTGAGAATCTGGAGGCCGAGGCCGAGGACTTCAGTTTCGAGGGAGCTCTGAGCACGGCGAAATACCTCAACGAAATCGCCGAGCGACGCCGGGAGCTCGAGGATCGCCTCGATCAGCTCCTGCGCGAGGAGCTCCGCCTCCTGCCGTGGGGTGATTTCGCGCCCGAGGACCTGGAGGAGCTCCGCCGCTGGGATGTAGACATTCAACTCTACACGGTAACGCAGAAGCAGTTCAAGAAGGTATCCGCGCCGCGGCTCTTCGTGATCAGCCGGAGCAATGGACAGGTCTATTTCGCCGTTGCATACCGGGAGGGCGAGGAGCGGCTCGAGCTCACGCCCGTGTCCTTGCCGGAGCGGCGACTGGCCGAAATCCGGTCCGACATTGAGGAGAAGCGCGGCGCTGTCGAGCAGATCCGGGACCGGATTTCCGAGCGTTTCCCCGAGCGGGAGAATCTCCAGCGCCTGCTTACGGCTATCGACGACCGCATTCATTTCGAGGAAGTGAAAGTCGGTATGGATACCGATGAGTCTGTGGCCTACATTACGGGCTTCGTGCCGCAGGAGTTCGAGCAGCCGGTGCGCGACGCCGCGCGAAACGGCGGGTGGGGGTTGCTCGTCCGCGACCCCGGCCCGGACGAGCAGGTTCCGACGCGCGTGAAGAACCGCAAATCGGTCGGCATCATCGAGCCGGTGTTCGATCTCATGGACACTATTCCCGGATACCGCGAGGTGGACATCAGCTTCTGGTTTCTGATCTTCTTTACCGTGTTCTTCGCCATGATTATCGGGGACGGGGGATACGGCCTGCTGATTACCGGCGCGTCGATTTTCGCCGTCATGCGCGGAAAGCGGCGTGAGGGATCGCCGTCAAAGGGCGCAGTGCTTCTCACGGTAATGGGAATCGCCACGATCGGGTGGGGTGCCGTCACGGGAACCTGGTTCGGCTACGAGCCATTCGCGCAGATTCCCCTTCTGGCGTCCCTGAAGATCGAGGCCATCTCGAGCTTTAACCCTCAGAGTGCCGAGACCATACAGTGGGTGTGTTTCGTGTTGGCGGCGGCTCACCTCTCTATTGCCCATCTGTGGAAGTTCATCGTAGGGCTCAGGCGTGGTAGACCAAAGATCAAGGCTGTAGCAGATCTAGGGTGGCTTCTGATGATGCCGGGCTTGTACTACCTGGTTCTTACGGTCGTGCTTGGCCGGCCGCTGGAGCCCGTCTCGGTGTACGTGATCCTGGCGGGGATCGTCATCGTGCTGATGTTCTCCGAGCAGCGCGAGGGCGCTGGGTTCTTCAAGGGCGTCGGCTACGGACTCGCGAATATCTTTCCGACGGCGCTCGACAGCATCAGCGCCTTTTCGGACCTGATCTCCTACATCCGGCTCTTTGCAGTCGGCCTGGCCACGGTGGAGATCGCAAAGAGCTTCAATGGAATGGCTGCGGGCATGGCTTCCGACGGTGCCGTCGGTATCGTGGCCGCGGTCCTGATTCTCTTCCTCGGACATACGCTGAACCTCATCATGGGAGCCCTTTCCGTGGTGGTTCACGGTGTCCGACTGAATATGCTGGAGTTCTCCCGGCATCTCGGAATGGAATGGTCGGGAGTTCCTTATCGTCCATTCCGCAAACAAGAACAGACAACGTAGAAAGGAGTTAACGGATGGATTACGGTCTTATTGGTGTCGGCGCTGCACTGGCGCTTGCGGCGAGTGGTTCCGCGCTTGGTACGGGTACGGCGGGTATGTCGGCGGTCGGAGCCTGGAAGAAGTGCTTCGTGCAGAATCGTCAGGCGCCGTTCCTGCTGGTCGCATTCGTCGGCGCACCGCTGACTCAGACGATATATGGCTTCATTCTCATGAACGCGCTGTGGACCGCCGCCCAGGCCGGTCAGGCGGGTGCCCTTCTGCTCGGCGCCGGTGTCTTCGGCGGCATCGGCATGGGCTTCTCCGCCTGGTTCCAGGGCAAGGCCGGTGCGGTGGCATCGGACGCGCTTGCCGAAACGGGACAGGGATTCGGCCAGTTCATCATGGTTCTCGGCATCGTCGAGACGGTTGCGCTGTTCGTGATGGTCTTCCTGCTTGGTGTTGTGGCCGTATAGTGCCGACCTGCCGAACATGTAGGTAGGATGTCCTCACGTGCGCACCTTGCAGTACTGATTCTGCTCACCGTTCTCTCCGTTCCCCTCTTCGCACAGGAGACGGGTGCGGAGGCGGCCGGGGAGCCGGCATGGGTCACCTATCGACGAGGGGTGCGCGCGCTCGCTTCGCGCGATTTCGGCGAGGCGTTGCGGAACTTCCGTGATGCACTCGCCGTGCGTCGCCCGTTTCCCGAAGCGGAGGCCGGCATCGGTCGCGTCTTCGAGGCGGAGGGAAACGCGCAGCTTGCCGTCAGGCAGTACCGCCGCGCCCTCGAGCTCTCGGATCATTTCTACGTCGCGGAGGATGAATATGCCGTCCGCTATCGGCTCGCCGAGCTGCATCGCAATCAGGAATTGTGGATGCAGTACCAGCGCGAGCTCGAGTACATTGCCGGGCAGAACCCGCAGTTTCGCTCTGAGCACGATCCGCAGTATTGCCGACTCATACCCAACGTGCTCACGCGTCCTCCTCTCGAAGACCGTCCGCCGGAGCCGCGCCTCGACATCCTCCTGAGGCTCTACCGGCTCGAGGAAAACTTCGCCTACCGGGCTCATCGGGAGCTGGGCGAGATTTATCTTCGAAACGGACGCGCCGCGCCGGCGGTGGAGCATCTGAGCTTCGCCGCGGTGGCGGCACTCTCCACCCTCGTGGAAGAGCTGCGTGTCGAAACCTACGGCTATGAGTTCACCACCATCCGTCAGCTCATCACCGACGCGCTCGAGCTCGAGCGGCTGCGCCGCTACATGGGTCCCGCGGAGGCCGACCTGTTCCGCGTGCTCTTCCGCCTGAGCGGCGCTCTGCTTCGCGAAGACCCCACCTCCGATGTGCCTGCCGGGATCTGGCGGCTTCTACGTAGCTTTCCCGATGCGGCCGGGGAGTGGGCGGTGCGCGCCACCCGTGCGATGGAGCGCCCGGAAACCTCGATGAACGTTGATTATTAGGGCCGGAGTGCCCTATGCTTCGCGTGAAGCATGAAGAAGCTCATTATCCGTGGTGCCCGGGAGCACAATCTCAAGAATATTGACCTCGAGCTCCCGCGTGACGCCTTTATCGTGGTCTCCGGGCTGAGCGGCTCGGGAAAGTCTTCGCTGGCCTTCGATACCATCTTTGCCGAGGGACAGCGGCGCTACGTGGAGTCACTTTCAGCCTACGCCCGTCAGTTTCTTGGCCGCCTCGACAAACCCGATCTCGACTATATCGAGGGGCTTTCCCCGGCGATATCCATCGAGCAGAAGGCTACCAACCGCAACCCCCGCTCCACCGTCGGGACCGTTACCGAAATCTACGACTATTACCGATTGCTGTTCGCGCGCATCGGCACGCCGCACGACCCCGCCACGGGAGAGGTGCTCGCAAAGCAGACCACCGACGAGATCATCGATGCGGTACTGACCTATCCCGAAGGGGCGCGGTTGTCGGTACTGGCGCCGGTGGTGCGGGGGAAAAAGGGTCGCCACGAGAAGGTGCTCGGCGACGCGCGACGGGCGGGATTTGTTCGCGTCCGGGTGGACGGCGAGCTCAGAAGCCTCGATGAGGAGATCGAGCTCGAAAAGAACAAACGTCACACGATAGAGCTCGTGGTGGATCGTCTGAAGGCAGGGCCGGGGCAGCGCACTCGCGTCGCCGAGGCGGTAGAGACCGCCACCGAGGCTGCGGCGGGAATGGTGGTAATCCAGGTGAAGCACGGTGAGAGCGAGTGGGAGGATTCCTTCTCCCAGCACTACGCCTTCACCGATTCGAACCTGACGTTCCCGGAGCTCGAGCCGCGCCTGTTCTCCTTTAACAACCCCTACGGTGCGTGCGAGGCGTGCTCGGGACTCGGGATCACCATGGAGTTCGATCGCGACCTCGTGATGCCCGACCCGTCGAAGTCCTTCAACGAAGGGGGGCTGGTCCCCTACAACCCGAACTCCGCCTGGCATCACAGCCGTTTCGAAGCCCTCGCCCGGCATCTGGGGTTCGACCTCGACACCCCGCTCGAGAAGCTCCCCGCGGAGGCCCTCGAGGCCATCTTCCGGGGCTCCGAGGGGCCCATCGAGGTTTCCTACGTCAACAAGGAGAATACCGGGCGGTTCGAGTATCAGACCGCCTTTCCGGGTATCCTCGAGGACCTCAAGCGTCGCTACCGGGAGACAACCTCGGAGGGTATCAAGGAGTGGCTCGAGGGCTTCATGGGCCGGCGACCCTGCGAGAGCTGCGGGGGACGGAGGCTGCGCCCGGAGGCGCTTGCGGTCACCGTCGGCGAACGCGGTATTCACGAGCTCACCGGGATGTCGGTGGCCGACGAGCTCGCATTCCTCTCCGAGCTCGAGCTCTCGGAGACCGAGCAGCAGATCACCGGCGAGGTGCTCAAGGAAATCATCTCGCGGCTGTCGTTCATGGAGAACGTGGGCCTGGAGTATCTTACCCTCGATCGGGCGGCATCGACCCTGTCGGGAGGTGAGGCGCAGCGGATCAGACTCGCAACGCAGATCGGCGCCTCCCTCGTCGGGGTTCTCTACATCCTCGACGAGCCTACCATCGGGCTCCACCAGCGCGATAACGAGCGGTTGCTGGGAACGCTCGCGCACCTCCGCGACCTGGGGAACACCCTGATCGTGGTCGAGCACGACGAGCAGACGCTGCGCATGGCCGACTATATCGTGGACCTGGGGCCCGGTGCCGGAGTCCACGGCGGGCACATCGTCGCCGAGGGGACCTTGGACGAGGTGCTGGCCGACGAGAGGAGCCTCACCGGGGCCTACCTCTCGGGGCGACGGGTGGTGCCGCTGCCCGAGCGCCGGCGTCCCGGAACGGGGACGGCTGTCGAGGTGCGGGGGGCGGCGGAGCACAACCTGAAACACATCGACGTGGCTTTTCCCCTGGGAACCTTCATCGTCATCACCGGCGTGTCGGGTTCCGGGAAATCGACGCTTCTCGGCGATATTCTGCATCCCGCGCTGCAGAACAGGCTGGGGCGGGGACACAGGCCGGTCGGGAGGCATGCCGGCATCGACGGGGTAGAGCACCTCGACAAAGTCATCAACATAGATCAGAGCCCGATCGGGCGCACGCCGCGGTCGAATCCGGCTACCTATGTGGGCCTCTTTACTCCCATACGCGACCTCTTTGCCTCCCTTCCCGAGTCGCGGGCCCGGGGGTACAAGCCCGGGCGGTTCTCTTTCAACGTAAAGGGCGGACGCTGCGAGAACTGCCAGGGCGCCGGGACGATCAAGATCGAGATGCACTTCCTCTCCGATGTGTACGTGACCTGCGACGTCTGCGGGGGCAAGCGTTTCAACCGCGAGACCCTCGATGTGTACTACAAGGGCAAAAACATCTATGACGTCCTCGAGCTCACCGTCGAGGAGGGGCTGGAGTTCTTCGCCGCCGTCCCGCAGATCGCGCGGCGCCTCGAGACGCTGCAGGCGGTGGGGCTGGACTACCTGAAACTGGGACAATCGGCGCTCACCCTCTCCGGCGGTGAAGCCCAGCGGGTGAAGCTGTCCCTCGAGCTTTCAAAGCGCAGTACCGGACGCACGTTCTACATCCTCGACGAGCCGACCACGGGGCTGCACTTCGAGGACGTGCGAAAACTCATCGAGGTTCTCAACCTTCTCGTGGATAAGGGGAACACCGTGGTTATCATTGAGCATAACCTCGATGTCATCATGCAGGCCGATCACGTCATCGACCTCGGCCCGGAGGGCGGCGCGCAGGGCGGGCGCGTGGTTGCGCACGGGACGCCGGAGGAGATCGCGGCGGTGGAGGAATCATACACGGGACGCTTCATCGGACAACGGATGCCGTGAGACCGGGACGAACTCGCGCGACAATACCTGCCTACCGCGTTCTCGCCGCGTTCGCCCTCGCGCTGACGCTCGCTCTCTCGCTCCTGTGGGCGCCCGGGCTCTCGGCCCAGGAGGCCGACGCGGCCCGGGAAGCCGATGGTGCCGCGGACTCCGGCGGCGCGCAGGACGCCGCCGAGGAGACGTTGCCTGAGGACATCCGCACGGCGAGCTTCTACGAGCTCTCCCTGTGGCTGGACCGCCTCGACCTCTCAACGCGGGGCACACGCCGGGATCTCGAGCAGCGACTGTTCGAACACTACGGCCTGGAGTACACCGAGCCGGAGCCCGGCGCGGGCGGGCGCGAGATCGTGATCGAGTCGGCGCTGGAATCGAGTTACTTCGAGCTCACGGAGATCGAGCAGCGCTACGTGCGACTGCGGGGCGGTGTCGTGCTTCGCATGGAGGATCCCGAAGAAGGGGTTATCCACACGATCGCCGCGGAAGAGCTCGTATTCAATCGCGAGACCGAGGCCATCACCGCCAGGGGCGAGATCGAGTACGTGATAGACCGCGGCACGAGCAGCGAGCGCTTCACCGGCGAGCAGCTGACGATCTACCTCGACGACTGGGAAGGCGTGTTTCTGGAGGGCACGTCGCGGCGGGATAGGGAAATTCGCGGGCGCGACCTCGAGTTTCGCTACTCCGGTGCCTACATCACCCGGTCGCCGGACGACATAGTGACGCTCGAGGACGGGGTCATCACATCTTCGCAGGGAGAGCCGCCGTACTACCGCATACGCGCGCGCAAGATCTGGGTTCTCGGCCCCGGAGAGTGGGGCCTTCAGGGCGCCTCCCTCTACGTGGGGCGAGTGCCGCTTCTGTACCTGCCATTTTTCTTCCGGCCCGGTGACAGACTCTTCTTCAACCCCGTCGTTGGCGCCAAGAACCGGGAAGGTGCATTCTTGCAAACGACGACCTATCTCGTCGGTCAGAAGGATCCCGAGGAATCTCAGGTGTCGGTCCTGCAACTCGCGGAGAACGCCGGCGAGGGCGTTCCGCGCGAGATCGACGGCCTCTTTCTCAGGCCCGTCGAGAACCCGGGAAGCGCCGAGGTGAGTGATAACACCCTGAAGCTGCTCGGTGATGTTTACACGACACTCGGCGCCTACATTGGTCTGGAGGCGGATTACGGGGATCTCGGATTCGCGGATACGCTGCAGGCAGCGCTGGGGCTGGGCGTGAGTAAGAATATCTACAACCGGGGAGGGCTGCTCTACAGCGATCGCTACGTGGAGGAGGACGGCTCTACGAGTGTGGGCTGGAACAGCACACAGATCGGCGACACGCGGCTTCCCTTTCGCTACAACCTCGCCCTCGACTGGGGGCTTTCGCGCGGCGGCCTCAGCGTGGATACCACCGTGGAGTGGTTCTCCGACCCCTTCGTGCTGCAGGACTACGGCGACCGCGCGGAAAGCATGGACTGGTTCTCCCTCATCGACCCGGACCAGCAGGTCGCCGCGACAGGCGGCACGGAGCAGGGCGACCTCGACTGGCGGGCGGTCGGCCGATACCGCTCCGATCTTCCCGGATTGGAGCCCTATGTGGAGCGTCTTGACGTTGATCGACTGGAGATCTCCGCGCGCTGGCTCAGCCGCGAGATCGATGATTCCGACCTGAGCCCCGAAGTGCTGGCCGCCGACCGCAGCCCCGAGGCCCAGTTCTACTTCCCCGAGAACCTTGTGCTCCCGTCGGTCAGCGTCACTGCCGCCGGGACACTCGCTGAGGGTGAGCTTGGCCGCGGGAGGGGCGGCCGTGGAACGGACGACGGCGCGGACGGCGCGGACGACGAGAACGACGAGAACGACGGCGAGGAGGCGGAAACGGCGCCCGCCCTCAGGCCGCCATGGGGCGGGGACGAGGCCGGGGAGGACAGCGCACCGCGGCAGGAGGGAGAGGTGCTGAGACCACCGGAGATTCGCGGTGACCTCGAGGGTATCGTGACGAGGACGCCGATGTCGTATCGCGTCGGTTACAGTTTCAGGCCGACCCTGCGCATCGACAACGAATATCTGGACCGTGACTGGGACACGCCCGAGGACATCGACTTCGGGTATGAATACTCGACGCTGACCACGAATAACAGCCTCACCGGCACCTATCTGCTCGGTTTCTATGATCGCCTGTTCGAGGTTGACGGCACGCTGAGAACGAACGGCCGCTACCGCGATCTGTACAACGAGTGGGACCCCGATGACCCCGGGATCGAGCGATTGCGCACCGATTCATTCGACTACAGCTCCCTGACTGTCGGAAACGACCTCACGGTGAGAACCTACCCGGTGCAGGACAATGCCTACATCGGTGACTCGACGCTTTCGTACACGCTGAACGCGACCTACTTCAGGCGCGCATACGACGGGTTGGACCGGTTTGACGATCCGGTCTACAGCAACTACTTTATCGACTGGACGACGGAGTACGTGTCGGCCCACAATATCGCAGGCGATCTGCGGGTGGATTACTGGGACGCGACGCAGTCATTAAGAGTGGTAGGAAACCTTCCCCCAATCGATAATCGCTACGACGGTACGTTGACGCTTGTCACGGGGCCATTGACCTCCAGGGTGCAGACCTCGGCGCTGCGCGAGAACGACGCGTGGATCTATGAGCCTCTGCGCGTGACCGAGACGCTCGCTTTCGGCGACAACGTGAGTCTTCGGGAGCGTTTCGTCTACGACATAGAGGAAGATCGCCCGGACTCGAGCGAGACCAACCTGAAGCTGTGGTGGCTCACCGCTGATTATCGCGCGGAGCACGCGCTTGGCTATGAGTTGAACGATACCGCGGACACCTTCGAGGAAACTGAGGACGAGGCATTCCGCCCCGTAGAAGCCGCCGTCGGTCTCGACATTGACTATGAGACCGACCCGTTCTGGAAACGCAGGGTCAACCTCGGCTTCGGCATCAATTCCGACCTACGGATGGATCTGCAGCGCTTCACCCAGAGCAGCCTGGATTTCGAGTTCAGTTTTACGACTCGCGTCCATGAGTTCCTCGATTTGTCGATATCGTCCACATCGAGTAACGGACTTATGTATCGCTATGTGCCCGCGCTTGCCGACAAGGTCGGAGTGGAACCGAAAAACGGGTTCGGGGACCTGATACGATCTTTCAACTTCTTCAACATCGAGGATCGCCGGGAGTCGGACTTCAACCTCAAGCGTGTGGATGTTGATGCGACGCACTATCTCGGTGACTGGGTGCTGACATTCCGGTACTCGGGAGTGCCCGAGCAGGTGGAGGGTGATGACGGCCGGGACCGTTTGGAGTGGCAGCGGGAGTTCGCCATCTTCCTCGAGTGGATGCCGATACCGGAACTGAACACCGATATCCAGGTAACTGATGATGATGGAGTAACCTATGGCCGTCGCTGATCGCGCGGCAGCGGTGCGCCTCTTGACCGCCCATGCGGGTGAATCTATACTTTTTCGCGTGAAGGAGAAGTTGTATTGAGTCGGAATGCGGCCGTGGTGCTCGAGAGTCCGCACGTGCTGAGTGAAGTCTGCGGCGCGAACGACAGTAATCTGCGAGTGATGGAAGAGCTGCTGGACGCGCGTATCCTCTCACGAGGCAACGAGCTGTTCGTTGAGACTGACGACGCTGAGACACAGGATCTGCTGTCGAGCATGCTCGGCGAGCTCGAGGAACATGTGAACATGGGCCAGTCGCCGAACCCCGATCTCATTCGGGCGGTCTACGACTCGCTCACCCAGAATACCGAAGAGCAGCGGCAGGAGTTCAAGAACACCAGCATCAATATCACCGCGACCGGCGCGCAGGTGTTCCCCCGAAGCTACGCCCAGGCGGTCTACATCAGCGCGATGGCGGATTACGACATGGTTTTCGGTATCGGACCGGCCGGGACCGGAAAGACATATCTTGCGGTGGCACACGCGCTGCGCGAGGTGCTCTCGCGCCGGAAGCGCAAACTCATTCTCACCCGTCCGGTAGTCGAGGCGGGAGAGCGACTCGGCTTCCTGCCGGGAGATCTCGCGCAAAAGATAAATCCCTACCTGAAGCCGCTCTACGACGCGATGGAGAGCCTTGCCCCCGGTGAGACCATTCAGAAGCTCGAGGACGATCGTGTCATAGAGATCGCGCCACTGGCATACATGCGGGGCCGCAGCCTGAACGACTGCTACATCATTCTCGACGAGGCGCAGAACACCACCCAGGAGCAGATGAAGATGTTCCTCACGCGCATCGGCGAGGGTTCCAGGGCGGTCATAACGGGGGACATCACACAGGTCGATCTACCCGACCGACGAAAATCAGGGCTCCTCCACGCCATGAAGCTTCTCGGCACTATCCCCGAGATTCATTTCAGCTATTTCACGTCACGTGACGTGGTGCGAAATGCCCTCGTGAAGAAGATCATCGAGGCATACGAGGCGGAGGTCCACTAACGCCCGTGTGTTTAACGACCACGTCATGACCACAAACACACCGGCAAACAGCGTCGACATCTCCTCCGAATCGGTGGAGCCCCCGTCGTGGCTCCCGGCCGTCGAGGGCTTCGTCAAACGAGTGCTCGAGCGGCTGGAAATCAGCGGGTGGGAGTTGTCGATTCTGTTCTGTGACGACACCTTCATCCGGAACCTCAACGCAGAGTATCGGGGTATTGACGCGCCGACCGACGTCCTGAGTTTCTCTCAAACCGAGGGGCCGGGCGCGGACCATCCGCTGCCGTCTCCCGCCGGAGAGGAGGGGCCGGTGGCGGCCGGCGACATCGTCATATCCCTTGACACATTGTACCGCCAGGCGGCGGAATACGAAGTTGAGCTCGAGGAGGAACTGAAACGGCTACTGATACACGGCATCCTGCATCTGGCAGGACACGATCACGGCGAGAAGCACGACGACGGCGAAATGACGGGCATACAGGAGGGCCTTCTGAGTCAGTTAACGGAGGAACACCTATTTTGAAAAACCTCAAGTTCATTCGCAGGCTCTTCAGCGGAGAAGAGAAGAACGAAGAGGGTAATCATCTGACACTGGAGAAGCAGGACATGATCCGCGGTGTGTTGCGTCTCTCGGAGAAGACCGTCAAGGAGGTCATGGTGCCGCGAATCGACACCGCCTTCATCGGTCTCGAATACTCCACGAAGGAGCTGATCGAGACCATTGACGGCCGCGGTTTCTCCCGGTTTCCGGTGTACAAGGATACCATCGATAACGTCGTCGGGATTCTCTATGCCAAGGACCTCATCAAGTACCTGACCTCTCGGCAGGACATCAACATCGAGCGGATCATCCGCAAGCCGTACTTCGTCCCCGAAAGCAAGC